>JBIIIP010000082.1:0-13946 GCA_044234625.1 Pirellulales bacterium | reverse complement strand
AGCCAGTCGGCGAAGGCGTTGTAGAGCCTTTCCCGATCGAAAGCCCCCTCCGCGAGGCGGCGGGCGGCGCGGCGGCAGTCGACGAGCAGCCGCCGATCGTCGGCAAACGTCTTGATGGCCCGGGCCAGCGATGCCGGATCACCCGCCGTGTATTGCATGCCCGCGCTCGCGTCGGCGATCAGTCGCTCCAGTTCACCCGGCAGCGAGTTCACGAGCGCCAGCCCCGCGGCCGCGTAGTCGCAGGCCTTGCCGGGCACCATGACCCGGGTCTCCGGCTTCACGAGCACGAGCCCCACGTCGCACGCCGCCAGGAGCCGCACGTAGGCCGTGCGATCGAGGAGGCCGTGCATGGTGATCGTGCACGAGCCCGTGGCGGCGGCCGCGGCGGCCCGCAGCTTCGGCTCGAGCATCCCCGTGCCTGCCACGTGGATCGTCACGCTCGTGCCGGCGCTCGAGAGCTGCCGGGCGGCGCCGACGATCGTCTCGACATCCTGGCCCGTCTCGAGGGATCCGGAATACACGCACTGCAAGCTGGGCTGGGCCGCGCTGCCGGCTTCCGTCTTGTCGTTCGGCAGTGGCCGGGGCACCGCCGCAAACTCCTGCACATATGCTCCCAGCGGGCACACATGCGTGGGCGTGTCGGCGGGCAGGCAGCCGGCGGGCAGGGTGAGGCCGACGGCGTCGAGATAGGTTTCGCTCACGGCCGTCACCGCGTCGGCGGCGGTGATCAGGGCGTTGCGGCGGTTGCGCATCGACCGCACGAGGAACGGGAGAGCGATTTTTCGCAGCCAGGCGGGCAGGGGCAGGAGCCGCTCGAAGGTTTCCGGCCACAGGTCGATGAGGTCAACGACCAGTTCCGCATCGAGGCGATGCGCGAGCCGCACGGCCGCTTCGGGGCTGTCGAGCGGGGGCAGGCTGGCGAGGATCAGGTCGGGCCGTTCGAGTTGGCCGGAGGCGATCGATTCGTTGGCGAGGCGTTCGAACGTGCGGCCGAAGTCGCGGTGGCTGCCGAGCCGGGCCAGCGACACGTTTTTTTCATAGGGCCGCACGGCGACGAGCCGCACGGCGAAGCCCTCGTCTTCGCGGATGCCGATCGGCGGGGTGCGGATCTTCTTGCGGCGGTGGCTCCAGGTGGCGGTCCACCAGGTCACGTCGTGGCCGCGGGCAGCGAGGATCCTGGCCAGCGTCCAGGAGCGGAGTGGCGGCAGGCCTTCGCCGGGGATGTCGTCGAACGGGTTGACGATCCAGATGGAGAGGGGGTGCTCAACGGGTTCGGGGCGACTCATGCGAGGAACTGTAGCAACTCATGCTGGGGAATCGCAGCCTGCCGCATTCTTGCCGCGGAAACGCACTGGCAAGGTGGTAACAGCGTGGCGCGCGCCTCCCTACCGTGGCAACAGACCTCCGGTCTGTTGAGAAAGCCACGCCGTGGCGACAGCGTGCGGCGCGCGCCTCCACCCCGTGGCGACAGACCTCCGGTCTGTCGAATGCCTCCCCCGCCCCCGGTCACTTGATCCGCAGAAACACGAGCGGCGTCTTGCCGCCCACGTGCCCGTTGTCGGCGATTCCCACCACCGCCCGTCCGCCTTTCACGTCCGGCCCGAGGGCGAGCCCCTCGACATTGCAGCCGAGGGAATCCTTCCAGAGCAGCTTCTTTTTCAGCGGCTCCGCCTTCGTGGTGGCCAGCGATTCCACGCCCGACACGTCCTGCCCGCCTGCCGTATCGACGAGGTAGATCCGGTTTTCGAAAGGGGGCAGCCCTACGCCGCCGGATCGCTCGAGCACGAGCAGTTTGCCGCCCCCCAGGGCGGCAAGCGCCGACACGCCGGAGAGCGGCATCTGCCCGTCGATCGCCACCATTTCATGCGGCGGATCGACTTGGTAGGCAAACTGCGCCGCATCCGGCGGGGTGCTGTCGGCTGCGGCCTGTGTGGTGCTGTCGCGTGGCGTGGGGATTGCGATCAGGCGGATGACGGTGCCGTGCGACCGGCCCGATTCCGGTCCATCGGTGGCAAACGCCTCCTCGTTGGCCGTCCAGATCCGGCTGCCGTCCGGCTCCACGCTGAGCGACTCGAGCCCTTTGTTGGGGCGACACCTCTTCACGATCTCGGGCAGGGGCACCGCGCCGAGGAGCCGGCCGTCGGCGATCGCCATGCCGCGGATGGCAGGCGTGTCTTCGTCGCAGATGAGCACGCAGCGGCCCGGGGCTGGCAGGCCGCGCTTCTCTAGCCTGCCGGAGATCCGCTTTTGGAGCGCGGGCGGGCAGGGGGCGATGTCTTCGTAGTCGTGTCGTGCGGCGATCTTCTTGAGTTCGATGCCCGACACGCCGAGCGGCTTGCCGTCCGCGCTCAAATCGAGCGTGAACGTGATCATCAGGTCGCTGTTATCGAGCACGGCGGCCCAGGTGCTTTCGCCGAGCCAGGTGATGCCGCTCAACCCCACCAGCGGGATCTTCGTGTCATTCGGCCCGGCGACGGTATCGGGCATTTCGAACATGCCCAGCGCCTCGAGCGATGGTTCGGCCGCAGGGGCGAAGGTGCCGGTGAGGCCGGTGAGAAGGAGGGCAACCACGGCAAAAAAGGGCCGGCGAGGCATGCTCACATCTTACGTCGACGGCGGAGGGCCACCATCGCCAGCCCTGCTGCGGCCAGAGCCCAGGTGGATGGCTCCGGCACCGGCACCACGGCGATCCCCTGCACCACCAGCGGGTAGCGATCCTCGCTTTCTTCAAGCTGGTAGTACGGCGTGTTTGTGAAGGCGGCGCCGTACGGCCCGAGATACGGGGAGAAGTCGTCCACGGGAAAGGCGCTCAAGAGATCGAGCGTAGCCATGCCGTTCCCCAGCACATGGCCAAACACGGTGAATCCGCCGTTCGCGGAATCCAGGTTTGCCGAGTTGTCGGCCAGGTTGAAAAACCACTGACTCGTCGCGCTATTCGGGTAACCGTCTATTTTCGCCATGGCGATCGTGCCGCGGATGTTGGAGTGCACAGGCTCATTCACCACGGGCGACAAAGTGGCAATCGGCACGGCTTGCACGGGATCACCATCGAGGTAGTAACCGCCTCCCTGCCAGATAAAGCCTGGCTCGCTGCGGTGGATCACGCTTCCCTCGTAGAGGCCTGCGCTCACGTACTCGAGGAAGTTTTCCACCGTGGCGGGCGTCGTCTCGTCGTAGAGTTCGACGTCGAACGATGCTCCGCTGATCGTGAACCGCACGACCGTGCCGGCGGTCGCCGAGGCGACCGATGCCAACCAGATCATCATCGCTGCCGCCAATGTCGCTCGTTTCATGGCCCTGGTCCTCGAAACCGGGCGAGCGCACCGAGGCAGTCGCGGGGGGCACGCAGCGAGAGTGTGGGGCAGCGGGGGCAGAAGAAAGGAAAGGGCCACTCACCGAAACACACGCAGCCGCGTCGCCAGAGGCGACACACCGCAGGTTGCTCGCTCGGTCAGTAGCGTTTCCCTGGAAATCCCCGGTCAAAGTGCGGCCAAGCCGCTCCCACACCGAAAGATTACCCATGCCCCACATGGGGGTCAAGGGGGCGGTGGAAAAATTCAATTACTCGGTAAAGTGAGCTTGAATCGCGGCCTCGTCCTGCTCCTGGCGGGCCAAATTTCCAAGCAACCGTGCAAACCTGAAAAAATCATCAGTTTTTTTGATCTTTTAAGCGGGCAGGAATACTCTTCCCCTTCAGAGGGGCGTTCTTGATCTCATCGTATCAACGCGGTTTGTGCCTGATCTCCGCGATTGTGTGCGGTGCGGGGGTGGTTTGTTGTCTGAGGGCCTCTGTAGATGAATCTGTCGTGGCCGGCACTCGCTCTCCCTTTAGTGCCGGAGAGATCCATTTTTCGAGGCTGGCTATCAGTGGTTTCGTGACTACGGGGCCCGAACTGGCCGCTGCCGCTGAGATTCTCGCCGTGCGGCGTTTTCCCCACGATAAACGGCAGCCGCGTGCCCCGCGGCATCGGAGCGAGCGGCCAACTTTGTTCGCGTCGGAGCAGGATCTGACGGCTGCGGTCATCGACTCGATCACTCACGACGAAATGCATCGTCCCCTCTTTGCGGCTCCTCGGTGTTGCCATGCTCTTGCTGGGCACCCGCTCGAGTTGCTGCGCCCGCCATCCTTCCGCGCGTAAGTCGTCGGATGGCACTTGGAGGGCGGCTTAGTGCCGCCCCGCGTTCACGGACGTCTTGATTCGGGCAAGGCTGCGCACCCCAGCCCTGTTTCGTTCTGCCAAAAGCCGCCGCGGAACATGGCCTCTTTATAGGTTAGTATACCCCTCATGTGTGGTATATGTGGTGCGGTGAGCGCCGACCGCCCGCGGGTGGCGCCTGCCGTGCGGCGAATGATGACCGCGATGATTCATCGTGGCCCCAATGACGAGGGCTACGCCGAGCTGCCGCTGGGCGGTGAGAACGGCCCCGTGGCCGGCTTCGGCTTCCGCCGGCTCTCGATCCTCGATCTGACTCCCGCCGGCCATCAGCCGATGGTGAATCCCGCCACCGGCGACTGCCTCGCGTTCAATGGCGAAATCTACAACTTCCGCTCGCTGCGCCGGCAGCTCGAGTCTGAGGGCCAGGTGTTTGAAAGCACGGGCGACTCGGAGGTGTTGCTCAAGTCCTTGTCGACATGGGGCGAAAGAGCGCTTGAAAAACTCGAGGGCATGTATGCCCTGGCCTTCTATGAAGCCCGTTCCCGCCGGATTCTTCTGGCCCGCGATCCCTTGGGCATCAAGCCGCTCTATACGGCCCTGTTGCCCGATCGCTTCGTGTTCGCCAGCCAGATTCAGCCGCTCCTTGCCTCGGGCCTCGTGTCCGCCGACCTCGATGTCGGCGGCATCGCGGGGATGCTCGCCTATGGCGCGGTGCAGGCTCCGCGCACGATCTATTCGCACATCCGTTCGTTTCCCGCAGGCGCCTCGCAATGGATCGACGCCCGTGTTACGGAAGGCCATGTCCTGCCGGAGCCGCAGCGATACTGGTCGTTTCCGACCGAGATCATCCGCGACGATCCTGAGCTTGCTGCGGAGCAGGTGCGGCAGCTGCTCAAGGCCTCCGTGCTCAAGCATCTCGTGGCCGACGTGCCCGTGGGCGTGTTTCTCTCCGCCGGCATCGACAGCACGGTCATCGCCTCCTATGCCCGCGAATACACTCCGCGTGTGACGGCCTTCACAGTCGGCGTTGGCAGGATTCATGGAGAAGACGAAGTCGCCCTCGCCGCCGCCACGGCCAAGTTGCTGGGCGTGAACCACGTGGCCGTGGAGCTCGACGTGGCCAACCTGCCCGAAAAGTGGCATGATTGGCTCGCGTCGATGGATAGCCCCAGCGTCGACGGCTTCAACACCTACGTCGTGAGCCGCCGGCTCGCCAAAGAGGGCGTGGTCGTGGGCCTCTCCGGCCTCGGTGCCGACGAGCTCTTCGGCGGTTATTCGACGTTCAGCCGCGCGCCCGAAATCTCCGGCATCCTCCGATCCCTGGCCCTTATTCCGCCGTCACTGCGAGCCGGGGCGGCCGCAGGCATCTCGCTGCTGACGGGTCGGGAGGGTGCCTCCGAAAAACTTCTCGACATCATCACCGGTGATCCGTCGATCGAGAGCGTTGCCTGCGGGTTGCGGCGGACGCTCTCCAACAAGCGGCTCGTCGCGATGGGCCTTCGGGCCTCCAAGGCGAAGATGCGAACGAATTACCTCGACCCCGTCACATCCGCCGTTCCTTCGCCCGTGGGCGTCGACCCCTTCAACGTCGTGGCCCGAGTCGAGGCCGAGCGCTATATGCGAAACACGCTCCTCCGCGACACCGACACCAACAGCATGCGACATTCGCTCGAGGTCCGTGTTCCATTCCTCGACTTGCCGTTGGTGAATTACGTGGCGTCACTTCCGGGGAGTGTGAAGCAGCCTGGCAGGAGCGCCGCGAAAGCGCTTTTACGAGAGGCGGCCAAGGGGGTGCTACCGCACGCGATTGCGAGCCGCCCGAAGACCGGATTCACGCTTCCGATCGGTGAGTGGATGCGGGGGGCGATGCGTGATTCATGCGATGCTGCAATCAGGAGAGTGGCCGCGCTCGACTTCATGGAGGGAGCGGGCGTGCGGGATGTGTGGCAGTCGTTCCTGCGCAACGAACAGTCGTTGCATTGGTCGCGGCCGCTCGCGCTCGTGGTGTTGGGCAGCAGCCTCTCGAATGCGGAGGCAATGCAAGAGAGCTTGGAATCGCGGGCGTGAGCGCTGCACCGATTGCGGCTTTCCTCATCCGTCGATTCCGCCGAGCGATGCAGGCTTCTGCCGATCACCCGGCTCCTGCCACCTCCCGGTAGAGTTGCTCCATCGCTCGCGCCACGATCGCCCACTCATACTTTGACTCGACGAGCGATCGCCCTCGGGCCCCCATGGCTGCGCGTTGGTCATCGGTAAGCCGCATGGCCTCCGCGAGCGCCCGCCCGATCGGCTCGGCCGCCACGTCCACCCACCAGCCGCATGATCCCTGGATTTCGCCCCACGGCGCGGCTTTCGTCGTGATCACCGGCACTCCGGCAGCAAGTGCCTCGGCCACCACGATGCCGAAGCTCTCGCTGCGAGACGGAACCAAGACGATGTCTGCATCCCTGAAGGCCCGTGCCTTGTCGTGGCCGTAGACCGGGCCTGCGAATCGCACGGTCGAAAGCCCCAGCCGCCGAGCCTGCCGCTCAAGGAGTGTTTGCGTCCCCTGTTCGTCTGGGCCGGCGATTACGAGTTCCCAGGCGTTGCTTGCGGTAGCATCGCGGTTGGCAATCCCCCAAGCCTCGAGCAGCAGGTCGAGCCCCTTTATCGGGTGCAAGCGGCCAAGAAAAAGGGCCCGTCGTGTTCTGTTCCCCGGCTCTGGCGGCGGCTTTGGGCCCAGGACGTCCACTCCATTGGGAATCACGTCGATTCGCGGATGGCTGCCGAGATAGTGCTCGATCCACTGCCTTTCGGCATCGCTGGTTGCGTGGATCGCCGCGGCCTGCCGCAGACAACGCCTGTCTAAGAGACCAGCCAGGCGCTTCTTCCACGCCGAGCGGGTGAGGGCCACGGGGGCGAGGCAGCCATGCGGCGACATCACGAAAGGCTTCCCGGCCTCTATCGCGCACTGTGCAGCCCACCATACCGGAAAGGTCCACTGCGAGTGCACGTGCACGACATCCGCGCGGGCCACGAGCTCAGGCAAGCGGCGGCTCATCTCCCGGGAAAAATAGAGAAAGTGCGGTGCCGATGGGTGAAACCTCATGATCTCCACGCCCGCGGCCGCTGCCGCATCGGCTGCCGCGGTCGGCGTATCGTTGCCAGCGATGGTCGCGATCGTCACGCGATGCCCGAGCCGAGCGGTTGCTGCTGCGAGCCGCGGCACGGTTTCCGCGATCCCTCCCCCGGTCGGTGGCAGTCCGGCAACGACATGAAGAATGTTCATCGTGTCGATGATAGCCCCGCGATGGAGCGTAGCCGAACTCGTCGACAGGGATCTTGCGAATGGCCCTTATCGCTTCGGGGCGGGCGGCGACTCTGCCAGGCCGCGGGTGGTGGCGCTCTTGCGGCGGGCCGCTTTGAACCATTGATCGGCTGCAGCGCGGTGGGCCTTGGCGTTTGCGATGGGCATTGGCTCAGTTGCCAGGTGGAGGTTGGCCTGCCCGAGCAATACGGATAGTTGCCAGCTGCCAGGATCGAACCGGGCGGCCTGGTCACCGCGGGCGATCGCGGCGGTGAGCCGCGGCGCCGCTGAAGGCGCATCGGCCTTGAGTATTGCCAGTCGGGCGGCGGTGTTGGCACGCCGCAAGGCATCGAGGGTGTCGGCAGTCCATGCGTCGCGGGCCAGCAGCGGCACGACGGCCAGGCAGCACGAGGAAAAAAGGATTGCCGCTGCGATTCGGGCTCGCGGATTGGGGGCAGCCGGATTGACGTTGCCACTGACCGCGACGCTCGACAACGCCAAGCCCGCGACGATGCAGGCGAGAAACGCGTTGGCGGGTGCGTGCATGTTCCAGTCAAAGACGGAATGGGCCATAGCGCCTGCAACTGCGGCCCACGCCCCCGCGTCGATCGTTCGGCTGCCCGGGCCTCGCGTGCGGCAAAACCACCAAAATCGGTTGCCGAGTACCCAAGCGGCCGCGCCGAGCAGGCCCAAGCCGAGCAGGCCGGATTCCGCGAGCAGTTGCGCGTAGTCGTTGTGGGCGAAATAGAGCGTGTTGTCGCTCCGCTGCAGCACTGCATAAAGATCGCCATAACTGCCGAGCCCGGTGCCGAAGAGAGGCGACGCCAGAAACATTCGTCCCGCCATCTGGGCTGCCACGATTCGGGTATTGGCCAGGACCGGCGCGAATTGCTCCTGGAGCGGCTGCGACAAAAGCCCGAGCAGGCCCACCAGCGGCCCTTGAAGCACGGCCACAAAAACGATCAGCCCGAGGGAAATCGCCACGGCCGCGCCCCCCGCTAGCCACCTGACCACCCGTGAATGGGCAATGAGCGCCCCATACGCGACCGCCGCAAACGCCAGCGATGCTGTTCCGGCCCGCGAGTGCGCCATTCCTCCGGTCGTCCAGCCCGCAATCGCCATTGAAGCGAGAAGCACGGCAAACCGAACGGCATTCGGCAGTTTCCGCCGGGCGGAGATCATCATCCAAAGAGCCCACGCGAAAGGCAGCGTGAGGCACAGCGCGTTGGCGAAGTGATTGCTGTAGATATACGACCCAAACCCATCTCCATTAATGGGGTCGTCGGCTTGATACCGCTGATCTCCGACGGTCACCCAATCGAGATACCCGACGCCGGAGGTCTGCACCGGAGCGCGTTCGGGGGTTTTCCAAAAATGGATCGGCCCCTGGAGATTAAAGATGCCCATCACCGTCCGATTTTCGGGGTCGATGGGAAACGCGATCCCAGCAGCCCAGATGAGGCCGGCGGAGGCGGCAAGCGCCGTGTAAAACCAGCGGCGGTAGACAGGAGTTCGGCCGAGATCCGCCACGGCAGCGATTGTGGCCAGCCCGAGAAGCAGTCGCCGAATCGCCGCGGCGGTTGCTCCTGGGTCGAGCGCGATAGGTGCCCAAGCAGCCGCCATTCCTTCGCGGGCCACTTTCCAGCGGCCAGCGGAAACGGGGGCGAGGTTCACGAGAACGCTGTCCGGCAACGGCACGAGCTGGAACAGGAAAAGCCCCGCAACGGCCAGGGGAAGGAGCAATTTGCGGGAATGGCGGGAGCTGGAGGCCGCCCAAAGCGAGGCGGCAACCGCCATGATGGCTTCAAGCCCCAGCCGGGCCCAAGGCCCCGTGGAACCCAGCAAGAGCGGCCCGGCCAGGGCCCCTAAACAGAGCAGGCCGACTGCTACGCGTTCAGATAACGGGCCGGGTACGGTGGGACGAGATGGACGGACCGAAGTGGGACGCATAAGGCGCTTAATTTTATCGGGCTTCTGAGCGTCTTACGCCGCGTTCGTAACCCGTGGTCAACTCCCATAGCTTGGCATGGCAAGAACAATCGCTTATTTGACCAAGCTGTCAATCTGCCGGCCGTATCAAAAAATGAATAGTCACCCCTTCTTTGCGAGAATAATGATGTGGTTGAAGAATCCAACTCGTGATGACAGCGGCGCGATAGATCGGATAAGCCCCCTCGCCGTACGGCGAAGAGCGCCACAAGACGACCAGCCCCGTGCGATTTCGTAGATCGAAGTGTACGCTGATCTCTCTACGCTTTGTACGCGAAAGCCAATTCGCTTGAGAAGCAGCCTTATCGTGCGGGTGTCGAAAAACGCAATATGGTCAGGAATTCCGAGATTAAAGTGGTGGTTCGCAACTCCAAGGCGAAAAAGGGCCTCGTGAAATCGGACTCGATGCCATGGGTATATCGGAAGCCCAAGATGCAAACATCCGCTGGGAACGAGGCAATCATAAATTCCCGCCAAGTATGCGTCTGGATTTGCCAGATGTTCGATCACATGAAAAGAATTCACAGCATCGAATTTGCAATCTTCGCCAAGTGAGGTGACCAAGGCGTGCCGTTTGTTCAAATCAGCTACTTCAGCGCGGATGTCGAAGTTCTGATTGAGGTATTTGATGGCTGCGGATGACCCATCGACTGCGGTAACGTGCCACCCCTCTTGGCCCGCAGTCGGTCCGAATCTACTTGCACCGCTTCCAGCGTCCAGAAGCCGAAGGCCGGGAGCGTTTCGCCGAATGGTGTCGAGAGTCCCTTTGTAGAATCGTCGCCACTCTTCGCTGTCATCGCGACAAATGAAAGCATCGAAGTAATTCTCTGAATAGTCGGGTTGCTTAGCGGTTGCCCCCGGTGTCGCGTAGTGAAATGCACAGCGAGAACACTCCCATATCGTCCAGCCTAACTGTTCGCCGACCTGTTTCCGGCCTGTTGCCAAGCAGACGCTGCAGTTTCTCATCTGTGTAATCTCGGGGGATCTAAGGCAAATGGTTTTGAGGTTGTGACGCGCTGACCTCGTGTCTCGGGAACATCATTAGGCAGGCAAAACCAACGTGCAAAACGTACCATATCTAAGTGGCGGTGGCACACTAGCTTACTGCAACATTCTTTCTGTAAATCGCCGTTGTATGGCTGACCGAGTCGAGCGAAGCGAGACGAGGGCGGCCACCAGACGGCGACACGAGTTGAAGAGGTGGGTCATCGAGGTTTTCTTGGAAGTGTCATAAGCCACCAAGAAGAAACCTGCGATGAACCACCAAGATGAATGTCCGGCGATCGACGACCTCACGGCCCTGCTCATCGAGCACGGCCCAACTGCCATGGCCTCTGCCCTCGCGACGCTCATGAATCACGCCATGCAGATCGAGCGCGAGCAGGTGCTCCAAGCCGAGTCTCATCAGCGAACTGGCGACCGTTAGGGCTACGCCAACGGATTCAAGTCGAAGACCCTCAAGACCCGTGTCGGCCGGGTCGACCTGAGGATCCCGCAGACGCGCGGCTACCGCGACGAGAACGGGCGGCCGTTCCACCCCCGGGCGCTGCCTGGCGGAACCGGCCAATCGGCGAGATCACCTACCTCATCCTTGACGCCCGCTACGAAAAGGTCCGTCACGACGGGGCGATCGTGCCCTGTGCCCTCCTCACGGCGATCGGGATCGGCCCAGAGGGCAAGCGCACCATCCTCGGCTGCAGCGTGCAGCTGTCCGAAGCCGAGACGCACTGGCGATCCTTCCTTCAGAGCCTCGTCGATCGGGGCATGCGTGGTATCAAGCTCGTCGTCAGCGACGACCATGTCGGGCTCAAGGCCGCTCGGCAGGCCGTCCTCACCGGAGTGCCCTGGCAACGCTGCCAGTTCCATCTCATGCAAAACGCCATGGCTCATGTGCCGAAGATCACCATGCGGGCGGAGGTCGCTGGCGACATCCGCCGTGTCTTCGACGCCGACGAGCCTGCCGAGGCCGAACGTCGACTCCGCGACGTCGTCGCCCGCTACCAGAAAACCGCTCCTCAACCTCGCCGCCTGGCTCGAGGAGAACGTCCCCGAGGCCCTCACCATCCTCCTGGTGCCCGCCGCCCACCGGCGGCGGCTTTGCACGACCAACGGGCTTGAGCGGCTCAACAAGGAGATCAAACGCCGGACGTGGGTCGCCACGCTGTTCCCGAGCGAAGCCCCCTCCTGAGACTCGCCTCCGCCGTCCTCTCCGAGATTAGCGACGATTGGGCAACCGAACGTGCCTGCCTGAATATGGAAGTCAGATGCCCCACCTCGGAAAACCGCGATTTACAGAAGAGGTGTTGCTTTATCGAAGGCGGTAACGTAGGCAGGGCGGTTCATATGTGGATCGCACTACTATCACGACTTTATGAAAGTGTCAAAAGCCGCATCTCAGACTTCCCGCCAGAGTGAGGCTTCTCAAAAGGCTGCTGGGGAGCGAACCCCGGAGCAGTGCATGCGTGCATTGTGTGCCTAGCGTGGCTTGGTAGTGCCAAGTCGAATGAGGATAGGAGGTTTTTCCGGAGTTCGAGACGCCGCGAGTACGTTACCGTCACTGCCGTGCCGATTGAAGCGCAGAAGGAGCCACGGCGGGGGGGGCGGGGTAAGCGTTGTCTTCAACGAGAGCGGCAATCAATTCGCGGATACGCGGAAGTGCGAACAAGGTTCCCTTTGTTGTTTGATGGTTGTCATCGAGATACAGGAGTGATCTGCCATCGAGAAAGCAGACCTCATGGCCATTGGCATACAAGTCGCGCGTCGGCATGACCATACAGGTGCGATATCGCGAAGCTGAGAACGACATTACAGCTCGGCCTGCCTCGTACGCCCGCTTGTTGCCTTCCGGGAGAAACTGCTTCACGCCTTCCCGTGGAAGAACCCCTTTGAATGCGGCAAGCGCTGCGACCCCATTTCTGACCGCAAACATGAGTTCAGGTGGTTGCTCAATCAGTACTGTGTGTTTCGCGTGCTGCTGCAGGAAGGCAAGAAGCGGGTCGGCCGTGTGGGGCTTTACCTTCGACCAGCGGGCGCATACGAACACGAGCGCCGGCTTCCATCGTTCGATATGGGCAATGCGCGCGACGTCGAACTCATATTTTTCTTCGGCTGTTAAAACTGGCGTGAATTGATGTCGACTGGGCGGAAAGTCGATAAACGGACTCACGCCCGCAATGCAATAGAATGCGACTTGGATAGACATTTCCTCGCAAGCCAACCGAATCGCGTGTGCCCACATCAGTCCGTGGGAATCGCCGAGGACGACGACCCGAGGCGGGCCTTCGCCCGCTCTTACCACGAGCCCTTCGTCTCGGTAAGCCGCTGGGGGAGCAAGCGGCGCCTGAGCGATAGCATTCGGATGATTGGTGCCCCAAGTATCGAGGGGCTCCGGCCGCGGATGGAGGTCGTAAGCCGTGGAGTATTCGGGCAGGGTATCGAATTGCGAGAAATCAAAGGTCTTTTGACCTGAGATAGTCGATGCAACGGCGAGACCGAGGCAGCACGCGAAGGCAAAAGAGATCGCGGGGATCGTTCTCGGCCGCCGTCGAAGCGGCGACTCTATGAGAAAATATGATGCAAGGGCTGCTGCTACAAAAAAGGCCACGAGCAGAAGCCCCGGTGGCTGGGGGGTGATGTAGCGTCCCAAGACAATGACCGGCCAATGCCACAGGTATAACGAGTAAGACACTCGCCCGATCCCAGCAGCCCAACGGTTACCCAATAGTGCGCCGACGAAGCCTTGTTTTCCACACGCGATTACCAGAGAGGTGCCGACAACGGGTCCGATCGCCCACACACTGAAGGCGGGCACAAGGAAATACGACACCACGATCGTCGAAAGTCCGAGTAAGGCGACAGGGCCTGTAAGCGATGAGGGCACCAGCCCGAACGAATTGTTATATAAACGGAATGCCAAAAGTGCGCCTGTTGTCAGTTCCCAGGCGCGGGCGGGGAGGAGGTAGAAAGCAGCTGCCGGGCGCGAGTTTATTCCGTAAAAAAATAGCGATAGGCTCACGCCTATAACTACCACCAATCCCAAGGCTATTTGTTTAGGGGCCCAGCGGATCATTGCGTAAAGCAGCAATGGAAAGAGAAGGTAGAACTGCTCTTCAACCGCGAGGGACCACGCATGTAAGAAAGGTGAATTTTCTGCTTCCGCGCCCCAATAATCGCCGGCTTGCCGCCAAAAGTAGATGTTTGCCACCGAAAGCAGCGTGGCTGTCGCCTGTCGGCCAATGGCGATTCGATCGGTCGGAAATGCAATTCCCCATGCGGCGAGTAGCGTAGCTAAGCACACCGCGATCAAAGCTGGGAGAATGCGACGAATTCTGCGCGCCCAAAACTGGCGGAATGAAAATAGCCCTGACTCCATCTCTCGCAATAGAATCGTCGTGATGAGGTATCCGGAAATTACAAAGAATACATCTACGCCAAGGTAACCACCTGGAAGCCAATCGTATCCCATGTGGAATATCAGCACAGGAAGGATTGCGACAGTACGTAATCCATCAATT
>JBIIIP010000081.1:0-14062 GCA_044234625.1 Pirellulales bacterium | reverse complement strand
TGCCGGTCGCCTCCGAGAGAGCGAAGGCCTGGAGGGCCGGAGCGAACGTCCGGCGACGGGGCATGGGCAGCCCCGACCCACGCGTGGCGTGGATCACTCATCCGGCAGCCGCGGTGCTGAACAGGCTTGCCCTCGAGTGCCGTTTCCGCGGCCGCCTATCGCGGCTCATGCCGCTTGCGGGTCAGCATGAATTCATTGCCCTCCGGATCGACGCACATGGCCAGGTGCGGCGGCCCGCCATCTTCGGGCTGAGGCTCGCGGGCCAGGCTCCCGCCCGCGGCTACCACCTCCGCCGCCCCGGCGATCACGTCGGGCACCTGGAAGCTGAGCCCCGTCCACGTTCGCTTGCCCTCGCCTCCGGAGTGGATGCCGATGACGCCGCCGAGAATCTCCACCTCCGCGATCACGGCATTCTGCTTGAGCAACCGGCCGCCGAAGAGGTCGCAGTAGAACCGCACGGCCCGGTCCATGTCGGCGGCCCAGATCACATATTTCACTCGCTCGACGATCATGCTGGCTCCTCGCTGTTGGCTTTTGGGCGCGGGCTTCCGTCCGTTTCACAGTCTATGCCGACCCGCGACGAGCGCGCCCGCGCGGCCCACCTCAGCGAAGGTGGGCAACATGGCCCGACCCCCGCGGGGGCAGCGATTCTCGTCAATCGATCTGCGGCCGCGGTCGATGTTCTGGGGGGGCCAGCCCCCTCGGGTGGCCCTTGCCGCCAGGAGTCTGCACCTTGATCGACAGCGTTGTGTCACGGCATTTTCGCCGTGCGGCCGTGCTCTGTTTGGGGGCCGTGCTGGCCGCGGCGCCGCGGCTCGAAGCCCAGGAATGGGGCCGCCTCTTCAGGGGGCTGGCAGCGCCGCTGCAGGCCGTTCATCGCGACCGCCCGGTGCCGCGGCAGCCACCCGCCGTGGGCGACGACGCGATCGAACGGCTGGCCGCGGAGATCGACTGGCTCTCGCACCATGTCGATGCCTACGGATCGGTGGTGGCGAAGCAGCCCGACGTGTGGGGGCAAAGCCGCCTCATGCGACACCGCAACGAATACGAAGCCCAGATGCACAAGCAGGCGGGGCTGTTTGCGGACCGCAGCCAGGCGTCGATCCGGCGCAGCGACCAGGCATTCCTCAGCATGGCGTTGGCCCTGGAGGCGGCCACCGACCGCCGCCGCATCATCGAACCACCCGCCACCGGCGGGCCACAGGGCTTTTCGGCGGCCCCCGCGGCGTTCGACTTCGGCGGCCAGCCCTTAACGCTCGAGCCCGAGATTCACCTCGACCATCTCTCCCGCTACCTGCACCACCTCAACGAACTGCGGCGGATCAACGAAGGCGACGATTCGGCCGATGCGCCCGGGTATGCCCTGGCGCTGGTGCGGGTGCCCGTGTCGATCATCCCTGGCAAGCGCACGCATGCAGGCCACGGCGCGGAAATCACGCTCACCGCCGAGCCCTGCCTGGGCGACGATCTCCTGCCGACCACATTCCGGTCGCTGGTCATCAACGACCTCGTCGATCTCATCGCCCCGCCGCTCACCGCATGCGTGAACGACCCCGACTGCCTCTCCTGGGCGGCCACGATCACCGCTGCCCCGCACGCCCCGGCCAATCAGGTTGCGGCCGACGAATTGCAGGGCGTGGTGGCGGCGATGGAATCGCTTTCCGCGCGCATCCCCACGCTCACGCCTTCTCCCGCGCCCGCGGTGAAGACCCGTCGCGCCCGGATGCCGCTGCCCTTCTCCCAGTTGGCCGACGTGAGCGGCATCCGCCAGATCGCGATCCTGATTCGCGATGCCCACGCGGCGCTGGCCTGCCATCCAGCCAACCGACCCTGCATCGAATATGCCGACGTGCGCGGCTACCTCGCCGAGGAACTGGAGGCGGCAGGCGATTTCCTGGCCCGCGAGCGGCAGCGGCCGCTGTGGGAGCAGATGCCGGCCTGGAACCTCGCGGATCTCGTGCGCGGCCGCCGCAGCGACGAGCTGGCCCGGCTTCGCTGCCATGTCTTCTCCACGTTCGGCAGCGGGCTGGAGAGCGAGGGCCCGCCCGCGGAGTTCGCGGCGGGCATCTGCTGCGACGACCGCCTCGCAGCCAAGCCGATCTGCTCCACGACCACGGCCGTCCTCGCCTGGGGAATCCTCGTGGAATCGGCGCTCTTGAACGAGCGGCTGATCGACGACATTCGCTCCGCGGCCTGCCCAACGGTGGCCGGCGGGTGCTTGGGCCCCTTCTTCGGCCCCGATCCACCCCCCGAGGCCCGGGCGGCCTTCAATGATTACGTCCGCGCCCGTTGGCCGATCCGCGTGGTCGCCCTCGACCCCGTGTCGGCGGAGCAGAACGTGGAAGACTCGTTCAGCCGGCAGCGCGAATTGCAGGTGGCGTTGGCAATGGCCTTCGCCAGCGGGCGCATTTCGGCATCCACGATGAGTCGCTATGCCCGTCGGCTGGAGACCGACATGGCCACCGTCGCCCTCAACAAGACGGCCGTGGCCTTCTCGCACGGCGCCGACACGTTCGGCTGGCGATTCTACCCGCGGGTGCAGACGCCCCCCACGCGCTCGACGCTGGCGGCTTTTTCCGAAACGCTTTGCGGGCCGGCGAGCGATGCCGACCTCGCGCAGCGCAAGCTCGAGCCGGGCCAGCGCGAGTGCACGGCTCTCGTCGTGCTCCCCTCGTTCGTGCCGGCGATGACACTCGATGTCCGCACTGCCTGGTTCTCGCTCACACATCACGGCAGTGGCGACCAGGGCATGCGGCAGACGATGCTGCTCTCGCGGTCCGTGCAGGCGATGCGGTATTCGGCCGCCGCCTGCAGCCGGGCGGCGCACCGCTACCGCGATGGCGACGTGGCCCGGCTGCTGCGCACCGTCGAGCAGCTCGACCGCCGCCTCCCACTGCAGACGCTCCACGCGCGGATCCCCGTGGAGAACACTTCCGGCGGGTTCGAGCTCTTCAATACGGGCGTCACCGACCTCGCCCCCGAGCTCATCGGCTGGTATGGCGCGCCGGGGATCGATCCGGAGGGAACCACGCGGCTGTTTCTCATCGGCCGTGGCTTCAGCGTGCACGACACCGTGATCGTCGCGGGCGGCAAGCCCGTCGCGGCCACGCTCATCAGCCGCGAGGTGCTGCAGGCCGACATCCCTGCCGGAGTGGCAACGCTCGCGCCGCCGCCGCTCCCGACCGCTCCTTGCACCGCTGTGACGGTCGCGGCCGCCGTGGAGCCACTTCCGGCACCGCGCAGCGAAGCCGGACTGGTGATTCCCGCCGCGCCCCACGCCGCCGCCTTCACGAATGGCTGCAACGGCATCGCCTGCAGCGACCGCGAGGTGGTCGATATTCACCTTGCCACTCCCTATGGCGTGAGCGGCCATCTGCTCGTGCCTGTAACGCGGCGGCGTTCGGCGGCAGACGCGTGCCACCTGGCATTCGCAGCCGGTTGCGAATTTCGCCTCACGTTCACCGTGTCGAAGGGGGCCAATGGCCGAGCCGAGTCGGCGCGGGTCGAGGAATTCTTCTCGTCCACCGCCGACGCGATCGCGATCCACGTGCCCGCGGCGTTCGTGCCACCGCCGAGGGCGACGCTGCGGATCGTGGTGCGGGACACCGCGGCCGGGATGACGGCCGCGACGTTCTCCTCCGATGCGCCGCCCTTCGATGCCGCGCGGCGGGCCTACGTGATCGCGGGGGGTGATCTGCGAAACTTTATCGGCGACACGTCGCGGCCGGCGACCGACAAGACGCTCCGCGGAGGGCTCAAGCCCTACCTCGACGGCCGGCTGGCAGCGGGTGAACTTGCGACCGACGGTGATGCGACTTCGTTCGTGGTCACGGCCACGCTCGTGGCGGAGCAGCAGGAGCTGCTGATCGGCGGCAGCCTCACCGTGTCGGCGCGGCGCCGCGGCCGGGCGGTCGTGGAAGCCGAGCCGGCCGCCGAGTGATGCGGCGCGGCATGCGAGGGTGGCACACGGGCCCGTTCAGCGCGACGCTGCCGCGGCCTGCTCGAGCAGTTTGATCCAGGCGCCGAGGTAATGGCCGTTGTCGTGGTAGGTGCGGCCGCTGACGAGATTCCCATCGACCGCGCAGGCCGCATCGACGTATATCCCGCCGGCCGATTCGACGTCGTGGCGGCACTTCGCCACGGTCGCGATCCGCCGGCCCGCGAGGCAGCCGGCGTAGGCTGGAATTTCGACGCCGTGGCAGACGCTGGCAACGGGCTTGCCGGCGGCGAAGAAGTGCCGCGTGATCCGCACGAGATCCGCGTCGTAGCGGATGTATTCGGGGGCGCGGCCGCCGCTGAAGAAGATGCCGTGATAGTGTTCAGGCACCACGTCTGCGAAGGCGACATCGGCCCGGATCTGGTAGCCCTCCCACTCCTTGGTGATCGTCCAGCCGGGGCGGACCTCGTGCATCACCATCTGGAAGACCCGCTTCTCCGGCCCCGCCACCACCGGCTCGAACCCGGCTTCCTGGAGCCGGTAGTAGGGATAGAGCGTGTCGAGCGTCTCGGAGGCATCGCCGACGACCACGAGCACGCGGTGGGGATCATGGTCGGCAGGCATGGGCGGCATCGCAACGGGTTCTCTTCACACGCGCCACAGCGTACTGAAAAGGTGCCTGGCAAGATATCCGGGCAACGTGGCATAGACCTCCGGTCTGTGACTAAGAAATTCGACAGACCGGAGGTCTGTCGCCACGTGGAGAAAGGTCTGTCACCACAACGGAAATGTCTCTTACCACGTGAAAAGAGTTTTCTTTTTCACCCGCGGCGGCCTTGGCGGTAGCTGCCGGGCGTGACACCGAAGAGCTTTTTGAAGGCCTCGGCCATGTACTGCGGGTGCTCGAAGCCGCAACGGTCGGCGATCGCCGCGAGCGGGAGGTCGGTCGATGCGAGCAGCCTTTGCACCTCGGCGAACCGCACACGGTGGATTTCCTCGCCGGGGGTCCGCCCGATCGCCCCCCGCATCCGCCGCTCCAGCACCGCTCGCGAGAGGCCGGCATGCCGCACGACGTTGCCGACGCCGATGCCATGGCAGGCATGCTGGCGGATGTAGCGGAGCGCCGCGGCCACCTGTGGATCCGCGATGGCCACGACGTCGCTGGAGTGCCGCACCACGAGCCCCTGGGGAGGGACCAGGATCGGCGCCGCGGGCGTTGGCTCGCCCCGCATGAGCCGGTCGAGCAGGGCCGCGGCCTCGTACCCAATCCGCTCGCCGTCGAAGGCCACACTCGAAAGTGGCGGCAGCGCCATGCCGCAGAGCGTCTCGTCGTTCTCGACGCCGACCACCGCCACCTCCTCCGGCACCGCCACGCCCGCCCGGCGGCAGGCATCGAGCAACCAGAAGCCGAGCTGGTCGGTGCAGGCGAGGATGCCGACCGGCTTCGGCAGGGAGGCCACCCAGTGGGCGATGTCGGCCTGCTGCCGCTCCCAGTCGGCAGGCCGCTCGCCGCTGCCCATCGCATGATGCTGCTCGCAGGCATGCCCCGCGGCCGCGAGGGCCGCGACGAAATCGTCGCGCCGCTCCTCGAAATACATTTCCGTGGCGAGGTCGAACACCGCGAAGTGGGAGAGGCCGCTGGCGAGGAAGTGATCGGCCACAAGCTGGCCCATCCGCCGATTGTCCACGCCGACGAACGGGAGCGAATGCGGCAGTTTTGAGGCGCGCAGTTCGACGCCGGGCACGCCGGTCGCCGCGATCTTCCAAGCCATCGCGGCCGAGCTCGTGCGGGCGATGATGCCGTCGCCCTTCCAGGTCTCGAGCCAGCGCGGCACGGTGGAGTCGAGCGCCCGCAGCTCCAGGAAGAGCGACCACGGCTCGGGCGCGTGCCTCCCCCGGGGCATGCCCCGCAGGAGGTCGCGGCCGTAGCTGCGGGAGGTCTCGACGAGGAGCGTTACGTGCTTCGTGGAGGTCGCCCGCCCGGGATGCGGCAATGCGGGCACCCGCTCCGCCGCGGCGGGATCGAGCGGTGCTGGAACGACGAACATGCGTGATCCCCGATGGCTTCGGACGCTGGCTCCAAGACTACGGCCTCGCAGGAGCGCGATGCAAAACCTGAATGCTGGCGTTGCAAAACCTGAATCGTGCTCGACCGCGCTTTTCATAGGCTCGTCCGGCCCGGGATGACGCGGTAATGTGGAAGCCACCGAAGAGGACGCCCCATGCCCATGCCTGGCCCTGCCACCCCGAACGAACGTCGCACGCTGCTCTCGCGCCGTGACCTCCTGGTCGCGGCATCGGCGTGGGCGGCCGCGCCGCTCGTGCGGGCCGGCGACCCTGCCGCAGCATCCGCGGGAAGCGGCAGACCGTCGGCCCACGATCGCCCCGGCATCGGCGTGATCGGCTGCCGCTACCAAGGGTCGGTGATCGCGGCGCAGGCGAAGGCCCACGGCCGCATCGTCGCGCTCGCCGACGTGGACGGCCGCGTGCGCGACCTCGCCGCGATCGATCCCAACGTGCAGTCACAGGTGGGGATGACGCCGGCGGAGATTTATGCCGACGTCGCCGCGTCTGATCGGCACGTGGACTACCGCCGCCTCCTCGACGACGAGCGAATTGGCGTGGTGCTCATCGGGTCGCCCGACCACTGGCACGCGAAGATGCTCATCGACGCCGTGCAGGCGGGGAAAGACGTCTACTGCGAGAAGCCGCTCACGCTGACGATCGACGAGGGGAAGCAGATCCGCAAGGCCGTGGCCGCCAGCCGACGCATCGTGCAGGTCGGCTCGTGGCAGCGAAGCGACCACCGCTTCCGCACCGCCGCGGAGATGGTGCGGCAGGGGCGGATCGGCCGCCTCCGCAAGGTGGAGGTGGTGCTCGGCAAGAACGAGGTCGGCGGGCCGTTCCACGCGGAGCCCGTGCCGCCCCAGCTCGATTGGAACCTCTGGCAGGGGCAGACGCCCGACGTGCCCTACGTGCCGGAGCGGTGCCACTTCAAGTTCCGCTGGTGGCAGGCCTACTCCGGGGGTGACCTCACCGACTGGGGCGCCCACCACATTGACATTGCCCGCTGGGCCATCGGTGGCAACCCGGTCGAGATCGACGGGCGGGCGCGGTATCCCGACACGCCCGGCGGCTACGACGTGCCCGTGGAGTATTCCATCCGCTACCGGTTTGCAAACGACGTGGAGATGATGGTGTCGGACACCGGCCGCAACGGCATCCTCTTCACCGGCAGCGAGGGGCGGATCTTCGTGAACCGTGAGAATCTGTCCGGCAGACCGGTCGAGGACCTCCGCGACCGGCCGCTACCGCGCGAGTCGTTCATGCTCTACGACTTCGACGACCACTCGCGGGCCGAGCGGGCCGGTAAGATCGACGCGATCGTGAACCACATGGGCAACTTCTTCGATTGCATCACCTCGCGGAGGCAGCCGATCGCCGACATCGAGAGCGGCCACCGCAGCGCGTCGATCTGCCACCTCGGCAACATCTCCTGCCGGCTCGGCCGTCCGCTCCGGTGGGATCCACAGGCCGAGCGGTTTCTGTCCGACCCGGAGGCCGACGCTCTTCTCTCCCGACCGCAGCGGCCCGGCTTCGAGGTGCGGGCATGAGGGAAGGCGCATCGTTCCCGGGGCGTGCGGCGAGCCGCCGGGCGTTTCTGGCCGAGGCGTCGCTGGCCACGGCGGCGGCCGCCTGCGGCCGCGTGGCGAGGGCGGCCGAACCGTGGCGGCCGAACTGGATTCTCTCGTCGGCGCTGTACGGCACGTTTCCGCTGGCCGACATCCTCCCCGAGGTGGCGAAGACCGGCGCCGGCATGATCGACCTCTGGCCAAAGCCGCATGGCACACAGCGGGAAGAGGTCGATTCGCTCGGCGCAGGGAAGGTGCGCGAATTGCTCGCCGCCGCGGGCGTGAGGCTCGGCGGCATCGCGTCGTACATGGTGGGCCCGTTTCGGCTCGCCGAGGAGTTTGCCGTCGCCAAGAAGCTCGGCGGGGCGGGCACCGTGCTCGTGACGATGGCGCCGGGCGACGGCGCCGCCACAGGCACAGCGCTCGAGGCGGCGATCGACGCCTTTCTTGAGAAGTTGCGGCCGAGCATCGAGGCGGCTAAGGCTGACGACGGCGCGATTGCGATCGAGAACCATTCGCACTCGCTCATCGCGACACCCGCGGCGGTGCGACTGTTCGCCGAGCGGGCCACGCACGACCGCGTCGGCATCGCCCTTGCGCCGCACCACCTGCCGCAGGATGGTGAACTCGTCGCGGCGCTGGCCCGCGACCTCGGGCCGAAGCTGAAATTCGTCTACGCCCAGCAACACGGCAAGGGATCGCAGGAGAAGCTGCCCAAGGAAGACGAACTGCTCCAGCTGCCCGGCCGCGGGCCGCTCGATTTCGGGCCGCTCATGCGGCAGCTGGCGGACATGCGGTTTGCCGGCCCGATCGAGATCTTCATGCACCCGGTGCCCCGCGGCGTGCCCATACTGCCGTCGGTCGCCGAGATCACGACCGAGATCAACCGGGCCCGGGCCCATCTCGAAGGCCTTGTGCCGCGGGCGTGAAGCCGTCGGGTGAGCCGCGGATCGTGGGAAACCGGCCCCATTTGCCTGCCACGGTGGAGCCGAGCCTCGGGCCTGCTATGCCTTCACGTGGCATAGACCTCTCCCCAAAAGTGGCGACAGACCTCCGGTCTGTCGAATTTCTTAGCCACAGACCGGAGGTCTATGCCACTCTCAAGGCACTCGCAAACCATAGGCCTACGCCACCACGTTTTGCGGCGTGCCTGCCAGAAACCCGCGAATGTTCGCCGCCGTCACGTTGAGCAACCGCCGCCGCGCGGCCCGCGTCGCCCAGGCGATGTGGGGCGTGATCACGCACTTCCGCGCGGCCAGCAGGGGATTCCCCGCCGCCGGCGGCTCCACCGAGAGCACGTCAAGCCCGGCCCCAGCGATCCGGCCCGCGTCGAGCGCAGCGGCCAGATCGGCCTCATTCACCAGCCCGCCCCGCGCGGTGTTGATCAGGTATGCCGTCGGCTTCATCTGCGCGAGCCGCGCGGCATCGATCATGCCCTGCGTCTGCGGCGTCAGCGGGCAATGGAGCGTCACAACATCGCTCTCCCGAAACAGCCTGTCGAGATCGACGTATTCGCCGCCCCCCTCCGGGATCCCGCTCGCGGCGCGGCGGTGGGCGAGGATCTTCATGCCGAAGGCCCTCCCCACGCGGGCCACGGCGGACCCAATCCGCCCGTAGCCGACGATGCCCAGCGTGAGGCCGGCGATCTCCACGAGGTCGCCGTCCCAGTAGCAGAAATCCGCACATGCGGCCCAACGCCCCTCGTGCACGGTGCGGTCGTGGTGGCCGATTTGGAGCGTCAGCTCCATGAGCAGCGCAAACACCGCCTGCGCCACGCTCGCCGTACTGTATTCCGGCACGTTGCACACCACGACGCCGCGGGCCTTCGCCGCCGCCAGATCCACCACGTTCACGCCCGTGGCCAGCACACCGATCATCTTTGCCCGCGGCAGCCGCTCGATCACGTCGCGGGAGAGCACGGTCTTGTTGGTGAGGATGATGTCGGCCTCGGCCGCCCGCGACACGATATCCGCGTCGGGCGTGCGGTCATGCACGGTGCAGGGGCCGAGCGCAGTGATCCCACTCCAGTCGAGATCACCCGGGTTGGCCGTGTAGCCGTCGAGAACGACGATGCGCATGAAGGAGTTGTAACACACTGGATCGCAGCGGAGATATCCGCAGCAAGGATCTGGCAGCCAGAAGCCGATGCGGATTTAGGGAGAATTGGCGCTATCCCGGCAGATCGGAATTTCTTCCCGGTGGCGACAGACCTCTCCCCACACGTGGCGACAGAACTCTCCACCTACCCGTGGCGACAGACCTCCGGTCTGTCGAACTATTTATTCACAGACCGGAGGTCTACACCACGTTCTCGGAATACCCGAACAACTGAAAGTCTTCCCGATAGTGCGTGCGGATGAAATCCGCATCGCCGGGCCGATAAAACTTCCCAAAAGACACCCCGGGCACGACGCTGCGATTGTCCCGCCCCAATGGCACATCAGGAACGCCCGTCTTTTGGACGATCAGCGGCCACACCGCCTCCAACTCCTCCACCTTGAAGACCTCGCGCATCAGCAGGCTTCCGTTCGCATCGCAGAGCTGCGACCTCATCGTGGCAAAGCCGGCCCAGCCCGGCAGGTGCGGCGACCGGATGAACTCCGAAAAGGTCGTGTGCTCTCCACGAACGGCCAGCAGGGCCCTCACGCCCGGATAGTTCCACGGCCACACATGTGGATTCACGGAAATGGTCTGGTTCGCCCCGGCCGCGGAGGCCGATGCCGACGCCTCTCGCGTGTGTCGCCGCAACACTTTCAAGGAGTGCGTGTACAGGGAAACGGCCAAGGCATATGGATTCCGCACGGTCGCAAACGTGTAGCAGGCATCCCAGATCTCACGGCCCACCACCGCGCACACCTCCGCGGCGCTGCTGTGCTTCTCGAGCCCGAACAGCGTCTGGTAGATGGCCTGCAGCCTTTCGCCCTCCGGGGTGCTCCCCAGGAGAATGTCGTTCCAGGCAATGGTCTTCCCGAGGGCTCTCTCGACACTCGTCCCGGCACACTTGTGCAAATGGATGTAGATGAACTTTTTGGAGTTCGAAATCAACATTCAGGGTCCCATCTCGCCGCGTGTGAATCAGTCGTAGCCCAGCGCCCGGCAGGCATTAGGGAATTTCTCGCTGAAGATGTCGTGCAATGCCGGGTCGTAGTATTTCTGCCAGGGCTCGACCTCCCGGCTCCTGATGTGCGGCCCGTGACGCAGCGACGGGTTGAACACGCTTTCCTGGTAGGCCGCATCGATCGCCTCCCTGAGCCCGTCGCCGGTGAATCCGAGGTGCCGAAACATCCTCGCATAAGCCTCCATCCGGTAATCGGTCATCAGCTCTTCGAGCTTCACGTTCATGCACCATGAATAGCCCTTGGCAACCCACCGCGTCATGTCCCTGATGACGGACCCCGCCGAGTGGTCCATCTCGAACAGAAAACGCTCGCGGTCGGAGCCCAACGAGCGGATCTTCTCCTGGTAGGTGAGCCCGCCGAAATCGGCCCGCGGCCGATGCAGCCAGTCTTCGGACGCGTGCACGTGGTAGAGCGCGGCCGAGACCACCACCAAACGCGGATCACGGATGAAATGCACTCCCGCCGGCGGGGTGGGCAACGTGCTCCCGTCAAACCGCGAATACGCGTCGAAAATCATGTCCCACTGCCCGACTATTTCCCCACCCTTCGAAATGTCGAGCATGCGAAGGCCGCGTTGGCTTGCAATGTGCTTGAAGATTTTCTTCGCCAACACCGTGCCGGTCTTGTGGTGGGTACTGATCAGGATCGTGGGCAGTGGGCCCGGCTCCCGGCCGGCATCCATGGCAAAGACTCCACGGCTACCGGCGGCGGGGCGTGGGGATGCGGCCACGGGCCGCAGCGCCTCGCGCACCGTGTGGCAGAATCTCGGAAAGTTGTCGAAGTGATTCGCCAGCTCCAGAGCCTGGGCATGCGCCCGGGCCCAGGCGCGAGGGTCCGTCAACAGTTGCAGGGCCCGTGTGGCGAGCGCCTGGGGCGAGTCCGCGACGAACACCGCTTCGCACGGCTCGAGCTCCGACCCTTCGATGGCGGCCTGGGTCGCCACGACGGGCGTGCCGGCAGCCAGACTGTCGAACACTTTCGTCTTCACGCCCACCCCACTCACCGTGGGAATCATGTGCACGCGGTATTCAGACAGTTTCCCGATGAACGACTCCACCAGTCCCAACACACGGATCTGACTCCAGCACGAACCCGGTCGCACCGCCTGCACGACGACTTGCTCGGTGCCGCTGCCGAAGACGTGCAGCTCCGCCTCGGGCCGGCCTGCATAAATCAGCGGCCACACCGTCTTGATGCCCAGCTCCATGGCGCGTTTGTTGTGGGGATGGGCCGACCCCGCCAGGCAGACATTTGCCCGCCGGTCATTGAAGCCTCTGCCCGCGGCGAAACGCGGGCTCTCGTGAAACGACGTGATCACCCGCGCCTTGCTCGGATGCACTCCATAGAGGTCGAGGGCGCGGCTTTTTTCCTTCTCGCTCACCCACACGGCCACGTCGGCCGCCCGCAGCAAGCCTCCCTCCAAACCCTTGAGCTGTCTGAGTTGCTGCTCATCCAGTGTGTTTTTCGCCGAGGCGTCGTCCAACAACACGTCCGACAGGTCGGCGACCACGCGCCAGCGACCCCTGGCCGGGGCCAGAGCCGTGACGTAGTCCATCGCCACCTGCAGTGCCTGGGACGACCAGAGATCGGAGAGCCAGAGAACGCCCTCCTTTTCCAGATCGATCGTCGCCGTGAAGGAATGACTGAACCGCGGACAGGAACGGGCCAAGGCGTCGAGGCGCGGCGGCGGGGCGTCGGGCTGTCGCAGGTAGGCGTGGTGCACCTTGCACCCCAGCTCACACAGCGCGCGGATCGTGTGGAAGGCCCTGGTTCTGCAACCGGTCAAGGGCTCGGCAACCATGCCCGTCACAAACAACACCTCCGCGGAGTGGGCGTCGGAGGCCGGCGGTGAGCAGGAGACGGGACCGGTCATGGCTCTGCCGCGTGCTCCATCGTTGCGGCCTCCAATTCCGCATGGTTGACGATGAACTCGCGGAAGTCGTCCGGCAGCATTTTCAACCTGGGATCCAGGTGCCGCCTGTCCAAGCCGATGCCCAACGCCCCCTCCAGAGCGCGGAGATCGATGGGGTCATCACCGAACACGTTCTCATACCTCACGAGGCAGAGCGCCGCCGCCTGCCTCTTTGCGTATTCGAGGGCAAACGCCCGAAGTTGTTCGTCCTTTATTCTCGCCTTCCTGTAGGTGGCCAGAAACGTCGGTGGATCGATGCGCACACCACCACTGACCACGGCCTTTACCGCTCCGGCCTGGGCGTTCGCGGCGTTGCCCGGAAAAACGCCTGCCTGCTGGCAGACAATGCGTGAGACCGTCGCCGCCCACGGGTCTCTCCGCAAGAGCACCACGAGCCGGTCATGCCCATGGCCCTCGGGAAAACTCCAGAAGTCCACATCCACTCCCCGGGCCTTGAAGGGATTGAGGGTAAAGCCCTTTATCGGCGTGTTCGCACCGGCGAGGACGCCATCGATGTAGGCCTGCGACGGCCCGTCCTCCGCGGGATCCCAGCGATTCAGGATCTCGTTATTGCAAAACGAGACCTAGGTGTTCAACGCCATGCCCAGCGAGGAGGAGCCGGTGCGAGGCAGTTTGAGGATGACGAAATACATGCTGATCCATCCGCTTGGCCGAGCCGCGTGACGCCACGGGATTCCATCGGCCCCGCCCCAAAAGAGAATAGTTTTGCCACCAGCCCCTCTGCAAGAATCGGCTGCATCCGGGCCACTGCCCGGCCAGGGCGGGCGGTCCGCAAGGTCAGCGTCCACCCGCCGCAAGGCCGAGGGCACGGAGCATCTCTCGCACCTGCGCTGCGGAGATGACCCGCATGCCGCCGCGCATATGCAGGGCGTTGTGGCGAACGACGGGGGCCATCGCGCGGATGCCTGCACGGAATTCTTCATCCCCCATGCGTCCCAGCCGCCCGATTTCCTCCAACACAGCCAGCAGCCGCTCCGAATCGTCCCGAATCGTGTCGTACGCCTCGTTCACGAAAGGGGAAAACGTTCGGAATCCATACGAATGAAGCAGTTCGAGCGTCCGCCAGTTGCCGGCCACGACGAAGGGATGCCCCATGGCGAGCGGCTTCAGGGTTTTTTCGGTGAACCGCCGAACATGGTTCGTCATCTCCGTCTCCGTGACGATGCTCATGGCCGCGGCGGCATGGGCACCGGGGAGCAGGGTATCGGCACCTCCGATGCCACGGCGCCCTGCCGCGGTGCCCGCGAAGGCACCCTCGAGTTTTGGGGGCAACTGCACGGCTGCCGCAGCCAGAATGTCGTCGGCGCAGCAGGGCATCGCCCTCCGTGCATCCGCAAACAACTCCTCACGGGATCGCCGTCCGGAAGGATGCTCCGGCAGAAATCCTGTTGCTGACCCCAGTGAGACGAGGCTCTGAGGCAGCATGCCGCATCGCGCCAGT
>JBIIIP010000158.1:0-3817 GCA_044234625.1 Pirellulales bacterium | reverse complement strand
TGATCTGCCGCGCCGACACGGTGGGCGTGTTTCAGATCGAGAGCCGTGCGCAGATGAGCATGCTGCCGCGGCTCCAGCCGCGGTGCTTCTACGACCTCGTGATCGAGGTGGCGATCGTGCGGCCGGGGCCGATCCAGGGCGACATGGTGCATCCCTACCTGCGCCGCCGGGCGGGCGAGGATCCCGTCACGTATCCCAACGACGAGATCCGCGCCGTGCTGGAGAAGACGCTCGGCGTGCCCCTCTTCCAGGAGCAGGCGATGCGGCTGGCAGTGGTGGCGGCGGGCTTCACGCCGGGGGAGGCAGATCAACTGCGCCGGGCGATGGGGGCCTGGCGGCGGCCGGGGCTGATCGAGGAGTTTCGGGTGAAGCTCATCGAGGGCATGCTCGCGCGGGGCCTGTCCCAACGGTTTGCCGAGCAGGTGTTCGGGCAGATTCGCGGCTTCGGCGAATATGGTTTTCCGGAATCGCATGCGGCGAGCTTCGCGCTGCTCGTCTATGTGTCGGCCTGGCTGAAATGCCATCATCCGGCCGCGTTCACGGCCGCGCTCCTCGGCAGCCAGCCGATGGGGTTCTACGCGCCGGCACAGCTCGTCCGCGACGCCAAGTCGCACGGCGTGAAGGTGTTGCCTGTCGACGTCAATGCGAGCCGCTGGCATGCGGCGCTCGAGCGGCCCCGCCCCCATGGCCCCCCCGCGATTCGCCTTGGCCTCGAGCAGGTGCATGGGCTGGGCGAGGCCGCCGGCAGGCGGATCGAAGAGGCGCGATCGGCCGGGCGATTCAACCTACCGCGCGATCTGGCCAGCCGTGCCGGGCTCGGTCGCGACACGCTGCTCCACCTGGCGCGAGCCGGCGCCCTGGCTTCACTCGGCCTCGATCGCCGGCGGGCGGTCTGGGAGGCGATGCGGTTTCTCGACCGTCCCGGCAGCATGCCGCTCCTGGAAGGCCAATGTGCTGATGGCGATGAGGAGGCCGAGGAGAACGGCGGCTCGTCCCCGGAATGGAATGCCGTCGCCGTGGCGCCGCGGCGTCTCCTGCCCGCGATGACGCCGCAGGAGGAGGTGATCGCCGATTACCGCACGACCGGCCTGTCGCTCACGGCCCATCCGCTGCAGTTCGCGCGCGACCGCTGTGCGGCGCAGGGCATCGTCACGATCGCGGCGGCCATGGCGGCGCCCGAGGGGCGGCGCGTGCGGGTGGCGGGCATCGTGCTCACGCGGCAGCGGCCGGCCACGGCCAAGGGGATGATCTTCCTCTCGATCGAGGATGAAACCGGCGCCGCCAACATCGTCGTCCGGCCCGACGTGTGGGAGCGGGCCGATCATTCGGCCCGCCGCACCGCGGTTCTCGTGGTGCATGGCCGCATCCAGCGCCGCGGCGGCGTCGTGCACGTGGTGGCCACGGATCTGACATGCGACGCCGACCTCACCGCGGTGCCGCGCATGTCGCGAGATTTCTGAAGCCGGTTCAGGCCGGTGCATCGAGGGGAGTCGACTGGCCTAACCCGGCACGGGGCTGCCCATGCCCCATCGCCGGACGTTCGCAGATGCCCTCCAGGCATCTGCTCTCTGCATGTCCGCTGCGCTTCGCCATCCTGGCTTCGCTTGCTCCCATAGCCCGGCTCACGGGGCATGGGCAGCCCCGTGCCTCACCACGCGCACGCTCTCGAACCAGGCCCTCCGGGCCTGCCGCGGCTGAAAAGCAAAACAAGTGGCGACGGACCTCTGGTCTGTCGAGTTTCTTGGTCACAGACCAGACGTCCATGCCACGTGGGAAACACCTGCAGCACCGTGGGCCGGTGCGCGTGGGGCCACGCGACGGTGACTTCCTACGGCTCCAGTCGCAGGAAGCCACCGTCGCGGATCACGCCGAGCTTCGCGTCGACCGCGGCATCGGCCGGATCGGGGCCGGTGCGGCCGAGGCGGCTGCGAATCTCCTTCCGTAGCCACCAGTAGCCCGAGTTCCACGAGTAGAGAATGTTGCCGTGCGGCTGGCCGTTGACCGTGCTGATCGACTCGTTGAACGCCGGCGCCTGCGCGATCTCGCGTTCGATTCGCTCCGCCAGAAGGCGGTCGATCTCGGCGGGGTCGGCCCCGTGCACCTCGGCGAGCAGGTAGTTGGCGGCGTCGTTCAAAAACCACGAGCCACCCCAGCAATAGACGCCACTGTGGCCGGGGAGCAGCGAGCCATCGGCGGTCGAGATCACCCGCAGTCCATAGGGAGACTTCACTTTTTCGCTGGTGCGGAAGTGCGTGAGCACCTGCTCGTCGGTGAGGAGTTTACGGCCGAAGACGGCGAAAGTGAGCGTGGCGCCGTAGAGCGTGTCCTGGCCGAGCGTGTCGGGCTTCTTGCGGCTGGTGGGCATGAAGCCGAGCGCGTTGTTGAACAGCGAGCGGTAGGCGGAGATCGCCCGGTCGATCTCCGCGTCGGTGACGCCGAGCCCCAGTTCCTTCGCGGCAAGCAAGGCCCCGCAATGGAAACCCTGGTTGCTCGTCGGCGAGTCGTCATCATCGTAGGGCAGCACGTCGTGGTAGGTCTTCCATCCCCCGTTCTTTGGCACGCCAGTGAGGAGCGGCGGCACGAAGAGAGCGTCTTTTTCGTGCGCGCGGATGAAGTCGTAGGCCCGCCGTACGAGTTCGTCGTTGACGGTGCCGCCCGCCCGCTTCATGAGCACGGCCCAGATCAGGTAATACTGGGCGTTATCCTCGTAATCCATCCGGGTCCAGAAGACCGCGCGGTTGGATTCGACGGTCTTGTCGGGATCGTCAAGGCCCAGCGCCGTGTAGAAGCCGTCGCTCACCCACTGTTTCCAGCCGTACGAGAGGCCGGAGATGAAAATGTAATGGCCGTCCCGCGGTTGGTCGGCCGCGTCGCGGGCGAGGTTCCGCCGCAAAAGATAGAGCGACGTGTTGCGGAGAATCGCCTCAACGGACGATCGGTTCCAGCCCTTGGCGTTGGCGACGGCGAGGTGGGCCGCGACCTGGGCGTCGTAGTGGTTGCGGGCCGGGCTGGCGAACACCCAGGTGGTGAACCGCAGCGTCTCGCCCGGGGTGATCGACTGCCAGCCGTCCATCCGATATTGGTAGGTGTCGCGGGCGTCTTCAGGGGGCGCGAGCATCATCACGTAGGGCTCGCAGCCGTCGCCCGTCGTGATCTCGATCTGGCGGGCCGGTGGATCGAAGGCCACCTGGCAACGGTTTTCCCAGAGCCCGGGAGAGTCCGGCGCGAGGCCGAAGACGCTATCGGCCGTCCGGAGCATCGCGACAGGAAAGGTTTGGTGCTTTTTCCGGCGGTCGCCGGCGTCGTAGATGGTTCGCCCCGTCTCCGCCCCGGAAAACGACGCCTGCTCGCCGTCGATCGAGAAGGTGAGCGGAAAGGCGACAGTGAACCGGTGCGACGAGGGCGACGATTGGTCGGCGGCGGCAGGCTCGGCGGCGTCAGCCGTCACTTCGATGACGCGTTCGACGAGCGACGGAGTCTTCTGCTCGAGCGACCAGCGGAACGTGAGCGGGCCGATCTTCTCTGGGCCGAGGACGATCGCCCTGCCCTGCTCGGACTGGGTATGAAACCTCACCGGCTGCCACGCGCCGCCGGGCAGTTTCAGCGCCACGCCCGCCGGGGCTTCACCAGTGGGCCGCGCCACGACCGTTTCGCCGGAGCGGTATTCGATGCCGATGGCTCCGGTCGCCGGGTCGCCCTCGCGGACGACGGCCGGCCGGATTTCGACGATCTCGGCGGAGGCGAGAGCCGCCCTGAAGACGTGACAGAAGGCGAGCAGCAGGAACGATGATGCGCGTTTCATGCCGTTGCATTCTCC
>JBIIIP010000151.1:0-4670 GCA_044234625.1 Pirellulales bacterium | reverse complement strand
TGCTCGGATCACAAAATCGGAAGGCAGATGAAAAACGTGCCGGGCTTCGGAGTTTCCCCGGAGCCCGGCACTCAAAACAGGGGCGTAGCTCAACTGGCAGAGCGCTGGTCTCCAAAACCAGAGGTTGCGAGTTCGATCCCCGCCGCCCCTGCTCGCGAGACCGGAGAACAGCATGGCAGGCACGACCGAACGACAACTCGAGGCCGGTGGGCTGCTGAAGGATTTTTTCAGCTTCTCGGTCTACAAGCGCAGCCAGGGCCGAGTGGCCAGGCAGGTCACCTTCGCGGTCCTGGCCCTGACCTGCGCGATTGCCGCCTGGCGGCTCGCCCAGCAACTACCGCTGTGGTTTGCGCCCGGGGCCAACACTCCCGCCGGTGATGATCTCGGCGTCATCCGCCTCCTGGTGCCCGCCCTCGTCGGCGCGATCGGGTGGTGGATGGCGTTTCGGGTCGTCAACGTGCCGCGTTTCGCCGATTTCCTCATTGCCGTGGAGTCGGAGATGGCGAAGGTGTCCTGGCCGACGGCGGACGAGGTATTCCGCAGTTCCGTCGTGATCATCTTCCTGATGTTCGCGCTCGCCGGCATTCTGGCGATGTACGATCTCTTCTGGTGGTTCGTGCTGCGTTCCATCCAGGGGATCGGTTGAGCCCCTGTTCGCATCGTCCTTCTTGCACGGTTGAGACCATGACCCAACTTCCTGACGACCTCGCTGACGCCACTCCGCTGCCGACTGAGGAAACCGCCCCGGCCGCCCCCGTCGAGATCGACGAGGACGACGACGGCACCCCCGCGGAACTGGCCGATCCCTTCTCCGGCAGCGAAGACGCCAAGCCGGTGTCGACGGCCGACGACGACGACGTGGAAAAGAAGCCCGTCGGCGACAAGCAGTGGTACATCCTCAAGGTGCAAAGCAACCGTGAGGACTCGATCCGGGAGGCCCTTCTCCGCCGGATCGCCATGCAGGGCATGGAGGGGTGGTTCGGCGACGTGATCGTGCCCAAGGAGCAGGTCACGGAGTTCAAAAGTGGCAAAAAACGCGTGGTTTGGCGAAAGCTCTACCCCGGCTACATCCTCGTGCACATGATCTTGAACGACGACACGTGGTATCTCGTGCGTGAGACGGGCGGCATCGGCGACTTCACCGGTTCGGCCGGCCGCCCCAGTCCGATGCTGCCGCAGGATGTCGCCAAACTGCTCAACAAGACCGAGGAGAAGGCCGACGAGGCGCCACGACTGAAGATCAACTTCAAGAAGGGCGATCGCGTGAAGATCAACGAGGGAACCTTCGAAAACTTCGAAGGCGAGGTCGAGGCGATCGACGAGGCCAATGGCCGCGTCACCGTGATGCTCAGCATCTTCGGACGATCGACCCCGGTCGACATCGAGTATTGGCAGATCGAGACGGTCTGAACCGTCCGGTCGAACACCGCATCCAGGCACACCACAACGACAATCAAATCAGCGAAGCAGGAATCGAACGATGGCGAAGCAGGTCGTGGGTCAGGCGAAATTTCAGGTTCCGGGCGGGCAGGCGACTCCGGCCCCGCCGGTGGGCACGTCGTTGGGCCGATTCGGCATCAACCTCGGGCAGTTTGTGCAGCAGTTCAACGACCGCACGCGGGAAGCCGCCGGCATGGCCATCCCCGTGGTCGTGACGGTCTACAACGACCGGTCGTTCGACTTCATCACCAAGAGTCCGCCGGCGGCCGCGCTACTCAAGAAGGCGGCCGGTCTCGCCAAGGGATCCGGGGTGCCGAACAAGGACAAGGTCGGCAAGGTCACGCAGGCGCAGGTCGACGAGATCGTCCGCCTCAAAGGGGCCGATCTCAACGCCCGCGACGGCGAGCACGCCCGCCGGATGATTGAGGGCACCGCCCGCAGCATGGGCATCACCGTCGAGGGCTGATCGCTCCTTTCACCTACCATCCACGCTCCACCAGTTTTTCAGAGGATCCCAGACGTGCCACTCACCAAACGCATGAAGGCGGCGTTCGCCGCCAAGCCGAAGTCCGATGCCCCCCTGCCCCTTCAGGAGGCGGTGGCGGTGCTGAAGAAGTTCCCTCCCACCAAGTTCGACCAGACCGTCGAGGTGCACATCCGTCTGGGCATCGACCCGAAGCAGGCCGACCAGATCATCCGCGGATCGCTCTCGCTGCCGCACGGCATCGGGAAGGCCAAGCGGGTGGTCGTGTTCGCCAAGGGCAATCTCGCCGAAGACGCCAAGGCGGCGGGCGCCGAGGAGGTCGGAGCCGATGAACTGGCGAAGAAAATCAAGGAAGGCTGGACCGACTTCGACGTCTGCATCGCCGCCCCCGACATGATGGGCCTCGTCGGCCCGCTCGGCAAAGTGCTCGGTCCGCGCGGCCTCATGCCGAGCCCTCGCGCCGGGACGGTGACGGCCGACATCAAGAAGACGGTCGGCGAGTACAAGGCCGGCAAGGTCGAGTTTCGCAACGATCCCACGGGCATCGTGCATGCCGTCGTGGGCAAGGTGAGCTTCGACGCCACCAAACTCGTCGACAACATCCAGGCTTTCATCGACTACATCGTGTCGCTGCAGCCGTCGACCGTTCGCGGCCAATACGTGAAAAGCATCTCGATCTCGACGACGATGTCGCCGGGCGTGATGGTTGCCGCCTGATTTTCATCCGCTTTCCCCCTTCCGCATCCAAGCGACCCCTGCCATGAGCAAGCTCATCAAGAACATGCTGACCGACGACCTCAAGACCCGCCTCGCCGACGTCGGCGAGGTGATCGTCGTGAGTCTCGGCAAGCTCGACGCTATCCGGACGTCTCAACTGCGACAGACGCTGCGGAAGAAGAACATCCACCTGCAGATGGTCAAGAACAGCCTCGCGCGGCGGGCCACGCTCGACACGCCGCTGGCGCCGGCGTTCGAAAAGACCGAGGGCATGCTGGCGATCGCCTGGGGCGGCGAAGACGTCGTCGATCTCGCCAAGGAGCTCGACCGCCTCTCCGGCGTCAAGGATTTCGAGGGCTTCGAGTGCCGCGGCGGCGCGCTCGACGGTAGCCGCTTGGGGCCGGCCGATGTCAAAAAGGTCGCCAAATGGCCCACCCGGTCAGAGCAGCTATCGCTGCTTTCCGGCCAGATCATCGGCCTGGCGGCGACTCTGGCCGGCCAGATCGTTTCGGCCGGCGGCACGCTCGCCGGGCAGATTTCCTCGCGGATCGACGACCTGGAGAAGGGCGGCAGCGAGGCTCCGGCGGCCTGACAGCCGGGCAAGCCCCGGATTTTTCAGGCGGGACTTCACTCGGCGCAGGTTCGTGGTAAGACAATAGGCTCCCCTCACGGCATTCATTTTCACCACCCACTCACCCGACCGCATGCCTCTGGCATCTGGTCGCTTTATTCGAAGGAAAGGGCTCTCGAGCGATGGCAACGGCTGAAGCAACGCGTGAATTCTCGAAGGAAACCCAGGACCTCGGCGACAAGATTGTCGCGCTGTCCCTGAAGGCCGCGAAGGAACTTTCCGACTACCTCGACGAGGTTCACGGCATCAAGCCCGCTGCGGGTGGTGCCGTTGTGATGGCAGCGCCGGGCGGTGCCGGTGGTGCCGCTGCCGGTGGTGCCGAGGCCGCAGCCGAGAAGACCGAGTTCGACGTCGTTCTCGAAGCGTTCGGCGACAACAAGATCGGTGTCATCAAGGTGGTGCGCGCAGCGACCGGCCTGGGCCTCAAGGAGGCCAAGGACATGGTTGAGGGAGTGCCTTCCAAGGTGAAGGAAGGGATCTCGAAGGCCGACGCCGAGAAGCTCAAGAAGGAGCTCGAGGAAGCCGGCGCGAAGGTCGCTATCAAGTAGTTTCGCACGAAAAAGCCGAACGGCAGTCGGGTCCTTGGCGTCCCGACTGCCATTCGGTATAGTTTTTGCGTGCGCGCCTCGCTTCTGCTCTTCCTTGTTGCCCGCCCTCTGCTGCCCGTGCTGATTCCCTTCGTGCCGTCGCCCCCCGGCTCGAAGGTGGCCGTCTAGCCGGCCGTTTCGTTCATCCGTCTCCCGAGGAGTTTCTTGTCAATGGCAACTCGCGCCGTTCGTCGACTCCAGCCCACCGAGGTCCGCCAATTCGGAAGCCGTCGAGCCAGCCACTCGATTCCGGATCTCACCGAGATCCAGACGCGTTTCTACGAGGCCTTCCTGCAGTATGACGTGCCGGCGAACAAGCGCAAGGATCAGGGCATCGAGGGGGTGCTCCGCGAGATCTTCCCGATCGAGAGCTACGACAAGACCGTCAAGATCGAGTATCTCCGCTACGACCTCGGCAAGCCGCGGTACACGCCCGACGAGTGCCGGCAGCTGCGGCTCACCTACGGCCGTCCCCTACGCGTGTGGCTGCGGCTCACGCGCGAGCAGCCGATCGAGGAGGAGGTCTACCTCGGCGACATTCCGATCATGCTCGGCGGTGGTGAATTCATCATCAACGGCGCCGAGCGCGTCGTGGTGAGCCAGCTGCACCGCTCCCCGGGCATCGACTTCGTCACCGACACGGAGTCGAGCGATCGCAAGACGCACAACTGCCGGATCATTCCTGAGCGCGGCAGTTGGATCGAGATCAACGTTTCCAAGAAGGACACGCTCCAGGTCCGTATCGATCAGAGCGGCAAGTTCTCGGCGCTCACGCTCCTCCGGGCCATGGACCCGCGGTACAGCCGCGATG
>JBIIIP010000114.1:0-9500 GCA_044234625.1 Pirellulales bacterium | reverse complement strand
AGACGGCGGTCGAGAAGGTGTCCGGCGGGCGGAGCGTGGGCAAGATCGAGGGCAGGATCGCCGTCGATGACATCGTCTATCCGAAGGGGAGCGAGCGGGCCGGCGAGATCATCGTCGACGCCGGCTGCAAGATCACTCACGACCAAGCCGAGCTGATCTGCACGTCGGGCCTGAAGGCCGTCGAGTTGATGCAGGAGCAAAAGGTGCCCCTCATCATGAACAGCCTCCGCGAGGATGCCGACGAGTCGCGCCGCCGCACGGGCGTGGCTCCCAGCCACCAGGACGCGCTGATCCGCATCTACCAGCGGCTCCGTCCTGGCAATCCGCCGGCCCTCGACAAGGCCACGGCCCTATTCGAGGAAAAGTTCCGCGACACCAACCGCTACCGCCTCGGCCGCGTGGGCAGGTTTCGCATGAACCGCAAGCTCGGGCTCAGCGTTCCCGAAACGGAAATGACGCTGCGCGCCGAGGATCTCATCGCGGCGATCAGGTACATGCTGCAGTTGAGCGAGGGTGAGGGGGAGGTCGAGGTCGACGACATCGACCACCTCGGCAACCGCCGGCTGCGGACGATCGACGAGTTGGCCAGCGACGAACTGCGGAAGGGATTCCTCAAGCTGCGCCGCACCGTGCAGGAAAGGATGAGCCTCAAGGACGTGACGGAGATGTCGCCCCGCACGCTCATCAACCCGAAGAGCATCTCGGCCGCCATCGAATACTTCTTCGGCCGCGGCGAGCTCTCGCAGGTGGTCGACCAGACGAACCCGCTCTCGATGCTCACCCACGAGCGACGGCTTTCGGCACTCGGCCCGGGCGGCTTGAATCGCAAGCGGGCCGGGTTCGAGGTCCGCGACGTGCATATTTCGCACTACGGCCGGATCTGCCCGATCGAAACGCCGGAAGGAACGAATATCGGCCTCATCTCCAGCCTGGCCATCTATTCAGGCGTGGATTCGTATGGCTTCCTGGTGACCCCGTACCGGCGGATCTCGAAGGGCAAGTTGACCGACGACGTGGTCTGGTTGCGGGCCGACGAGGAGCACGACGCCTATCTCGCCCCGGCCGACGCCACTGTGGTCGACGGCAGGCTCGAGGGGGAGACGATCATCGCCCGCTACCGCGGCGACTTCGTGCTCGTGCCGGCGGAAAAGATCGAATACATCGACGTGGCGCCCAGCCAGATGGTGGGTGTTTCGGCCGGCCTGATTCCGTTCCTCGAGCATGACGACGCCAACCGCGCCCTCATGGGGTCCAACATGCAGCGGCAGGCCGTGCCGCTGCTCGTGACCGAGCCGCCGATCGTGGCCACGGGCATGGAGCGCGACGTCGCCGTCAACTCCGGCCTGCTGGTGCGGGCCGCGAAGAAGGGGACGGTGACCTACGTCGACGCGGAGACCATCGAAATCACGCCCGCGTCAGGCGCGACGGACGTGTACCCCCTGCGGAAATACGTCGGCCTCAACGAGCGGACCTGCCAGAACCAGAAGCCGATCGTGACCCTCGGCCAGAAGGTCGAGAAGGGCGAGGTGGTCGCCGACGGCGCCGCCACCTACAAGGGCGAGTTGGCCCTCGGCCGCAACGTGCTCGTCGGCTTCTTGGCCTGGGACGGCTTCAACTTCGAAGACGCGATCATCATCAGCGAGGAGCTCGTGGAGGACGACGTCTACACCTCGATCCACATCGAGGAGTACGACATCGAGATCCGCGACACGAAGCTGGGCCGCGAGGAGTTCACCCGCGACATCCCCAATGTGGGCGAGCGGGCGCTGAAGAATCTCGACGAAAGCGGCATCGTGAGGATCGGCACGTACGTGCGTCCCGGCGACATCCTCGTCGGCAAGGTGTCGCCCAAGAGCAAGACGGAGCTCACGCCGGAGGAAAAACTCCTGCACGCGATCTTCGGGCGGGCAGGCGAGGACGTGAAGAACGACTCGCTGGAGGTGCCTTCCGGCGTCGAGGGCATCGTCACTGCCACCGAGAAGTTTTCGCGGCAGATGAGTCTCTCCGAGGAGGAGCGACGCGAGTTTCAGAAGCAGCTCAAGGAGGCTGAGAGCCAGGGCAACCTCGTCATCGCCGAGGCCTTTGGGGCGATGGTTTCCGAGATGGAAAAGGTGCTGCAGAAGCCCCTTCCCGCGGCCGATGGCAGCCCGCTCGTGCGAAACCAAGACCACAAGGTGGTCGCCGAGCGTGCCGCGGTGTTCAAGCTCGACGAACTGGACATCCGCTCCCCGCAGCGGAAGGCCGACATCGACAAGCTGTACAAGACAATGTGGCCGGCCGTAGAAGACGCCATCGACGCCAAGGAGCGGCGGCTCAACAGCATGAAGCGTGGCGACGAGCTGCGACCGGGCGTGCTGCAGATGGTGAAGGTCTACGTGGCCGCCAAGCGGGTCATCTCCGTGGGCGACAAGATGGCCGGCCGCCACGGCAACAAGGGCGTGATCGCCAAGATCCTGCCCAAGGAAGACATGCCCTTCCTCGCCGACGGCACGCCGGTGCAGATCCTTCTCAATCCGCTGGGCGTGCCCAGCCGCATGAACGTGGGCCAGATCCTCGAGACACATCTCGGCTGGGCCGGCAAACTGCTGGGCTTCCAGGCGATCACGCCCGTGTTCGACGGGGCCAGTGAGGAAGACATCAACAAGGTTCTGGCCGACGCCCGGCTGCCCAAGCACGGCAAGGCACAGCTCCACGACGGCCGCACGGGCGAGCCGCTCGAGCAGGAGACGACCGTCGGCTACATCTACATGCTCAAGCTCCACCATCTCGTCGATGACAAGGTGCACGCCCGGTCGACGGGCCCGTATTCGCTCATCACGCAGCAGCCACTCGGCGGCAAGGCCCGCTTCGGCGGCCAGCGGTTCGGCGAAATGGAAGTGTGGGCGCTGGAGGCCTATGGCGCGGCCTACATCCTCCAGGAGTTGCTCACCGTGAAGAGCGACGACGTCGAGGGGCGGACGAAGATCTACGAGAGCATGGTGAAGGGCGAGAACACGCTCGAGGCCGGCACGCCCGCCAGCTTCGACGTGCTCACCAACGAGATTCGTGGCCTCGCGTTGAACATGCAACTCGAGAAGCGGCGCGTGTGAGCGCGCAAGCAAGACAGCCTCAGGTCGAGCGGTTTCGGCACAGCAAAAAGGGAGATGACACGTGAGCATCGGTGAATCCACCTACGATCGCGTCAATGACTATTCGGCCGTGAAGATCAGCCTGGCCCGGCCCCACGACATCCGCAGCTGGTCGTTTGGCGAGGTGAAGAAGCCGGAGACCATCAATTACCGCACCTACCGCCCCGAGAAGGACGGCTTGATGTGCGAGAAGATCTTCGGACCCGAGAAGGACTGGGAATGCTCCTGCGGGAAATACCGCGGGATGAAATACAAGGGCATGATCTGCGACCGCTGCGGCGTGAAGGTCACGCACTCGCGCGTGCGTCGCAAGCGGATGGGGCATATCGAGCTCGCCGCGCCCGTCGTCCACATCTGGTTCTTCAAGGCCATGCCCAGCCGTCTTGGAGCCCTGCTCGACATGAAGACGTCGAGCCTGGAGAAGGTGATCTACTTCCAGGATTACGTCGTCCTCGACCCCAAGGACACGCCCCTCAAGAAGCAGCAACTGCTCACGGAAGAGGAGTATCGCGAGGCTCGGGCGAACCACGGCGATGGCGCCTTCGACGCCGAGATGGGTGCCGAGGCGGTTCGCAAGCTGCTGCTCGGGCTCGACCTGGTCACTCTCTCGCGGGAGCTCCGCGAAGAGCTGGCCACCACGAACTCGAAGCAGAAGAAAAAGGACCTCGTCAACCGCCTGAAGATCGTCGAGGCGATCCGCGACAGTGAAAACAAGCCGGAGTGGATGGTGCTGGACGTGATCCCCGTGATCCCGCCCGATCTGCGGCCACTCGTCATGCTCGACAGTGGCAACTTCGCCACCAGCGACCTGAACGACCTCTATCGGCGGATCATCAACCGCAACAACCGGCTGAAGAAGCTCGTCGACCTCAACGCGCCCGAGGTCATCATCCGCAACGAGAAACGGATGCTCCAGCAGTCTGTCGACGCGCTATTCGACAACAACCGCTGCAAGCGGCCGGTGCTGGCCTCCAGCAACCGCCCGCTGAAGAGCCTCACCGACATGATCAAGGGGAAGCAGGGTCGGTTCCGCGAGAACCTCCTCGGCAAACGCGTCGACTACTCGGCCCGTTCGGTCATCGTGGTCGGCCCGACGCTCCGCCTGCATCAATGCGGCCTGCCCAAGAAGATCGCGCTCGAGCTCTACCAGCCCTTCATCATCCGCCGGCTCAAGGAACTCGGCCACGCCGACACCATCAAGAGCGCGAAGAAGATGCTGGAGCGGAAGGATGCCGAGGTGTGGGACATCCTCGAGGAGGTGATCCGCAACCATCCCGTGCTCCTCAACCGCGCGCCCACGCTCCACCGCATGGGCATCCAGGCATTCGAGCCGGTGCTCGTCGAAGGCAATGCCATCAAGCTGCACCCGCTCGTCTGCAAGGGCTTCAACGCTGACTTCGACGGTGACCAGATGGCGGTGCACCTGCCGCTGTCGATCGAGGCCCAGGTCGAGGCCCACACGCTGATGCTGTCGACCAACAACATCTTCAGCCCCGCCAACGGTGCCCCCATCATTTCCCCGTCGCAGGACGTCGTGATGGGTTGCTACTACCTCACGATGTCGCTCCCGGGCCGCAAGGGCCAGGGGATGGTGTTCAAGAGTTTCGCCGAGGTCGAGCTGGCTCACTCGCTGAGCAAGGTCGACACCCACGCCAAGATCAAGGTCAAGCTGCCCGCCAACCGTAGCTTGAAGATCGAGGGCGAGGCGCCGGGCAAGCCGGGGGCCGTCATCGAGACGACAGCGGGTCGCGTGCTCTTCAACTCGACGCTTCCGGAGGGAATGCTCTTCTACAATCTCCCGATGCGGTCGAGCGAACTGGCCCGCGTGATCTCCGACTGCTACCAGTCGCTGGGACGGCGGAAGACGATCGACCTGCTGGACGACATGAACCGGGTCGGTTTCAACTGGAGCACGAAGAGCGGCCTCTCGTTTGCCACCGACGACCTCATCACGCCCGCCAACAAGACGCGGATCATCGGCGAGGCCGAGAAGGGCGTGATGAAGATTCTCAAGCTCTACCAACGTGGCGTGATCACCGACGGCGAGCGGTACAACCAGGTGCTCGACACCTGGACCCATGCCCGTGAGCAGATCACCAAGGACATGATGGCCGAACTCGAGCAGGATGCCCGGCGGCCGGGTTACGTGAACCCGATCTACTTGATGGCCCATTCCGGCGCCCGCGGCGGCGTCGAGCAGATCCGCCAGCTGGCCGGCATGCGCGGCCTGATGGCCAAGCCGTCGGGCAAGATCATCGAGACGCCCATCAAGGCGAATTTCCGCGAAGGGCTGACCGTGCTCGAGTATTTCAGCTCGACGCACGGTGCCCGCAAGGGTCTGGCCGACACAGCGCTCAAGACCGCCGACTCGGGCTATCTCACCCGCAAGCTCGCCGATGTCGCCCAGAACGTCGTGGTGACCATGCACGACTGCGGCGCCTCTCAGGGCATCACCAAGGGCGTGATGTACCGCGGCGAGAAGGTCGAGGTCAGCCTGGCCGACAGCATCCGCGGCCGCGTCAGCCTGTCGGACATCCGCAACTCCAAGACGGACGAGGTGGTCGTCAAGGAAAACGAGCTGATCACCGTGCCGATCGCCCGCAAGATCGAGGCCTTGGGCCTGGAGAAGATCCAGGTCCGCAGCGCCCTCACCTGCGAGGCGCCGCTGGGCGTCTGCCGTCTCTGCTACGGCATGGATCTGTCGACCGGCTCGCTGGTCGAGGAGGGCATGGCCGTGGGGATCATCGCCGCCCAGAGCATCGGTGAGCCGGGCACGCAGTTGACGATGCGCACCTTCCACATCGGCGGCGTCGGCCAGCGGGCCATCGAGGAGAGCGAGAGCAAGGCGAAGAAGGCGGGGACCGTGAGGTTCACCCGTCTGCGAACCGTGCAGAGCGAGGCCGGCGAGCAGATCGTGCTGGCCCGCAACGGCGAGATCGCCATCATCGACGACAAGGGCAACGAACTGGAGAAGTTCGACATCCCGGCCGGCGCCATCCTCAAGGTGAAGGAGAACGAGGCGGTCAAGCCGGGCACGGTGCTCGTGCAGTGGGATCCGCACTCGATCCCGATCCTCTCGGAAGTGGCCGGTCGGGTCCGCTATGAGGAGGTGGTCGAGGGCGAGACGGTGCGGCTGGAGAAGGACCCCAGCGGCCACATGCGCCGCATGATCATGGAGCACAAGGGCGTCTACCACCCGCAGGTCGTGCTCGAGGACGAGTCGGGCAAGATCCTGGAATTCTACTACCTGCCGGAAAAGGCCTACATCGAAGTGGTCGAAGGGGAGATGGTGAAGGCCGGGCACGTGCTCGCCAAGACTCCCCGCGAGGCGTCGGGGACGCAGGACATCACCGGCGGCCTGCCGCGGGTAACCGAAATTTTCGAGGCCCGCAAGCCGAAGGACCCAGCCATCATGGCGGAGATCGACGGCAAGGTCGAGCTGCTCGGCGAGAAGCGGCGCGGCAAGCGGACGATCATCGTGAAGAACGAGAGCGGGATGGAGCGTGAACACCTCATCACGCACGGCAAGCATCTCCGCGTCCACGCGGGCGACATCGTGCGGGCCGGCGAGGCCCTCGTCGACGGGCCACTCGTGCCGCACGACATCCTGCGAATCTCGGGCGAGGAAGAGGTGCAGCGGTATCTCGTCCGCGAGATCCAAAACGTCTACCGCAGCCAGCGGGTGGACATCGACGACAAGCACATCGAGATCATCGTGTCGCAGATGCTGCGCAAGGTGAAGATCGAGACCGTCGGCGACACAAACCTGCTGCCGGGGAGTGTGCTCGACAGGTTCGAGTTCCGTCGGGCGAATGAGCGGCTGGCCACGTCGGTGCGGATCACCGACAAGGGTGACAGCGAGTTCGAGGCCGGCGCCATCGTGCCCAAGGATCAGCTTGCCCAGACGAACGCCACCATCGAGGCTTTGGGTGGCGCTCCTGCCAAGGGCACGAAGCCCAAGCCAGCCACGGCCAGCACCCAGCTGCTCGGCATCACCAAGGCCAGCGTCCAGAGCTCGAGTTTCATTTCGGCGGCGAGCTTCCAGGAGACGACGAAGGTGCTCACCGAGGCGGCGCTCGCCGGGAAGGTCGACAACCTCGTCGGCCTCAAGGAGAACGTCATCCTCGGCCACCTCATCCCCGCCGGCACGGGTTTCAACACGTTCCAGTCAGCCGAAGTGCGGGTGCGGCCCGAGGCCCTGGATTCCCTGCGGCTCGATCGGGAGATGGCCCTGACGAGGGACTTCCCCCTCTTGGCCGCCCCTGCTCTGGGTGACGAAATGGCTGAGCCGGCGACTGCTGGGGGCGACGTGGCCACGCTCGAAGGCGAGCCGGCGAACGGTTCCAACGACGAGTAGGCCCGGGAAAACCCTCATTTTGCGGCGTGGCGGCTGCCGAAGTATCGTCGACGGGCCCCGATCCTCGGGCTTCCCGGAGAGCGACCATGCCTCGCACCCGCCTGTTTTTGCTCGCCCTTGTGGTGGCCACCGCCCCCGCCTTAGCTTCCGCGCAGGCCTACAACCCCTATGCAGGGCCGCGGGAGCCACCGCCCCCGCCGCTGGCGGCAGACGGCACGATCCAGTGGGGCACGTTCTACAAGTCGGCTGCCATCCAGCAGTCCTATGAACGGCTCTGGAATCTCGGCGCCTGCAGAGGGACGAACCAAGCCATCACCAAGCCGGTGGAGAGCAACAAACTGCTCATCGACAACCTTCCGGAAGCGGAGTTTCACGGCACGGTGAAGGCCGTCACCGGCAGCGTGGCCGGTGGCCTGATCGCCTACACGGAGGACGACGGCACCAACCCGGACGCCCCGATCTACGTGGCCCAGTTCCATCCGGCGGGAGTCACGGCCCTGGCGGTGACCGGCGCGGCTTCGCCGGCCGCCTTGGTTTCCGGGGTCACCATCAAGGTTCGCACTACGGTCGATGCCAAGGGGCGCGGCCGTGAGCCGGTGTCGCAGATCGAAATCGTCACCTTACCGCCGGGCTTCACTCCCGATGCCGTAGAACCCGATCGCCCCTGCACGGCAGTCGGCCGCGTGATATCACGACGCGGCGACACCATGGTCATGCACGTCAACTCGGGAAAGCATCGCCGCCTGTCGCTACGAGTTGCAGACACCGTGACCGTAACCGTCGCTGCGGCCGAACTGGAACTCGTCTCACCGGGCGACAGCCTGCAGATGGTCGGCCGCCTGTGGAGCGGCGAGGGCGCCATGGCCGCGGGCACGGTCTTCGCATCGAAGGTGTCGATCGCGAAACAGCTGCCTCCAGCCGACTGACGGCGGCCGAATAACCCCGGGTTTTCACCGGGTCTCTGGCGAGCCCTCACGCGGCACCGGTAGACTTCCGCATGAGGATCGTAAGGATGGCGGTGTCGAGCAAATGGCTGGTCATCGACCGGGGTGATGCGCCCGTCGCAAGGGTCGCCGCACGCACGCTGCGAAAGCGGCTGCACGCGGTGTGGACGATCCTCCCGCTGGCCTGCGAGCCGGCCGGCGACCCCGAGCAGGTGCATCAGTTGCGGGTCGCGACGCGGCGGGCCCTGGCCGCCTTCGAGGCATTCGACCGCCTGATCCCCGGCAAGCGCCGCCAGTGGTTCTCGAAATGGCTGCGTCGGCTCCGCCGCGCCGCCGGCGACGCCCGTGACCTCGACGTGCTCACCGACCGACTGCTGCTCGAGCGTGAGGCAAGGCGGCAGGAGACGCAGCCGTTGATGGCGCGTTCCGCCAATGCCCGGTCCGCCCGCGGCCGGCTCGTGGCCATGCTCTCGCGGCAGCGAGCCGTGTCGCGGCAGCCGATCCGTGACGTATGCGAACGACTCCGCGAAGCCGAGTGGCCACGACGAGTCGAGCAGTTGCTCGACCGGGTCGCCGCCCGGGCCCCCGGACGGCGGTTCGCGGATTACGCGCGACGCCGGTTTCGCCCGATCGTGGGCCGATTCTTCGCCTCTGCCGATCGGAAGATGCGGTCGGCGGAGGAGTTGCATGCCTTCCGCATCGAAGGAAAGAAGGTGCGCTACGTCCTGGAGATCTTCGGCAGCGTGTTCTCGCCCGACGTGCGCCGACGGTGTGCCGACGCCCTCGAGCAGCTCCAGGAAACCCTCGGCGAATTCACCGATCACTCCGCGGCTGCCGATCGCTTCAGGCGCTGGTCGCGCGAGGCGTCGGTGGCAACGCACCGCGATGCCCTAGGCCGGCTCCGTCGCGAAGAGGAGGACCGTGCCGACGCCGCCCGGAAAGCGTTTTCCCGGTGGTGGAACCAGCGGCGTCGGGCCGCCTTGCGGCGGACATTCGACCGGACATTGCGCCGGCAGACGGCATGAACTCCATGCCGGCCCGTTCGCCCACGGTGAATCGTGCATGGTGGCT
>JBIIIP010000012.1:0-43326 GCA_044234625.1 Pirellulales bacterium | reverse complement strand
AACGCGAGCGAGCGTTGTTTGGCGTCGGCGAAGATGATCCGCCGCTGCGCGGGCGTCATGTCGACGATGTTCTTCCGCGACGCGCCGGCCTCCGTCGCTTCCAGGGCCTCCGCCACGTGGCTGGGCAATTGGCAGAGGGGATAGTCCTGGGGCGTCGAGTTGAGCTGCAGCGTCTCCACGCCGCGCGGGAGGCCGAAATGCCGGCGGTCGATTAGCCGCCGCTGCGTGTACACGCTGCATCCCGAATTCGAATAGATGCCGTCGCGCATGTCGCTGTCGACCCACGGCGGCACCTGGAGCTCGAAGGAGCGATCGTCATAGCGTGCGGGGCAGGCAATGACGGCGTCGTGATCCGCCTCGCGGAGCGTGACGGACCACGTGATGGAATTCATCTCCCGCGGGGCCTCGTCGTCGAGCGTTTGCGGTGCGCTCGGCTCGTTGAAGCGGGAATGCGGGTCGACGCCCGCCAGGTACTTCGCGCCGCCCAGCCGGATCACGTCGCCCCAGTCGGAGGAATCGATCGTCAGCCGCGCCGCCACGGTAAGCGTGCCGGCTCCGTCATCGGTCCGTTCGAAGACCACTCCCGCCACGCGGTTGCCCTCGACGGTCACTCGCGCCGGCTGCCAGCCCCGCAGCACACGAATCTGTCCGCTGCCCTCCGCAGCGTAGGGGGCGAGCAAGTCCTCGAAGAGCCTGGCCGCTGCGGCGGGCGTGATCGTTTCCGTGGCCGACCAGCTGTTGCCGGGCGCCGGCACTCCATATTTCTTGCGGTTGTGATCGCGAATCCGCTCGACCATTTCGAGGAAGAGCCCCGAGCGGGGAAAATTCGTCGATTTTCCGCCGATGAGCGTGCGTTCATCGACAGGCCCGACGCCTTCCGCGCTGAACTGCCCCCCCCAGCCAGTCGATGTCATTCACGAGGGCGATTCTTTCCACGCCGAGTCGGGCCGCCTGCACCGCGGCGGCGCACGCCGACTCGTTTCCTCCCACGATCAGAAGATCGACGCGGAGCGACTGATCCTCGGCCTGGAGCGCCGCCAGCGGCGCGAGGAGCAGCGCGGCGAGGAGGGGAATCAGGAGCCGTGCGTACGGCCTGGGAACCCGCGTGTCACTCATGCCGTGGGAATGCTCCGGGAGCGCTGCCCTGTCCACAAGATCCCGTCATCGTCCCACGCGGAAATCACCCTGCCAAGAGCCCGCCACCGACTCCGCGCCCGATGGCAGGCCGCCCGCGGGCAATGCGAGGCACCGGCGAGGGCAGAGGCTTGCGACGGCGGCTTCCGGCGACGTAGAGTCTCGGGCATGCGACGCAGCTCACTGCTTTGGCTGACATCGATCGTCGCCGGCATCGCCGCAGCCGCGTTTCCGACGCGGGCGGAGGAGCCGGCCGCGTATCTCTTCACGTATTTCACGAAGAACGGCGAGGACGGGCTGCATCTGGCGTGCAGCGGCGATGGCTACGCCTGGGAGCGGATCGCCGGGGGCAAAAGCCTGCTCACGCCCGAGGTGGGCCGGTCGAAATTGATGCGCGACCCGTGCGTGGTCCGCGGGGGCGACGGCACCTATCACATGGTGTGGACCACCGGCTGGAACGAGAACAACATCGGCTACGCATCGACCAAGGACTTCCTGGCGTGGTCGCCCCAGAGGGAAATTCCGGTGATGGCGCACGAGCCGACCGTGCGGAATTCCTGGGCTCCGGAGATCCACTACGACGACGCGAGGCAGGAATACCTCATCGTCTGGGCATCGACGATTCCCGGGCGGTTTTCCGAGACGGCCGCGTCGTCTGAGGACGATTACAACCACCGCCTCTATTACACGACGACCAAGGACTTCGAGACTTTCGCGCCGACGCGGCTGTTTTATGATCCCGGCTTCAACGTGATCGATGCGACGTTTCTCCGCGACGGCAAGCGACTCTGGATGATCGTCAAGGACGAGACCATGACGCCGCCACCGCCACGGAAGCACCTGCGGGTGGCGGCGGCCGAAAGCTATCGCGGCCCCTTCGGCCCGCTATCGGCACCGATCACGCCGGCAAACGTCTGGTGCGAGGGGCCGTCGGCGATCAAGATCGGCGCCGAGTATCTCGTTTACTTCGACGCCTACCAGGATGAGCGGTATGGCGCGATGCGGTCGCGCGACATGAAGACATGGGAGGACGTATCCGCCAAGATGTCGTTCCCGGACGAGGGCACGCCGATCCGCATGCGACACGGCACCGTGCTTGCCGTGCCCGAGCCGATCGCCCGCCGGCTGCGGGCCGGCGACGGCCGGTGAACCGCCCGGGGCCGATCGCAACGGCCCTTCACACGACATGTCCGCCCCGCACGGGACGGGAGGCGAAAATCTCGGGCGTGATGCCCGTGGCCTCGCGATAGGCGGCGTGGAGACGGGTGGCGAACTGCTCGGCCCGATCGCTGTCGCAGAGCGTGACGGTCGAGCCGCCGAACCCGCCGCCGGTCATCCGGGTTCCGAGCACGCCGCCAGCGCGGCCGATGCGGCGGGCGATCTCGACCATCGTGTCGAGCTCGGGGCAGGAAACCTCGAAATCGTCGCGCAGCGAGTCGTGGCTGGCAGCCATCAGCGAACCCAGTTCCGTGAAATCACCGGCCTCGATGGCCGTGGCGGCGGCCACCGTGCGGGCGATTTCCCCCACGACGTGGCGGCAACGGCGGTTGATCGGATCGCCGAGCCGCTGCCAGGCGGCCTCGACCTCACCCATCGTGACGTCACGCCAGGACGGCTTGCCGATGATCGCCAAGCCGTCGGCGGTGTTTCGCCTGCGGGCGGCGTAGCCGCCGTCGTCGAGCTCGTGATGCGCCATCGTGTTGGCGATCACGATGGTCAGCCGCGAGTCGGAGAAGGGCACGAGCGTCGGCTCGCCGGAGCGGCAGTCGATGAGGACGAGCCGGTCGGGCATCCCGAAAGTCGAGGCATACTGGTCCATGATCCCGCAGGGCACGCCGGCGAACTCGTGCTCCGCCTTCTGGCAGAGGAGCGCCTTGTCTCGGGGCCCGAGCGTCTGGCCGCCGAGGGCTTCGAGGAGCGTGGCGACGGCGCACTCCAGGGCGGCCGACGACGACAGTCCGGCGCCGACCGGCACGGTCGAGACGATCCAGGCGTCGAATCCGGGGATCGCAATGCCGCGATCCTGGAATCCGCGGATCACACCCCGCACGTAGTTCGCCCACTTCGGCTGCCCGGGCGTTAAGCGGTCCTCGAGGGAGAATGTCACCGGCTCCCTCTCCGTCGAGCCGATCCGAATCGCGCGGGTGTCGTTGGTCGCGGCGGCGATGACGACGTGCCGGTCGATCGCCAAAGGAAGCACGAAGCCGTCGCAGTAGTCGATGTGTTCGCCGATGAGATTCACCCGGCCGGGTGCCACGGCGGTGATCGCGGCGTCGCGATGAAAAGCCCGGCGAAGCCCCGCCGCGGCAGCCTCGGCGAGGCTGGGGAGCGGAACGGCGGGCACGAGGACGGGCATCGGGGAACCTGTCGGCAGGCGTTGATGGGAAGGATGTACGTGGCCGTCGCCCCCAGGCAGTTTTCAGCCCGCCACGCCGGATACACCTGGCTACGGGAGGCAGGCCAACTCAAGCACCCGAGCCTCTTCGCCCGGTACAGATTTGAGGATGTTTGAGGATTCCTGGCGGGGCGACGAAACTCGCCATCACCTGAAATGAGAAAAGCACTTGTTTTCCAGTGCTTTTCATTACGCCCGGCTGGACTCGAACCAGCGACCCTGGGATTAGAAATCCCATGCTCTATCCAACTGAGCTACGGGCGCGAAGGGTTTTCTGCGGTAGCGTGCGTGGTGGATCCACCCGTGGCCATCACCGTTGCCGAGCGTTCCACCACATCAAGCATACCCGGTTTTCTGGGACTGCCGGGAAACCCCCCACACCATCCGCTTCGGGATACTCTGTGCCGGGCGGGAGCGGGAAGGCTCCCGCCCGGTGATGCGATGAAAGAGGCAGTCTCCCATGGACATGGTTGCCGCATGCGTGATGCAGATACGATGTGTGGCGTCGGCGAGGATGTCGTCGGAGCATGGGAATGAAAGACGTCCGACTGATCCGCTGCATACCTCTTCTCGGCGCGATGATGCTGGCCGTGGCCCAGCTGTCGGTCGCGAGCGAGCCGATCCTGGCACCGGTGACGTCCACGCCCTTCGTCTCCGGCAAGGAGGGGTATGCCTGCTACCGTTGTGCCACGCTGGCGGTGAGCCGGAAAGGGACGGTGCTGGCGTTTTGTGAGGGCCGTGTGAATGGCCACAAGGACGAAGACGACATGGATATCGTGCTCAAGCGATCGCTCGACGGCGGCCGCACGTGGCAGCCGCTCCAACTGCTTGCGGACGACGGGCGAAATCCCTGCAAATGCCAATGCCCGGTCGTGCTCCCTTCGGGCCGCATTCTGCTCGTCTGGCTGTGGAACAAATGGATTCCATCCGAGAGGCAGCGGACGACCCGTGAGGTGTATGTGATGCACTCGGACGACGACGGCGCGACGTGGTCGAATCCGCGCTCCATCACATCCTCGGTCTACCGGCCAGAGTGGAGGTGGTATGGCACTGGTCCGTGCCATGCGATCGTGAAGAGAAGTGAACCACGCAAGGGGCGAATCGTCGTTCCCGCGCGGCATAATACCCGCGAGGCACGCATGGTGTCACATCTCATCTATTCCGACGATGAAGGCGAAACATGGAGCGTCGGTGCCATCGTGCCACGTTCGCAAACGAGCGAATGCACCTTGGTCGAGTTGAGCAATGGCGATCTGATGCTCAATAGCCGCAACCAGAATGACGACGAGAATCACCGGGTTGTCTCCGTCAGCACGGACGGCGGTGCGAGTTTCTCGGAGGTGTGGCTGGAATCACAGTTGGTCGAGCCACGTGGTTGCCAAGGAAGTCTCTTGTTCCATTCGATGAACGCGCGCACCGGCAAGGCAAACATTCTTTTTTCCAATCCGGCGAATGCGGAAAGCCGCTCCGATGGCACCTTGAAATTGAGCGAAGACGACGGCCGCACGTGGGCCAAGGCTTTCTGCTATGCCCCCGAGCCGGCGCCATATTTCACCGGCTATTCAGACATTGCCTTGTTGCCCGGGGGCGACGTCGGTGTGCTCTACGAGCGAGGGGATTTTCGTGCAGGTGATGGCAAGAAGGAACGCTACGACGAAATAGGATTTGCCTTCGTGCCGGTCGCCGCCATCAGCCTCCTGCTGAAGAGCGTTGTTTCCGCAGCCGGCCAGTGAGGCGGGCTTCCTCTCTCCCCGATCAGGCGCAGGCCAGCAGGAGCCGCGTGCCCCACTCGACCGGGGCTACAGGTCCTCGCGGACGCGGCGCAGCCACAGGCCCGCCGAGCCGAAAAGGATCGCGCTCGACAGGAGATTGACGCCCACGAACACGCCCAGTAGTACGCCCGCATCCGCGGGACGGGTTGCGAGCAGGACGATCCCCAGGCTGCCGGTGACCAAGGCGTCGAGCAGCAGCCAGCCCCACGGAAAAGAATCACCCAGCGAGAAGGCGGCAACGAGCTTCGCGGCGGCTTCGAAAAGAAGCACGATGCCCAGAAACGTCACCAGCGCGGCGACTCCCGCCTCGGGAAGGACGATCATCCCGGTGCCCGCCACGATCGACAGCGCACCACAGAGGAGTGTGAGCCAAAACCCACGCCATGTGAACGTGCCCGCCGTCATGGCCAACTGGGAGATGCCGGCCGCCACAAGCGTGATTCCGCAGAAGACGTCGACCACCTCGGCCGCAGCCCACGGCGCGGCGATTGCGAGCCCCCCGAGCACGGCGAGCACGCCGCCCAAAACAAGGCTCCACGTTGATAAGCGGCCGACGGCGCGGGCATCGGGGGAAGTCGTCGCCACGGAAGGGTGCTCCAGCGAAGAATCGGGCAAGCGGCGGAGCCGCAGCGGACGAGTGTAGGGAGCGACGAACCCCTCCTGCAAACGGCACGGAGGGTGATTTGTGAACATTCCGGGGCCGCGTTGACCCCGTCGCGCGACCGGTGTTAGGGTCGATCTCATGGTTTCCACCCCGCCAACGGGCGATCCGGCTCCCGAGCCCTCCGCTTCTGCGGTCGCATCCCCGACCGACGCCACGGTGCTCTCCGCCAACACGTCGATCGGCCCCACGGGCCCCGTTTCCACGGCCGAACTGGGCCGGGCCCTCGAAGGCCGGGCCCTCGGGCCCTACCAACTCATCCAATTCGTCGGTGGGGGCGGCATGGGGGCCGTGTTCCGCGCCCTCGATTCGACCCTCGATCGGATCGTCGCCGTCAAGGTGCTCTCGCGGCAGCAATCGGGCGACGAGGAGATGCTCAAGCGGTTTCGCAACGAGGCTCAGTCGGCGGCCCGGCTCGACCACGAGAACATCGGCCGCGTCCATGCCGTCGGCTCCGATGACGGCTGGCACTACATCGTTTTTGAATTCATCGAAGGGACGAACCTGCGCGACTTCATCTCCGCCGCCGGCCCGTTCGATCTGGCCCGGACGATCGACGTCAGCACCCAGCTGGCCGCCGCGCTTGAGCACGCCTCTGACCGCGACGTCGTGCACCGCGACATCAAGCCCTCCAACATCATCATCACGCCGTCCGGCAAGGCCCGTATCGTCGACATGGGGCTGGCCCGGCTGCACCAGGTGGCAGGTGATCAGGATCTTACTGCGAGCGGCATGACCCTCGGCACATTCGACTACATCTCCCCCGAGCAGGCCCGCGATCCCCGGGCCGCCGATGTCCGCAGCGACCTCTACTCGCTCGGCTGCACGATCTTCTTCATGCTCACCGGCCGGCCTCCTTTCGCCGACGGCACGATGGTGCAAAAGCTTCTCCAGCATCAGCAGGACGAGCCTCCGGCCATTGAGTCGCTGCGGCCCGACGTGCCGCGGCGGTTCGGCGACATTCTCCGCCGCCTCATGAAGAAGGATCCTGCGGAGCGCTACCAACGGCCTGCGGAGTTGGTCGCCGACCTGGTGGCCTTCGCCGATGATGCCGGTATCGAGGTGGCCGGGCCCCGGCCGGTGGTGGTGCCCACCGTCGAGCCGCCTGCACGACGGCTGGGCGACCACCTGCCATGGATCGTTCCCGTGGCCGTGCTGGGGGCGTTGATCGCCGCGCTGTGGCTTCGGTCGCAGGTGCGGGACGGCTCCCGAGACGAGCCCCTGCAAGCCATTGTGGCGAGCGAGGGCGAATCGCCGCCCGTCGCGGTTTCCGCGCAGCCGCGGGTCGTGCGCGTGGTGGACGCCCCATCGACCGACGCGGAGCGGGCGACACTCGCCGAGGCGGTGCAGGCGGCTGCCGACGGCGACGTCGTTGAGCTCGCATTTTCGGGACCCCGTGACCAGGAGCCCCTGACCATTACGCGCAAGCGGCTCGTCATCCAAGCCGCCGAGGGGTTTGCGCCGGTGATCAGGTTTTCGCTTTCCGCAGGTGCCGACTCTCTCGACGGCGCGGACGGGGCCTGGAGACGCGTGGGCTGCACCGTGGATGGGGGAAGCCTGCGGCTGCAGGGCATCGGCATCAAGGCTTCCCGGGACCGGGCTGAAGGGGAGACGGCGACGATCTTTCTGGTCCGCGGCGACGCCGCCATCGAATTCGTCGACGCCGAAGTGACCTTGCGCGGAGGTGAAGACCTGGTAACGCCCGGTGCCGAAGACGCCGTGGTCGAGACCCAGTCGCTGGGCACCGGCGATGGTCACCGCGGGCAGGATGTGCGGTTCATCCGCTCGACGGTCGAACATGCACGAGTCGTCTGCAGGGCTCTCGGCGGTGTCGCGCTGACCGTGGCGTGGTCGGAAAGCCGGCTCGTCGATGGGGGACGATTCCTCGTGGCCGAAGGCGCGGAGACGGCGGCCGGCGAGGGGGCGCGGGTGCGGCTCTTGCTCGATGCCAGTTCGTTCGAGTGCGAGGAGGGGTTTGCGAGCCTCCGCGACGCTCCGTCGCGGCCCCTGGCGCCAACGCTCTATGCCTTTGCGGATGATTGCCGCTTCCGAATTCCCGAGTCGGCGGCCCTGATCGAGCAGGTGGGCGTGGGCGACCCGGAGACGTACCGTCTGGCCGTGGAATGGCTCGATGGGGGCAGCCGCTACGAGGGTGGCGGTATTTTTCGGCGGATCGACGGGGCCGCGGAACGCGTGGAGATGGACTACGCATCGTCGCCGCAGCCGCTGATCCATCTGCCCGCGGAGGCAGACTGGCAAGAAGAAGCGAAATGAGCGGTTGTAACGGCTTGCCACGTCCCATCCCGGCATGTTTTTTCTTGACGCCGGCGGCAGCGCAGGGTCTAGTTAGCGTGCCGGAAACAGAAGCGGGTTTCGCAGGCGTTTGCCCCGCGCCGGCCAATCTCGGAGATCAGCGATGTTGTGCAGCAGTCGTGCGCGGACGATCGGAATCGTGGCCTCGGTCGCAATGGCGGTGACGACCAGTCCGGCGTTTGCCATCAAGCAGTTTGCCGACGAATTCAAGGCCGTGTACGTGAAGGAAGGCACGCCGCTGGCGGCGGAGGTGGAGAAGGCGAAGTGCAACGTCTGCCACGTCGGCAAGAACAAGAAAGACCGCAATGCCTACGGCCACGCCTTGGCGGAACTGCTCGACAAGAAAGCCGACAAGGACGACAAGGAAAAGATCCGCAAGGCTCTCGAAGATGTCGCCGCCATGTCGAGCGACCCGGCGAAGCCCGATGCGCCGACCTTCGGGGCCCTCATCAACGAAGGCAAACTTCCGGGCGGCCCCGTGGCCACGGAATGATGCCGCGGCTCATGCCTGCGCGGCCTCGAGGATCGCCTCCTCGAGCGCCGGGCAGGCGGCGATCGCGGCGGCGTGTTCGGCTGCCGCGAACACCCGCACCCGCTTGACGACGTCGTCGAATTGCTCACGGGCCAGGCTTCGCACGAGCGGCGATAGATCCGCCAGGCGGATCCAGCGGAATGTTCCGGGCGTTTCCTCCGCCGTCGTCCGCTCGCGGACGTCGAGCGCGAACTCCACCTCCCGCTCCGCGGGAGGTGCGTCGAGAAGCACGGCATCCGCCGGCAACGCGTGCCCAAGGCGCCGGCCGAGGATCTCGGCCAGCCGTCGCGACACCGTCACCACGTCGGCGTAGGGGCGTCCGGCAAGGCTGCTGTGGAGGGCGGGATGCTGTGCCGGGTCGAAGGTTGCCGCCCGCTTGTAGAGCCGCCGCCGCTCACCGAAGAGGCCTTCGATCAGGGGCGCGGCCGGGCCATCCTCGGCCGCAGCCCGCGCCCAGGCGATGAACGCTTCGTCGTCGAGCCGGGACAGCTCCACCGGATCGATCGCGGGGCGGAGAATCCACACCGCCCGCTGCAGCATCGCCGTGGCGGCCCGCACGGCGTGGTGCCAATAGACTTCGCTGAACATGACGTAGCGGGCCACGACCATCAGCTCCGCGGCCGTCCGCCCCTTGTCGGTGATGGCCAGCGACTCGCCGGCCTCGTCGAGGCACAGGCTGGAAACGAGCCTCCCTTGGTCGAAATGGTTGCCGTAGGGCACGCCCGCATGGAGGCTGTCGCGGGCCAGGTAATCCATCTTGTCGACGTCGATCGGGCCGGACAAAAGCGAGTGAAGGATGCGGGCAGCGGGATCGGTGGCCGACCCGGCGATCAGCGCCGCCACCCGGCCAGGCTCCACCTGCCAATGCCCGCGGAGCACGTCGGCGAGTTCGCTTTCGGCGAGGATCGCCCCGACGAGCGTCTCGTGCCGTGGCAGTTCGGCGAGCCCCATGTCTTCGATGGGATGGCAAAAAGCCCAGTGGCCCACGTCGTGGAGCAGGGACGCGACGGCGAATGCCGCCGCGTCGGCCGGCCCGACGGCGGCTGCGAAGCGTTCGTCGTGCTGGAGCCGGGCCAGAAACTCGAGCGCCAGCCGGTAGACGCCGAGCGAATGCTCGAACCGCGAATGGCGGGCCCCCGGATACACCAGCGACACGAGCCCCAGTTGGCTGATCCGCGCCAGCCGGCGGAAGGGAGCGGTGTCGATGAGCAACCGCACCCGCGCGGTGAGCGGCACCGTGATCCCGGGGGGAATCCGCACCCCCTCGGCCGCCGTCCCCAGCGCGGCGATCTCGGGCAGCAGTGGCTTCATAGCGGCGACAGCCCGGTGATCGAGCGGAGCGCCGCAGTGAAAAGCACATACAGCGCGAAATGCACCGCCGCCGAGCCCCAGTCGAGATCCAAAGAGGCCAGCGCGGCCAGGGCTCCGGCGAAGCCGAAGGCAGGGCCGAGGTAGGTCCATTGCCATGGGTCCGACCTGATCTCCAAGGGCAGCAGAGCATGCATGCCCCACAGGGCCGCATACACGCCCCCGCAGACCGCGCACCGGAGGATCAGGCTCCGCCCCCGGTAGGGCTCCAGTTCGCGGTCGCGCACCAGACGGTAGCCAATCCAGGCCGCTGGCAGCGCGGGGCCGATCGCCCCGATGGCCAGCATCCCTGTCGGCACGTCGCCCGGCCCCCAGGCCAGGCGGCAGAGAAAGGCCGCCGCCATCGCCGCCACCGCTCCGACTCCAACGGCGATGAAGGCCCACTGATCGACCGGCTTTTCCGTGCTCACGATCGGAGCCGTGGGCGCGCGGCCGCTGGCGCCCGTGGCGGCCGGAGCTTCCGGCTCGTGGATCGTCACGGTGGCGACCGCCATGGGCACCTTGATGGGAGCCTTGCACTTCGGGCAGGGACCGGTGCGGCCGGCAAACTGGTCGCTGACGGTGAACCGGGATTTGCACCCGGCGCAGATGACGGGAATGGGCATGGCAGGCAGTGTCAGAGCCTCGGCACGGCCCGTCAAGCAGCGGGAAACCGCCGCGAGCAGGAGCCGATCTGCAGGCTACACTTGAAGGCATGGCGGCTGGGGCCGCTCAGGAGCGGGACGGATGTCGAGCGCCGAAGAAAAAACACGCAAGTGGCAGCAGCCCGTGGTCAACGAGGCTGCGCCCGATGCGCCCAACACCATCTCGTTCTATTGCCCGAATGGCCATCGCATCAAAGTGGAGGCGCGGCTCGCCGGCAAACGCGGTCCCTGCTCCAAATGCGGGATCGTGGTGACGATTCCCGCGGTGGGCTCGCCGCCCAAGCGGCCTCCCGGCGGTGTGAAGGTGGGGGAGACGGCCACGGCCGCGCCGACCGCCGCTCCGGCCCCCGAAGAACTGCCCCAGATCATCGTCACCCAGCCGCCGCAGCCGGAGCAGGCGGGGAAGGCGTTCGAGGAGACCGCAGCCCTGGGAGCTCCTGAATTTTTCACGCCCCCGGACGATGCCCCGTGGCACCCGACCGCCGATCTCGTGGCGCGGCTCTGGGCGGAACGCGAGCACGGCGGCGTGTTCGAGGTGCACCACACGGGCGGGGTGTTCGTGCCGCAGTGGTTCGAACTGGCGTGGTCGCGTGGTACGCACGGCCTGTTCGCCAGCCAGGCCGCCGACGGCACCATTACGCTCACCGCCGTGGCGTGGGACTCGATCCAGAAGGTCGTGGTCCGGCAGGTGGAAGGCCTTCCCGACGGGATGTTCGAGTGACGGCCGACCCGCCGGCTATTCCTCGTCGAGGTCGCCTTCGGTGACCATCGTGAAACCCTTCGCGCCGAGCGTCTCCAGCCCCATCTCGGTGTTATCGACCATCAGGGCCACGGCCGGCCGGCCGCGCGGCCGCACGAGGATCGGATAGGCCTGGATGATGTTCACCTCGGCCTGGAGCAGGGCCGTGCAGATCCGCAGCAGCGGCTGGTGATCGTCGGGCAGCTCCACGCCGATGAGATCGCTTTCGATGAGCGCCAGGCCCGCCCGCTCCAGAATCTCGCGGCCCTGCTCGGGATGGCTCACGAGAAAGCGGACGAAGGCGCACTCCCCCGAGTCGTTGATCGACAAGGCGACGATCCGCACCCGCGATCCATCGAACCGCCGGACCACCTCCAGCAATTGGCCGACCCGGTTTTCGAGGAACACGGTGAATTGCCGCAGCGTGGGCCAATTCCGCCCACGCGCGGTGGCATAGCCGATGGACGTGCCGTCCCCCTCGTCGCCAATGCTCACGTCGGATGCTCCTCGGGCCGCTCACCAGGGGTTCGTTGCCACTGACGCCGGCGAAAGAATAGAGTCTGCGACAGTGCCCGGTCAACGAAGACGGTTGGCGACCCGCCTCGTCGGCACGCCACCCGTGACAGGAAACGACGATGGCCGACGTGGTCCACGAGATGCAGATCCGGGTGCGGTACCAGGAAACCGACGGCCAGCGTCGGCTGCACCATGCGAATTACCTGACCTACTTCGAGATGGGCCGCACCGAAATGCTGCGCATGCACGGCCACACCTACCGGGATTTCGAGGATGCGGGCCTCTTCATGGTGGTGTCGGAGGCCCACTGCAAATACGTCGCCCCGGCCGAATACGACGACGTGCTCACGCTGCGTACCCGGGTTGAGAAGATCGGGGCCGCCCATATCACCCATGCCTACGAGGTGATCCGCGGCACGAGGATCATCGCCACCGGGAGCACGACCGTGGTGTGCGTCGACCCGGAAGGCCGCGTCCGCCGCCTGCCGGGCTGGATGCTCGGTGAGCCGGCCGCGTGAGTGGAGCGCCGGCGCGCCGACGGACACTGCAAACTGTCTGCTCCACGCGGCCCTGCGCGAAGGAGGCCGGTTTGCCCGTGCGTGCATCGCCTGCCTACCGTTTGCCGGGAGGTGCACGTCGCGCCAACACATGTTCTCCACGGTCGGAGCGCCCGGCTTCGTGTTTTTTTTCGAGAGGAGACAACAGGTGAAACTCGCTGCCGAACGGGAAATGGAGCACTTGGGTGAGTCGGCGGGCTGTGCCGATCACGACCACGATCTCGTCCACGAACTGAGCCGCCGGCTCGACTCGCTGTGGCGGTATGACCAATACATCGCCAATGCCGAGTGGCGGGACGACCTGCGGCAGTTCTGGCAGGACGCGAAAGTCTTGGAGCAGCAGGCGATCTGCCGCCTGAAGCAGTTGATCACGCAGGAGGTTCGCAATGGCTGCTTCTGAGCTCACGCCCGCAGGCGCGGCATGACCCGCTCAGAAGACGCTTTTGTGGCTCAAACCGGCACGGGGCTGCCCACACCCTCGCGCGGACGTTCGCCTCGGCCCTCCCGGCCTCGGCTCTCTGCATGTCCGCTGCGCTTCGGCATCCTGCCTCCGCTTGCTCCCATAGCCCGCTCGAGGGCATGGGCAGCCCCGTGCCTCGCCCGTTCGGTCAGTGGCGACAGACCTCCGGTCTGTCAAACTATCTAGTCACAGACCGGAGGGCTTGCTTCACGAAACCTTCGCCATCGTGGCCTCAGGTTTCTTGGCGGGCATCCGCCCGCTGGCTCGAACCCGGCCCTCCGGGCCTCGTCCTGAGCCGCCTGTGAACGGGGAGCCCAAAGCCGGGTTGAACCTTTTCGTCTCCCGCCCGAGCCGACGCAGCGACGTCACGAACGACCCACTGGGCGACGAGGGACTCGAACCCCCAACCCCCTCGGTGTAAACGAGGTGCTCTGACCAATTGAGCTAGTCGCCCTATTTTGAGCGTCGAAAAGCCCTCCTGACCTTTTCGACTTGGTCGCCGATGGCAACGCCAAGGGTTGCCATCGGCAAAGGCATCGCATCCCGCGATGCCTTGTTGTATCCGACTCTACTGCGGGGGCGTCGAAAAGCCCTCCTGGCCTTTTCGACTTGGTCGCCGATGGCGACGCATCCGGCGACGCCCACGCTCAGCCTCCCGCTTTTTGGGCTTCCGGCTTCGGCGGCACCACCACCCGCACCCCAAGCTCCGCGAGCTGCTTCGCCTCCACCATCGCCGGCGCCCCCGTCATCAGGTCGCTCGCCTTCTGCGTCTTGGGAAACGCGATCACGTCGCGGATCGAGTCGAGACCACCAAACAGCATCACCCACCGGTCGATGCCCAAGGCGATGCCACCGTGCGGCGGTGCCCCGCTGCGGAGCGCGTCGAGCAGGAAGCCAAACCGATCCCGCGCCATGTCGGCCGAGACGCCCAGCAACCGAAAAACCTTCTCCTGCGTGGCGCCGTCGTGGATGCGGATCGTGCCGCCGCCGGCCTCCGAGCCGTTGATCACGAGGTCGTAGGCCACCGCCCGGCAGGCCGCCGGATCGCCCTCCAACAGGTCGAGGTCGCTCGGCCGCGGCGCCGTGAAGGGATGGTGCATCGACGCCCAGCCGCCGGTTTCGTCGTCGCGGGCAAACATCGGGAAATCGACGACCCACGAGAAGTGCATCTTTTTCGGATCGAAGAGCCCCAGCTCCGCCCCGAGACGCTTGCGGAGCATGTGCAACGCCTTGCACGTCACGGCGAAGGAATCGGCCACCACGAGCGCCAGATCGCCCGGCTCCGCAGCCAGCTTCCCGCGGAGCGCCTCGCCGATGCCGCCGAGATTCTTGGCGACCGGCCCGGACCAACTGCCGTCGGCCTCCACCTTCAGCCACACAAGCCCCTTGGCGCCCGCCTCGACGGCCACCTTCGTCAGTTCGTCGAGATCCTTCCGCGAAAAACGGGCCGCGGCGCCGGGCACGCGGATGCCCCGCACACGGCCCCCGGCTTCCAGGGCGGCGCGAAACACGCGGAAGTCGCTCTCGCCGGCGACCGCCGTGAGGTCGGTGATCTCCAGGCCAAAACGCAGGTCCGGGGCGTCGTGGCCGAACCGCTCCATGCATTCGTCCCACGTCAGCCGCGGCAACGGCAGGGCCACGTCCAGGCCGAGAATCTCGCGGGCCGTCCGTTTCACCAGGCCCTCGATCACGCCCATCACGTCGTCGGCCTCGACGAACGACATCTCCACGTCGAGCTGCGTGAATTCCGGCTGCCGGTCGGCCCGCAGGTCTTCGTCACGGAAGCATTTCGCCACCTGCACGTAGCGGTCGAAACCGGCCATCATGAGCAGCTGTTTGTAGAGCTGAGGCGACTGCGGAAGGGCGAAGAACGCGCCGTGTTCGAGGCGGCTGGGCACGAGATAGTCGCGGGCCCCTTCCGGTGTGCTGCGGCCGAGCATCGGCGTTTCCACGTCGATGAACCCCAGTTCGTCGAAGTGGTCGCGCATGATCTTCACGATCCGGCTGCGCAGAAGGAGATTCTCCTGCATCGCCGGCCGCCGCAGGTCCAGCCAACGGTTTTCAAGCCGCACCTCCTCGCCGGGCAGCTCGGTCGCGCCGGGCTGGAAGACGGGTGTTTCGGCCTCGTTGAGCACCTCGAGGGCCGTGATCGCCACCTCGATCCCGCCGGTCGCCAGCTTGGGATTGGCGGTGCCCTCGGGACGGGGGCCGACCGTGCCGGTGACCTTGAGCACCCACTCGGGCCGCACCGCCCGGGCCACGGCGAGCACGTCGGCCGGGCTTTCCGCACCGGCCACGACCTGCGTGCGGCCCCAACGGTCGCGGAGGTCGACGAAGATCACGCCCTTGTGGTCGCGGACGCGATCGACCCAGCCGCAGAGCGTCACCTTCTGGCCGAGATGCTCGGGACGCAATTCACCGCACGTGTGGGTTCTGAGCACGGCCGCCTACCTCGCCGCGGACTGGGGCACGCGGCTGCCACGGTCGCCGCCGAAGGTGAGCGCGAGCTGCGGGTCGGCCCCGCCGCCGCCATCCAACTCGCGAAACAGCATGCTCGGCTGGATGTCGCGGTTGTGCTGGTATTTGTCGCTCGAATATTCGGTGATGGCGCCGGCGATCTGGTGGAAAAACATCTGGCAGATGGCGACGCCCGGGTAGATCTTCACCGGTTGCACGGCGAACATCTCCAGCGTCCAGTAGCCACAGAAGCCGACGTCGCCGAAGCCGGCTGTGACGTGGACGAACAGGCCGAGACGGCCGATCGAGCTGCGGCCCTCGATCATGGGCACGAGGTTGTGAGTCTCGGTGCGCTCCACCGTGCGGCCGAGGTAGAGCTGGTTCGGCGTGAGCACGAGGCCCTCTTCGGGGATCGTGACCCGGGTCACGCGGTTGCTCTTCCGCATGTCGAGCACCACCTCCTCGTAGACGAGCAGTTCGTCGTGGAGCGAGAGGTTGTAGCTGTTGGGGTTGAGCTTCTTCTCGTCGAAGGGCTCGATCACAATGTTGCCGCCGAGTTGCTGGTTGATCTCGTTTCCGGAGAGGATCATCGGAGGCTCCTGCGGCGAAAGGGGCGGGGCACACCTGTCTGACGGCCGCGGATTGTACGCTCTCCGGCCGAGACTTCCCATGGGCTGCCGCGCCGCGCGGCGTTTTTCACGGAGCTTTCGCCCGCACGCCGAGCCGCGGGCAGAGGTCGGCCAGGATGCAGCGGTGGCATGCCGGAGCGCGGGCCGTGCAGACCGTGCGGCCGTGCTCGATGAGCCGATGGCTGAAGCCGATCCACTGTTCGCGCGGGAGCACGGCCACGAGGTCGCGCTCGGCCCGCACGGCGTCGGCATGCCGCGTCAGCCCCAGCCGCCGCGAGATCCGCCCCACGTGCGTGTCGACGACCACCCCCTCGGCCAGGCCGAAGCCGCTGCCGAGCACGACGTTGGCCGTCTTCCGGCCCACACCCGGCAGTTTGACGAGGTCTTCCAACCGCCGGGGCACCTCGCCGCCATGCCGCTCTGCGAGGGCCTGGCAGCAGCCGCGGATGTTCTTGGCCTTGGCCCGGAAAAACCCCGTCGTCTTGATGGCCGCCTCGACCTGCGCGGGGGTGCCCCGAGCCAGGGCGGCGGGGGTGGGCCAGCGCCGGAAGAGGGCGGGCGTGACCATGTTCACCCGCTTGTCGGTGCACTGCGCGGAGAGGATCGTGGCGATGACGAGTTGGAAGGGACTGGCAAAATCGAGGGAGCAGCGGGCCTCGGGGTAGGCCGCCACCAGCCGGTCGGCTAGCGCCCGGGCCCGCTCTTTTCGCCGGGCGGCGGATTCGCGGCCACGGATTCGCAGGGGCGGCGCGGTTGCCACAGGCCGCTTGGTGCTACGATTCATGGGTCACCTGGGAGCGAAGCATGCACGCAACGGAGCCGGAAGCCTACGATCCGCTCTACCTCCAGGGCATCGAGAAGTTCAACGCCTGCGACTATTACGATAGCCACGAACTCTGGGAGGAATTGTGGACGGAGTATCGGGGGCCGTCACGGACGTTTTACCAGGGACTCATCCAGGCTGCCGTGGCGCTCTACCATTTCGGCAACGGCAACATCCGCGGTGCCCGCAAGCTGCATCGCAGTGCCCGCGGCTACTTAGAGCCGTATGCCCCCAAGCACATGGGGCTGGACGTGGCCGCGTTTCTCGCCTCCTTCGACACCTGCCTGGCGGAGGTGGCGGCCAGCACTGAAGAATTTCCGGAGATCGAGCTCGACCCCGACCTGCTTCCTGAGATTCATCTCGATCCTCCCCCTGCGGTGGGCTGAATCATGTTCGAGGAACCGCTCTCCTTCTCGCCCGAACAGTTCAAGGGGTTCGCGCGGGTTTTTCCGCTACCGAACCTGGTCATGTTTCCGCACGTCATGCAGGCGTTGCACATCTTCGAGCCACGGTATCGGGCGATGCTCGAAGAGGCGGTGGAAGACGATCGGTTGATCGCCCTGGGCGTGCTCGCGCCGGGCTGGGAGCAGGAGTACGAGGGCCGACCGACGCTGCGATCGACCGCGTGCCTGTGTCGCGTGGCCACGCACCAGCTCACGCCGGAGGGCACCTACAACACGTTGCTCCTCGGGGTGCGGCGGATTCGGCTGGTGAGCGAGCTGCCCCCCAAGAAGTTGTTTCGCGTGGTGCAGTCGGAGATTCTCGAGGAGTACGAGCCGGAGGACGCCACTCCCGCGCTGGCCGCGGACTTGCAGCAGCGGCTCCTGGCGGCCTTCAAGAAGGCGATGCCGAAGATGCCGGCGGCCTACGACCAGCTCGACCAGTTGCTCGGCAGCCAGATCACGCTCGGCATGCTCGCCGACATCGTCGCCTACACGATCGACCTCAACCTGGAGTGGAAGATGCGGCTGCTCGCGGAATGCGACATCTTCCGCCGCACGCATCTCCTGCTGGAGGCGCTTTCGGACCGCCCGGCCGCAGTCGCGCGGAAGGCTTTCCCGCCGGAATTCAGCGCGAACTGATGGCCGCGGAAAAAGCTGCGTGGGGCCGCCGGCCGACGCGGTGTGGTAAGGTTTCTTCATGCCCACACACGATGCCCAGCGTTCCTCCTCCCCGGCGACCGGCGGCCAACGGGGCTGCGGGTCCGACTCCGACGACCCCCTGGCCGCGGCCGAACAGGGGGTCGACCACGCCCGCATCGAGCGCGCCGTCCGCGAGATCCTCCTGGCCGTGGGAGAGGATCCTGACCGCGAGGGGCTCGTCGAGACGCCGGCCCGCGTCGCGCGCATGTATGCCGAGATGTTCACGGGCCTCAGGCAGGATCCGCGGGAGCACCTGCGGAAGGCCTTCACGGAGAAATACGACGAGATCGTCCTCGTCCGCGACATCGCCTTCAACAGCGTGTGCGAGCACCATCTTCTCCCCTTCATGGGCCACGCCCACATCGGCTATCTGCCGGACGGCCGCGTGCTGGGGTTGAGCAAGTTGGCCCGCGTCGTGGAGGTGGTGTCGCACCGGCCGCAGGTGCAGGAGCGGATGACCGAGCAGATTGCCGACCTTCTGGAGCACGATCTGGGCGCGAAGGGCGTGGCCGTGGTCGTGGAGGCCACGCACACCTGCATGACGATCCGCGGCGTGCGCAAACCGGCGAGCGTGTGCGTGACGTCGGCCATGAAGGGCCTCTTCCGCACCAACATCTCCAGCCGCGCGGAAGTGCTCTCGCTCATCTACGGTCGGTCGCCATGACGGCCGCTGCCGCATGACGCTGCTCATCGACTTCCTCTGCCGCTTCGGCTGGGGCATGGCGGCGGGCCTGCTCCTCACGCCGCTGGCATGGGTGCCGGCCGGCTTCTTTCGGATCAACCTGCTCGTGGTGATGGGCCTGGCCACGTTCGCGGCGCTGCTCGCCGGCTCGGCCCAGGCCGCTGCGGTGGCGTGGCTCGCCGGAGTGGGTGCCGTGGCTGCCTGGCTGGGAAGCGTGGCGTGGTATGCCCGGCGCGATCGCCTGGGAACCGGTCTGTGCGCCGCGAGTGGCCTCGCGTTGGCCGTGGCCGCCGTGCTCGTGGCCACGGGGCAGGGGGCCGGCGTGGGCCGCGGCGCGACGGCGCTCCTCTCGGGGCTCGTGGTGGGGCTGACCGTCCATGCCATGCTGCTTGGCCACTGGTATCTCAACGCGCCGGGCATGCGGATCGACGCCCTGAAACGCACGATCGACGTGGCGCTCGTGGCCTGGGCCGCCCAACTCGCCGTGGCGGCCGCGGCCGCCTACGCGGCCTGGGGGCAGTTTGGATCCGCCGACCGGGCCACGCTGGCCATCGTGTCGCTGCGGTGGCTGGCGGGCCTCGTGGGCCTGCCAATTCTGCTCGTCATGAGCCGCAAGACGCTTGACATTCCCAACACCCAGAGCGCCACGGGTATCCTGTACGTGGCCTGCCTGGCCGCCATCACCGGCGAACTGGCGGGCCAGCTCCTCGGATCGATCCGCGGAGCCGCCTGACCCTCGCGACGGCCACCATGCGGATCACCTACGCCTGCCCCGCCTGCCATGCCACCGTCACGCACGCCGGCGTGGAAAGGGAAAACGCCCTCGCCTGCACGGCCTGCCACGCGGTGCTGCAGCTGCCGGCCGAGGGAATCGACCAGGCCGCCGAGGGCGGCCTGCGGCTCCGCCGCTGCCTGGTCTGTCCGAGCACGGAACTCTTTCGCCGCAAGGATTTTCCGCAGCGGGTCGGCGTGGGCATCGTGGCCATCGGCTTGGCGGGCAGCTGCGTGGCCTGGGCGATGCGGGAGTTGGTGGCCACGTTCGCCATCCTCTTCGGCACCGCGCTGCTCGACGTGGTGCTGTATTTCATGGTGCCGGAATGTCTCACCTGCTACCGCTGCGGCGCCCGTTATGCCGGCGATGGCGTGGCCGATTCGTTCGGCGGCTTCGACCTGGAAACCCACGAAAAGCACCGGCAGATGGCGGCGCGGGCCCGCGGCCTCGCCGCCGGCAGGGCCGGGGCTCCGCCGGCGGGCTGATCGACTCGTCTTCTCGCGCTGGGGTGGCGACCATGGAATTGGAGCGGCGGCGGATTGAAGAGGATCTTCGCGGCATCGTGTCGGGCGACGTGCTGTGTGACGACGCGAGCCGGTCGATCTACGCCACCGACGGCAGCCTGTTCGAGGTGTGGCCCCTGGCCATCGTCCGGCCGCGGACGGTGGAGGATGTCGCCGCGACGGTGCGCTGGGCGATGGAGAGCCGGATTCCGGTGCACCCGCGCGGCGCGGGCACGAGCGTGTCGGGCATGTCGCTCGGCGGCGGGGTGATCATCGACTGCAGCCGCTTCCTGCGCCGCATCGTCTCCACCGGCGACGACACCGTGCGGGTGCAGGCGGGCGTCGTGGCCGCGCAGTTGGAGGAGCATCTCGCCCGGTTCCATCGCACGTTCGGTCCCGACCCGGCGAACCGGGCAGCAACCACGCTCGGCGGCATGATTGGCCGCAACTCCTCTGGAAGCCGGTTTCCCCGGCACGGGGCCGTGCGCGACCGGGTGGCGGCGGTGCAGGCGGTGTTCGCCGACGGCACGATCGCCGAACTCGTGCCCACCGCGCCGCGATTCGCCGCCCCGGACGACGCCGAGCCCGACCGCATGGCCAACCTGGCGGCGGGACTGGACGCGATCCTGGCGTCCTCGCAGGGGGTCATCGCCGGCGCGCAGCCGGCCTCACGGCTGTTGCACGGCGGCTACCGTCTCGACGGGCTCTCCAAGGCCGGCTGTATCGATCTGCCGAAGATCATCTGCGGCAGCGAGGGCACGCTGTGCATCGTCACGGAGGCGACGCTCACGACGGCCCCCGCCGATGAGGCGGCAGCCGTCGGCCTCCTGCTCTTCGACTCGCTCGACAAGGCAGCCGAGGCCGCGCTGCGGCTCCGCAGCCTCGGGCCGTCGGCCTGCGATCTTTTCGACAAGCGGCATCTCACGCTCGCCCGCTCGGCGAACGTGGCGTTCGATCTGCTCATCCCACCGGTCGCCGACGCCGGCCTGCTCGTCGAGTTTGCCGGCGTCGAGCCGCGGGATTGCCACGCCCGGCTCGACGAAGCCCTCCGCCTGGCCCAGGGGGCGCGGCGGCTGTCGATCGATGCCCGTCGCGCGGAGGATGCCTTCGACGCCGAGTTTTTCTGGGAGCTGTCGCGAAACGTCGTCTCCACGCTGCACGGCGTGCGCGGCACGCTGCGGCCGGTGCCTTTCGTGGAAGACATCGTGATCCCGCCCGGCGAGCTGCCGCGGCTGCTGCTGCGGCTGCAGGAGGTGCAGCAGCAGCAGGGAGCCACGTCGATGCTCTTCGCGCATGCGGGGCACGGGCAACTGCATGTGCGCACGTTTGCCAATCCACGGGATCCGGCGGAACGCGACCGGCTGGAGCGGCTGGCCGACGCGATCTATGCCGAGGTGGTGGCGGTGGGGGGCACGATCGGGGGCGAACAGGGGCTCGGACTGTCGCGGACGGCGTTCTTCGAACGGTCGTTCCCCGAGTTCGCGCGGGTGTGCCGCGAAGTGAAGCGGCTCTTCGACCCCTACGGCGTGCTCAACCCCGGGAAGATCACGGCCCCGCTGGACGGCGTGGCGGCCGAGGCCGCGCCCCCGGCCTTCCGCGCGGCGCTCGACCCGCAGCGCGCGGCCGCGCTGCCCGTGCTCGAATGGACGGGCGAGCAACTCTCCGCGGAGGTCGATGCCTGCAACGGCTGCGGCGCCTGCCGCGGCACCGCGGCGGCGCAGCGGATGTGCCCGCGGTATCGGGAGAACCCCGCCGAGGAGGCTTCGCCGCGGGCGAAGGCGGGAGTCATGGCCGCCTTCCTCGCGGGACAGCTCGACCTGCAGGCGCTCGAGGCCGACGCCGTGCGCGCGATTACCGACACGTGCTTCAATTGCCATCAATGCCGCGTGGACTGCTCGGCGGGGGTCGACATCCCGGCCCTGGTGATGCAGATGAAGGCCGCGCAGGTGGCGGCCGGGGGCCTGCGCTGGACGCCGTGGCTCCTGTCGCGGATCGACACGCTCTCGGCGATCGGCGGGGCGATGCGGCCGCTGGCCAATGCGGCCATCGCCAATCCCCAGGCGCGGTGGCTGCTCGAGAAACTCGTCGGCATCGCCCGAGGCCGCAAGCTGCCCCCTTTTGCCGGCAACCAGTTCATGCGTCATGCCGCGCGGCGCGGTCTGACGCGGCCCTCGCGGCGCAGCGGCCCGCGGGTGCTCTACTTCCTCGACACCTACGCCCGGCGGCACGACCCGCTGCTCGCGCAGGCGTTCGTCTCCGTGCTCGAGCGGAACGGCGTCGGCGTGTTCGTCGATCCGCGGCAGGTGGCGGCGGGGATGCCGCTGGTGTCGGAGGGGGATCTCGATGCCGCGCGGAAGGCGGCCCGGATCAACGTGCGGGTGCTCGCCGAAGCGGTGCGGCTGGGCTACAGGATCGTGTGCACGGAGCCGGCGGCTGCGACCTGCATCCGGCATGATTACCCGCTCCTGGTGGAAGACGACGACATGCAGAAGGTCGTCGACGCGACCTGCGATGCGATGACGTTTCTCTGGGAGCTGCACCGGGAGGGAAAGCTGCGGCTCGATTTCCACCCGTTGGCCGCGCGGCTTCTCTACCACGCCCCGTGCCACACGCGGCTGCAGGGGGGCGGGAGCCGGGCCGAGCACATTCTCCGCCTCATTCCCGGCCTTTCCATCGAGAGCGCCGACCACGGCTGTTCGGGGATGGCCGGAACGTTCGGCCTGTCGCGCGAGCATTACCGCGCCAGCCTGCGAGCCGGGCTGTCACTCGTCTCGGCGGTGCGGAGCGGCGGCATCGAGGCCGGTGCTACCGACTGCAGCGCCTGCCGGCTACAAATGGAGCAAGGAACGTCGAAGCCGACGGCGCACCCCGTGAAGATCCTGGCCCGGGCCTACGGGCTGCTCCCAGGGCCCTCCCCGATCGGCCTCGACGGACTGTTTTCCACCTCCAGCGGTCGCCTCACCACGAGTTCATGAACACGCCCGCTCCACCCTCGACGACCGCCGCACGCGGCCCGGCCCCCATGCTCGAGGTGAGGCTGTTTGCCGGTATGGCCGCGGCCGCCGGAGCCCGTGTGGTGCGGGTGCCGTGGCATGGCGGCACGGCAGCCGAGCTTCGTGCGGCCGTTGCCGCGGCGCGGCCGGAACTGGCAACGCTCGTGGCCAGGAGCGCCGTGGCCGTCGGCACGGCCTACGTGGCCGAGGATGCGGCCCTGCCCATCGGCGACGTGGCGATCATTCCGCCGGTCAGCGGCGGCTAGGAGGGGCGATGCTCGTGCGGCGGCCCATCGATGGGCAGGCTCTCGTGGCCCGCGTGGGCGGTGCCGCGGCCGGGGCCAACGTGCTGTTTCTCGGCACGACGCGGGGCGTGACGGACGGCGTCGAGACCCTCCGCCTCGAATACGAGGCCCACGAGCCGCTGGCCGAGGCCATGCTGGCTGCGCTCCGCGACGAGGCCATCACCCGCCATGGGCTCGTCGGCTGCGCGATCGAGCATCGTCTCGGCGTCGTGCCCGTGGGCGAGACGAGCGTCGCGATCGCCGTCTCGGCGGTGCATCGCCGCGAGGCCTTCGCGGCGGCGGCGTGGCTGATGGAGCGGATCAAGGCCGACGTGCCGATCTGGAAGTGTGAGGAAGGGCGCGACGGAACGCGGGCGTGGGTGCACCCCGATGCCGCGGCCGGAGGGGCGGCATGACGCTCATCGACGGCTTCGGCCGCATCCACACCGATCTGCGGATCAGCGTCACGGACCGCTGCAATCTCCGCTGCACCTACTGCATGCCCGCGGAGGTGGACTTCAAGCCGCGAGGGGAGTTGCTTTCCTACGAGGAGATCGCCCGCGTGGTCCACGCGGTGGCGCCGCTGGGCATCCGCACGGTGCGACTCACCGGCGGCGAGCCGCTCGTGCGCAGCCGGCTCGACGAGCTCGTGCGGCAACTCGCCGCGGTGCCCGGGATCGAGGGAATCGCGCTCACGACCAACGGCCTGTTGTTGGCCGAGCAGGCGGAGGCCCTGAAGCGTGCCGGGCTCGACAGGCTCAACGTGAGCCTCGACAGCCTCCGCCCGGAGTTCTTCGAGAGGATCGCCCGTCGGCCGGGGCTCGACCGCGTGCTCGCCGGGCTGGCCGCGGCCAAGGCGGCCGGCTTTGAGCGGATTCGCATCAATGCCGTGTCGATCCGGGGGCTGACGGAAGACGAGATCGTGCCCCTGGCGGCGTTTTGCCGGCGGGAAGGGCTGCACCTACGGTTCATCGAGTTCATGCCGTTGGATGCCGACGCGGGGTGGACGACCGAGCGTGTGCTCAGCGGAAAGGAGGTGCGGGCGATCCTGGAGCGCGACGTGGGGCCGCTCGCGGCCGCCCCCCGTCGCGACCATGGGCAGCCGGCGGTCGACTACGACTGGGTCGACGGACGGGGAAGCGTGGGCTTCATCGACCCGGTCACGCATCCCTTCTGTGACCGCTGCGACCGGCTGCGGCTCACTGCCGATGGCCAGTTTCGCAACTGCCTGTTTTCGACCACCGAATGGGATGCGCGGGCGATTCTCCGCTCCGGCCGCTCGAGCGAAGACATCGCCGCCGCGCTCGCCGCGGCCCTCACGGAGTGCGTGGCCGCGAAGCGGCAGGCCCACGGGATTGGCACGCCCTCTTTCGCGCGTCCCGCGCGGGCGATGTTTCAGATCGGGGGCTGATGATGACAGGTGCTGTGCGCCGCTATCTCGACAACGCGGCCACGTCGTGGCCCAAGCCGGAGAGCGTCTTCACGGCCTGCGACCAAGCCGCGCGTGTCCTCGGCGTGGCCGCGGGGCGGGGCGGTTCGCGGGAGGTCGTCGAGGCGGGGCGGGTCATCGCCCGTGCCCGGGGGCTCGCCGCCGGTTTCCTCGGCGGCGTCGATCCGCTGCGGGTCGCCTTTCCGGCGGGCTGTACGCTCGCGCTCAACATGGCGATCCACGGGTTCGTGCGGCCGGGCGACCACGTCGTGGCCACCGCCGCCGATCACAATGCCACGCTCCGCCCGCTCGCGTGGCTCCGGGCGCAGGGCGTGATCACGCTCGACACCGTGGCCTGTGACCGCCGGGGTGCCGTCGATCCAGAGGCGGTGGCAAGGGCGCTGCGGCCGGCCACGCGGCTGGTCGTCTGTGCGCACGCTTCAAACGTGACGGGCGTCGTACAGGACGCGGCGGCCATGGCCCGCATCGCGCACGAGCATGGAGCCGCGTTTCTGCTCGACGCCGCCCAGACGCTCGGCCATGTCGAGCCGGCCGCGCTGGCAAGGATCGGCGCCGACATGATCGCGGCCCCCACCCACAAATGGCTTCTTGGCCCGCTGGGCGCCGGCCTGCTCTTCGTCCGTCCGGGGCTCGAACTCGCGCCGCTGGTCCAGGGGGGCACTGGCTCGGCGAGTGACAGCCTAGGCATGCCGGAGGCGTTCGCGGAACGCATGGAGGCGGGCACGCCCGACCTGCCGGCGATCGCCGGCCTCGTCGCGGCGCTGGAATGGCTGGAGACGCAAGGCGTGGGCCGCGTGGCGGAATCGTGCCGGCAGGTGGCGCGGCATTGCGCCGCGGCGCTCGCCGCGATCCCCGGGGTGCGCGTGATCTCCGCCGCGGACGACGGCGGCGGCGCGTTCGCGCCGATTGTGAGTTTTACTGTGCAGGGCTATGATCCGTCCGACGTGGCGATGGTGCTCGAGCAGCAGGCCGGCGTGCAGTCGCGGGCCGGCTTCCACTGTGCGGCCCGTGTGCACGAGCATCTCGGCACGGGACAGGGGGGCACGGTGCGGGTGAGTTTCGGGCCGTTCAACACGGCTGATGACGTCGCCGCCGTCGCGATGACGGTGGCGTCGATGGCACGAGGATGAAAGGCGAGACGCGATGGCCGGGATTCCCAAGGATGTCTGGTATGCCGGCGGGCTGCGGTTTCAATGCACGCAGTGCGGTGACTGCTGCTCGGGCGCCGAGGGCTATGTGTGGGTGAACCAGGCCGAAATCGACGGCATGGCTTGCAGGGTGGGCATGTCGTCGGCCGACTTCGCGGCGGCCTACGTGAAGCAGGTGGGCGTGCGGCGGTCATTGAAGGAGAGGGCCAATGGCGACTGCGTGCTTCTCGACGAGGTGACGCGGAAGTGCATGGCCTACGATGAGCGGCCGCGGCAGTGCAAGACGTGGCCCTTCTGGGACTCGAATCTGCGCTCTCCCGAAGCGTGGGCGGAGGCGGCGGAAGCGTGTCCGGGTTGCAACAAGGGAAACCTCGTTCCCTTGGAGAGCATCGTGGAGCAGGCCGCGCGGATCCGCATTTGAGATCCGCCCCACCGCGGTGTCGACCGCGGGTCGTTGCGCTGGGAGTGTCAACTGGCCCAATCCGGCTTCGGGCTCCCCGTACCCCGTCGCCGGACGTTCGCTGCGCCCATCCTGGGCTTTCGCTCACTCGATGCTGCCTGCGCTCCGGCATCCATGCCTCCGCCGACCAATCCGCCTTTGGCGGATCGGTGCCCGAGCAACGCCGGCTCTCGGGGCACGGGGAGCCCGAAGCCTCACCGTTCACGCGAGGCACGGGGCTGCCCATGCCCTCGAGCGGGCTATGGGAGCAAGCGAAGGCAGGATGCCGAAGCGCAGCGGACATGCAGAGAGCAGATGCCTGGAGGGCATCTGCGAACGACCGAGCGAGGGTGTGGGCAGCCCCGTGCCGGGTTGGGCGAGTTGAGCCTCTTGGCCCCGGGGAGCGTGGATCAGAGGATGCCGCCGTGCGTCCGCCACGGAGTCATGTGCGAAGGCTGGTCAAGAAACCAGATCCGCTCCCACTCGTCGGTGATCGCCCGCAGGTCTTCCGACGTGTAGATCAATTGCTGGGCGCGACGGATCGGGTCCCCGGAATACATCGGGATGAGGCAGCCGGTGCTGGTGGCCAGCAGCGTCGCGGCAAGCAGCAGATAAACAGCCTTTCTCATCGCCCGGTCCTCCTGACCTCTTCGGCAGCGGATGTAGCCAATCCCTCGGCTCCGCCGCGATGCCGGTTTGTGCGTTTGTGGGCCACGCTGGTTTCCCAGTTCGCCAGGTTTCGCCGGATGACGAAAACTAGGGCTGGGGACCGCGCTGCTCGGTGTTCTCGATTCCTCGGTTGTTCCGGTTCGGCAGAAGCCAGTCGGGGGGCGGATCCAAGCGATCCAGATCCCGCACGCGGGCCTCCATCTCCTTGCCGGGCTTGAACGACACCACGAACTTCGCCTGCACAGGCACTTTTTCCCCCGTGCGGGGGTTGCGGGCCATGCGGGCTTCCCGTTTCTTGATCTGGAAAACGCCGAAGTTTCGCAACTCGATCCGCCCTTCCCGCACCAACGACTCGATCAGGGCGTCGAAGGTCCGCTGAACCAACTCCTTGGTGCGAAGTTGGGGAAGATCGATCTGCTCCGAAATCGTTCGGACGATGTCTTTCTTGGTCACGGCTACGACGCTCCCACCACGGGATTGGATTCGTCGGAAGCCTAGGTCTGGCAAGCACTAGTGTCAACTTTGAGCCTCGGCTGGATAGCCCGACACCAGTCCTCGTTGTCGGACAGTATCGGCCCTCCAGCCGTCAAACTTGACGCAATCCGATCTTTCCCGGCCCGAGTGGAGTGGGGGCTTTGAGCGTCCGGCGCACTGTGGGAAACTCCTGGTTTCGCAGAGCCCTCAGACGCCTCCATGAGCCACCCGCCTCCCGCGCCGCCCGTCCCCGACCTCCGCGTGTCGCTCGGCCGGCTCCAGCTTTCCAACCCGATCCTCGTTGCCTCGGGCACGTTCGGCTACGGCCGCGAGATGGTGGGCTTCGTCGAGCTGGCCCGGCTCGGCGGGATCGTGCCCAAGACGATCACGCCCCTCCCCCGGCAAGGCAACGTTCCCTGGCGGACGATCGAGACGGCGGCCGGCCTCCTCAACTCCATCGGCCTCGACAACGACGGCATCGACGCCTTCCTGAAAAACCAGCTGCCGTTCCTGCGCGAGTGCGGTGCGCCGGTGATCGTGAGCATCGCCGGGGCGTCGCAGCCGGAGTTCGTCAATCTAGCCGACCGCCTCGACGGGATTCCCGGCATCGCGGCGCTCGAACTCAACATCTCCTGCCCCAACGTGAGCCACGGGGTCGATCTCGGCACCGACGCCGAGATGTGCCGCAGCGTCGTGGCCGGCGTCCGCGGCGTCACGAGGCGGCCGGTGCTGGCAAAGCTCACGCCAAATGTCACCGACATCGTGGCCATCGCCCGCGGGGCCCAGGACGGCGGCGCCGACGCCGTCACGCTGATCAATACCTGCCAGGGCATGGCCGTCGACTGGCGGCGGCGGCGGCCGCTGCTCGGGAATGTCATCGGCGGCTTGAGCGGCCCGGCCATCAAGCCGATCGCCCTGCGGTGCGTGCACCAGGTGCGGCAGAAGCTCGAGATTCCCATCGTGGGCGTGGGCGGGATCATGACGATCGACGACTGCATGGAGTTTTTCGTGGCCGGGGCGTCGGCCGTGCAGGTCGGCACGGCCAACTTTGCGGAGCCGATCGTCTCCACGCGGCTCCTCGACGCCCTCCCCGCGGCGCTCGCCGAGCTCGGCGCCGCGTCGCTGGCGGAGGTGATCGGCACACTCGCCGTGCCTGGCCGCCAGTCCTGCACCCCGCAACCCGGAGCCGCCACGCATGCCCGCTGACAGCCCGCCCCCCGCGGCGCCCCGGCGCGACCGCGTGCTCTCCGGCATCCAGCCCACGGGCCGCTTCCACTGGGGCAATTATTTCGGGGCCATCCGCCAATACATCGAGCTGCAGTCGTCCGGCGAGGCCTTTTACTTCATCGCCGACTTGCATGCCCTCACGACCGTGCGGGAGCCGGACCGGCTGCGGGGCCTGGTCCACGACGCGGCGGTCGACCTGCTCGCACTCGGCCTCGATCCCGCCCGGGCCACGCTCTTCGTACAGTCCGACGTGCCCGAAGTGGCGGAGCTCACCTGGCTCTTGATGACGGTCTGCCCGATGGGCCTGCTGGAGCGGTGCCACGCCTACAAAGACAAGAAGTCCCGCGGCCTCGCCGCCGACGCCGGGCTCTTTGCCTACCCGGTGCTGATGAGCGCCGACATCCTCGCCTACGACGCCACGCTCGTGCCGGTGGGGGAAGACCAGGTGCAGCACATCGAGGTCTGCCGCGATCTGGCCGGCACGTTCAACCATCTCTACGGCGAGGTGTTCACGCTGCCGAAGCCGCGGCTCGTGGCCGGCGGTGGCCGCGTGCCCGGCACCGATGGGCAGAAGATGTCGAAGAGCTACCACAACACCATCGAGGTCTTCGAGGAGCCGGCGGCGCAGAAGAAGAAGATCATGCGGATCACCACCGATTCGCGGCCGGTCGAGGAGCCGAAGGACCCGGATGCCGACCACCTCTTCGCCCTGTATTCGCTGATGGCCGACGAGGCCGCCCGGCAGCGGATGGCGGAGATGTATCGCCGCGGCGGCTTCGGCTACGGCGAGGTGAAGAAGGCGCTGGTCGAGGCGGCCGCGGCGTTCTTCGCCGATGCCCGCGCGCGGAGGGCCGCCCTGGCCGCCGATCCAGGCCGGGTGGCCGCCATCCTGGCCGCCGGAGCGGCCCAGGCGCGGGTGCAGGCGGCCCGGGTGCTGGCGCGGGCCAAGGCCGCGTGCGGCCTCGCCGCCGCCGCGGGGGGAAGGCCGGCATGAACGTCCTCGGCATCGGCACCGACATCACGGAGGTGCTGCGGATCGCCCAGATGATCGAGCGGCATGGCGAGCTGTTCGTGGGCCGCGTGTATACGTCGCTGGAGATCGACTATTGCCGCAGCCGCCGCATGGCCACGCAGCACTTCGCCGGCCGCTGGGCGGCGAAGGAGGCCGTGCTCAAGGCCCTCGGCACCGGCTGGCGCAAGGGTATCAGTTGGCGCGATATCGAGATCACCAACGGCGCCGGCGGACGCCCCGTCGCCGCGATCAAGGGGGGCACGCTGGAGATCGCCGAGCGGATGGGCATCCGCTGCGTGCTCGTGAGCATCTCCCACTGCCGGTCGCACGCCACGGCCTACGCCGTGGCGCTCGACGAGATGCCGCCGACGTTTGCCGTCGACATGCCGTGGCTGTGACCCCAGCGGCGTGGTCGTCAGCAGCCCGCCGTCCCGGGGGCTTTTCCGTCTGCGGCAAGCAGGGCGAGAAACCACTGCCACCGTGGATCGGCCGGCTCGAAAACCGTCTCCCATTCGGTTTGAATCCAGTCAATGTCGATCGCATCTCGATTCGCGGCAACGAGCGCCTCGACGTCGGTCTGGTCCTGAAGCCGAAAGGCGAAGAGCTTCAGGAGGATCAGGCCTTCTGTCGTCGCCACGCGAATCGACCCCGTCGGTCCAGGCTCCAACTCGGACCGATCGAGAACGTGGCGGTAGGCAGGCAGAAGTGGTTTCAGCCAATCCACACGCACTCCGTCTCGCCAGAGCACGGCCATATGGTGCCGCGTGAACTCCTCGATGACCTGCCTTTTGTCGAACTCGAAGCCCAGGCCGCCGAGTGCGTCGAGGATGGAGGGGAGGGCGATCTGTGGAATGTCGAGAATGAGGTCGATGTCTTTCGTGTACCGCGGCCGTGATCGGTACCCCGTCGCGAGGCCGCCGATCAACGTGTAGGCGATGCCGGCCTGATCCAAGACCGCGATGACGTCGGTCAAGGTGGCTTCGATCGCGTCGGAGGGCCTGCGGGCTTCATCCGCCATGGTGAGCGAACAGGTCCCTTTGAATGACCTGCCACCGCGACTCTTCGTCAGCCTGGAGTTGGCGGATCGAATGACACCGTGTGGATGCCTTCACGAGCCGCGTGCCCCAGTTTCGCAGGGCAAAAATTTCCCGCCAACGATCGGCGGCGGACAAGCTCCGGAATCTCCGTGCATCGTCGGCGATCACGTTTCGCTGATCAGGGAAAACGAGGCCGGAATCAACGGGCCATGAAGAAGCAGCCATGAGGGCCTCGGGCCAGAGCCAAGACAGCAATTCCGTTATCACAGGAGTATACCGCGTACTTCGCATACAGCTCGTTCGTGCGGTCGAGCTGGGCCATGTTCTGCCGGATCCGGTTCTGCTCCTGCTCCACCACCTGGATCTCCCGCTCCTTTTCCTCCCTGACCCGCGCGATCTCCGCGACCGCGTGCTTCTTCGCGATCACCTGCCCGAGGGCCTCCTTCACCGCCGGGCTCGTGACCCTGGCCCGCGATTAGAACAGGATCATGGTGTCGTCGAGGTTCGTCAGCGCTACATGCTGCATGCCCGACATCTCCTCCGCCACCTCGAGCTTGACAGGCTTGCCCGGCTCCGCCACCACCGCGAAGCGGTAGCGATCGCGGGTCGACTCGGCCGGCTCTTTGGGATCGACGAGGTTCCAGCCCCCCCGCCCCGGATGCTCGATGAGCGGCTTCACCGGCTTCTCATTCGAGTTCCTGATCTCGAACACCTTCGTGCGGGCGTATTTCCGGGTGGCGATGAGCGTGCCCTTCGCGATCTTCACGCTCACGATCTCCTCGGGAGCCTGCTCGATGCGGGGGTTCACCTCGCAGTCGAGGTCCACCGCGTGGCTCACCAGCCGCTCGCTGCCGGGGGCCATGTCCTCGATCCGGGCGTCGCCCGCGTAGGCCCCCGCCTCGTACACGGTCACCGGCCCCTGCATGAGGTTGAGCTTCGTGGAGTTCATGAGCCGCAGGCCCGAAAGCGGGTGCTTGGCGAGCACGGCGACCGCCTTCTCAAGCTTCCTTGCAGCCGCGGGTCCACGAGTTTGATCCGCGTGATCGTGTCGAGGGCCAGCGTCTTCAGCCCGTCGGCCGTGAGCAGCGTGATGAACTCCTTCTCCACCGTCTTGCTCTCACCGGCCGGCACCGTCCGCTTCTCCACCCCCACGATCGTGCCGGTCGCCCCCCGGCAAATCGTCGGTTGTCCGGCGGTCAGCGGCCGTCGTTGAAGGCGGGCAATTCGGCGACGCCGCCCTCGATGTGCAGGGCGGTCAGAGGCGTGCCCTCGGTCACGGGGGTCGTGCCGTCGCGGCGGGTGAGCGCGAGCTTCGTCTGCTTGGCAAGCAAGGCGTGGAGCGCGGTCGTCAGCTCCTTCTGCTTCGCTTCGGAAAGCTTGCCGAAGGCCTCGCGGCCCCGGCATTTCGGAAACGCCCGGCAGCCGAGCCACGGCCCGCGCTTGCCGTCGCGGAGGTTCATCAGGTCGCCGCACTTCGGGCAGGCGATGTCGGTGACCAGCGGAGGCGGTGAGGGAAACTTTATGTTTCCCTTCTTGTCGAGGTTGAGGATGAACGGCGGCGGCTCGGCCGGCGCGTCCGCCGCGGCCTTCCCCTTGGGCTTCGGCGGTCGCGGCTTGTCTTCCACGAGGAAGTCGCCGAACCGGCCCGTCCGCTTCACCATCGGCACGCCCACCGGCGACAAAAGATCGATCTGCTCGGGCTGCCGCGGCTTGCCGTCGCGGTCGACCGGCATCGCGAAGGTGCAGGCCGGCACCTCCTTCGGCTTCGCCGGCTTGCGCTTCCTGCCCGCGGCCGTCTTCTTCGCCGCCGGCGCCGGTGGCTCCAGGATCTTCTCGTTGTAGCCGCTGCAGGAGAGGAAGCGGCCGCTCTTGCCGAGGCGGTATTCCAGCCGCCGGCCACACTGCGGGCAGGCGTAGGGAGAGGGCTCTCCCTTGCCCTTCACGTGGTCTTGCTCGAGGGCGGTCTCGAGCTTCGGTTTCAGCTCGCCATGAAACTCGTGGAGCACCTCCGTCCACCGCTTCGTGCCCTGGGCCACCTGGTCGAGTTCCCGCTCGATCTCGCGGGTGTAGCCGATTTCGATGAACTGGTTTTCGAAGCCGTCTTTGAGGAATCCCGTCACGGCCTCACCGAGGGCCGTGGCGTAGAAGCGGCGGTCGCGCTGCTCCACGTAGCCGCGGTTCTCGATCACGTTGATGATGCTCGCGTAGGTCGAGGGGCGGCCGATTCCTTCCTCCTCGAGCTTCTTTACAAGCGTCGCTTCGGTGTAGCGGGGAGGCGGGGCCTGGAACTTCTGTCGCGGCTCGATGTCGAACGGGGCCAGTTGAGTCCCCTTGTCGAACGCCGGCAGCACCTGGTCGCCGTCGTCCCGCGGCACGCCACTGACGGCATAGAACCCGTCGAACTTCAGCACCCGGCCGGTGGCCTTGAGCACGGCGCCGGTGTCGCGGTCGGTGCGACGCATCCGCACTGCCGTTGAATCCCACTCGGCATCGGTGGCCTGGCAGGCCACGAAGCTCTGCCAGATCAGGCGGTAGAGCCGGAACTGCTCGTCGGAAAGCGCGGCCGCCAGGCGGTCGGGCGTGCGCGATGCGTCGGTGGGCCGGATCGCCTCGTGGGCCTCCTGGGCGCTTTCGTTGGAGCTGGAATAGAAGCGGGGCTTCTCGGGCACGTAGGCCTTGCCGTGCTCCTGCTCGAGGTAGCGGCGGGCCATCTCGATGGCCTCGCGGGAGAGATTGGTGGAGTCGGTCCGCATGTAGGTGATGAGCCCCACCCGGCCCTCCCCCGGCACGTCGATGCCTTCGTAGAGCTGCTGGGCAACCCGCATCGTGCGGTCGGTCGACATGCCCAGGCGGCTGCTGGCGGCCTGCTGCAGGGTGCTCGTGATGAACGGGGGAAACGGCCGGGAGCGGGTCCGCGTGACGTCGATCGTCTCCACGGTGTAGCGGGCGGCGGGGTCGGGGCGGCCCGAGATCCGCACCGTGTTCTGGGCCCGCCCCTTGGCGTCGGCGTCGGTCTCGCGGGCGACGTTGATTTCGGTCAGGCCGGCGGCCTCGGCGGCCGCCCGCACGGCGGGCGCGAGGTCGGCCGTGGAACGGTTGTCGGCCTCGATCTTGAGCGGCTTCCCGCCGACCTCCACGAGGTCGCAGGCCAGCGCGCGGTGGTCGGCGAGCCAGGCCATCCGGTCGCGCACCAGCGGCGGCCGGCCGCGGTCGTCGCGGCGGCTCATGAACGCCTTCCATTCATCGTGGAGCGCGGCCGCCGTCTCCGTGTCGAAGGCCATCGCCGCCGTGATCTCCCACGACTCGCCCGGCGTGAAGGCGCGGATCTCCTGCTCACGCTCGGCGACGATCCGCGCTGCCACGCTCTGCACGCGGCCGGCGCTCAGGCCTGAGGCCACCTTCTTCCAGAGGATCGGCGACACCTGATACCCCACGATCCGGTCGACGATGCGGCGGGCCTGCTGGGCCTCGACCCGGGGCATGTTGATCGGCCGCGGCGCCTGGAAGGCCCGCTGCACCTCCGACTTCGTGATGGCGTCGAACGTCACCCGCTTGGCTTTCGCCGGGTCGACCCCGAGCACCTGCGTGAGGTGCCAGGCGATCGCCTCGCCTTCCCGGTCCAAGTCGGTGGCGAACCAGATGTCGTGGGCCCCCTTGGCGAGCCGCTTCAGCTCGCTGACCGTCTTGGCCTTGTCGTCGTCGACCTCGTAGGTGGGGGCGAAGTCGTGGTCGAGATCGACGCCCGGCACCGGCTGCTTGGAGCCCTTCGGTGCGCGGCTGGGAAGATCGCGGATGTGGCCGATCGAGGCCTTCACCACGAACCCCGGGCCGAGGTATTTTTCGATGGTCTTGGCCTTGGCCGGGCTCTCCACGATCACCAGTTCGTAGTCCCCCTTGGGCACCTCCGCAGCAGCGAAAGCGGCCTTGGCCGAGCCGCGCCGTCGCGATGCTTGTGCTTTCTTTGCCATTGGATTGCTCGGAGGATCCGTGTGCCACGTTTGGGAGTCTGGGATTGGCGCCACCGGGGCTGGCGCTACAATCTGCGGCCTGTTTCGAGTCAGACAGCGTTACCCTGCCCTCTCTTCCTTTGTCAAGCCTCGGCGGTCCCGCCGTTCGAGCAGCGTGAACAGGCGGTGCCATGGCCGGCTCCTTCGACATCTTCCGTAAATACCAGCGTTCGCTGCTCGTCTTCGTGGCGATTGTCGCCATGCTGGCGTTCTTCGTCCTCCCGCCGTTCCTGCAGATGGGGGGCGGCCCGGCGGCCTCCGACCCGGTCGCGGTGAGTTTCCGCGACGGGTCGCTCCGCGAGGCCGATCTGGAGCGGGCCGTCGCCATGCGGACGGTGATCAATCGGTTTCTGGTGGAGAGCGCGGTCGAGGCCGGCCGTGACCCCAGCCAACTCCCGCTCTTTCCCGAGACGGAGGAGCAGGTGGTGCGGGCCATGCTTCTTGCGAAGGAGGCGGCCAGCAATGGCGTCACGGTGAGCGACGTGGCGATCAACGACTTTCTCGCCGATTGGACGAACAACCTCGTACGGCCCGAGCAGTTCTCCGCCATTATCGCCGGGCTGCGGCTCGGGCCCATGGCCGTGTCGCAGCAAGAACTCTTCTCCGCCCTGCGCACCGAACTGGCGGCCCGCACGATGCTAATCCTGTTTCAGACCGGCTTCTCGGGCGATCCGCCCGGCTGGCGCTGGGACGCCTTCAAGCAACTCGAGCAGCGGGCCACGATCGAAGCCGTGCCGATCGTGGTGGAAAGCGTGGCCGCCGAGGTGCCCGAGCCGTCGGCCGAGCAGTTGCGGGCCTTGTTCGAAAAGCACAAGGACGATCTCCCGGTGGCCCGCAGCCCGGATCCGGGGTTCCGCGAGCCGCACCGCGTGAAATATGAATTTCTGGTGGCGAAGCGCGAGCCATTCCTCGACAAGGCGAAGAAAGAGGTCACCGACGCGCAGATCGCGGAGTTCTACGAAAAGAACAAAGTGACCATGTTTCGCGAGCGGCCGAAGCCGCCTGCCGACGAAGGTGCCGACGAAGGTGCCGACAAGGCTGATGACAAGGCTGATGACAAGGCTGATGACAAGGCTGATGACAAGGCTGATGACAAGGCTGATGACAAGGCTGATGACAAGGCTGATGACAAGGCTGATGACAAGGCTGATGACAAGACCGAGCCGACGGGCGACGACAAGGCCGGGGAGAAGCCGGCAGCCGAAGGCGACAAGCAGGGAAACGCGTCTGCCACACCGTTTCGCCCGGCATCCTTCAAGCAGCCAGCCGCCGAAAAGCCGGGAGACGGCACGGACGCGGCTGCCGCCGGTCAGGCGTCGGCCGGTGACAAGCCTGCTGAGGAGCCGAAGCTCGAGCCGCTCGAGAACGTGAAGGATGAGATCCGTGACCGCCTGGCGGCAGAGCAGGCCAACCGGGAGATTGACGCGATCTTCACCGCCGTCGCCGCCGATCTCACGGCCTACGCCGAGGATTTCGCGCTCTGGCAGGCCCGGCAAGACAAGTCCGGCGCGCCCAAGATGCCCGACTTCCAAAAGATTTCCGAGGTGCAGGGGCTGGAGGCTGGCTCATCAGACCTCGTGACGGCCGACGAGGCCGTGGCCTCCGGCGACATTGGCCGCAGTTTCGAATTCGTGCCCGATGCAAACAGCCGCTTCGGTTTTCGGCAGCGGAACTGGCTCGAGCAGATGTATGGGCCGGGAGCACCGTCGCTGCGGCCGGTGACCTCGCGGGACGTGGCCGGCAATCGGTATCTGTCGTGGAAGACCGAGGACAAGCCGGAGTTCACCCCGTCGTTCGAGACGGCGCGGCCGGCGGTCGAGCGGGCGTGGAAGATCGTGGAGGCCCGTCCTGTGGCCCGCCGGAAGGCCGAGGCCCTCGTCGCCGAGGCCACGGCGAAGAAGCAGTCGCTCGAGGCCACCGTCGCGGGCCAGGAAGGACTGAAGGCCGTGAAGGTGGGGCCGTTCTCCTGGCTTTCGCAGGGGACCATGCCGCAGGGCACCGCTCCGTTCATCTCCGATCCCGAGGGCCTCGTGATGGCGGGCGAGGACCTGATGCGGGCCGTTTTCGCCCTCCAGCCGGAGCAGGGGGCGGCGGCTTTCAACGAGCCGCAGACGATCTGCTATGCGGTGCAAGTGGTGGGCATGGAGCCGCCGACGTCTGATCTGGAGGCGAAGTTCCTGGCTGCGAAGAACGACCAGCGGCAGATCGCCGCGGTGTCACAGGAGTCGTTTTCGCAGGCCTTCGGCACGTGGATGCAGCAACTCGAGGCGAAGCATGGCCTCGAATGGAAGCGTCAGCCGCGCCGCGGCGGCAGGTGACCACAGCGTCAGGCTGGTTGTCGTGCATCGAGCGTCAACCGGCTCAACCCGGCACGGGGCTGCCCACGCCCTCGCGCGGACGTTCGCTTCAGCACGACTTACGCGAGGCAAGGTTGTTCGATGTCCGAAAGTGGCATGGACCTCCGTCCGTGATGCCCTCAACGTGGCATAGACCTAAATAGTTCGACAGACCGGAGGTCTGTCGCCACATGGGGAGAGGTCCGTCGCCACTTCCTCATCATCCCCACCATCCGCGCCAGGCCCGGAGGGCCGGGTTACCACCAGCGGGCGGAGCCCGCCAAGAAAACCGAGGCCACGATGGCGAGGTTTTCGTGAAGCGAGAGGGCCGGGTTACCACCAGCGGGCGGAGCCCGCCAAGAAAACCGAGGCCACGATGGCGAGGTTTTCGTGAAGCGAGGCACGGGGCTGCCCATGCCCCGTGAGCCGGGCTATGGGAGCAAGCGCAGGCACGATGCCGAAGCGCAGCGGACATGCAGAGAGCAGATGCCTGGAGGGCATCTGCGAACGACCGGCGATGGGGAATGGGCAGTCCCGTGCCGGGTTGAGCCAGTTGGCGTCGCGATGGCAAATCCACACCGCTTCAATGCGTTGATGCGCTGCCGAAAGCCTTCAGCCGCGAGGCTTGAGGATCACCGCGCCCAGAGGTGGCAGCGTGAGCGTGACCGAGTGGCTGCGGTCATGGTGCGGCTGGGCGGCGGCGTGGAGTGGGCTGGCATTGCCCACGTTGCCGCCACCGTAAAACGCCGAATCGCTGTTGAAGACCTCGTCGTAGGCGCCCCCCTGCGGCACGCCCAGGCGGTAGCCGTGCCGCGGCACTGGCGTGAAGTTGAGGCACGCCACGACGAAATCGGCGGGGTCGTTGGCCCGCCGCACGAATGCCAACACGCTGTCCTGCCAGTTGTGGCAATCGATCCATTCGAAGCCGCGGCCGTCGAAGTCGAGCTCGTGCAGCGAGCGTTCCCGCCGGACGAGGTGATTGAGGTCGGCCACAGCCTTCGACACGCCCCGGTGGCTTTCCCACTCGAGGAGATGCCACTGCAGGCTCTCGTCGAAATTCCATTCATGCCACTGCCCGAACTCGCCCCCCATGAACAGCAGTTTCTTGCCGGGATGGCACCACATGTAGGCGTAGAGGAGCCGCAGGTTGGCGAACTTCTGCCACAGGTCGCCCGGCATCTGGTCGAGCAGTGCGCCCTTCCCGTGCACCACCTCGTCGTGCGAGAGGGGAAGGACGAAATTCTCATGGAAGGCGTAGATGAGGCTGAAGGTCAGCTCGTCCTGGTGGTATTTGCGGTGGATGGGATCGTGCCGCATGTAGCGGAGGGTGTCGTTCATCCAGCCCATGTTCCATTTCAGGCTGAAGCCGAGGCCGCCCGTGTAGGTCGGCCGCGACACCCCCGCCCACGCCGTCGACTCCTCGGCAATCGTCAGCGTGCCCGGGTAATGCTCGTGGACCTGGACGTTGAACTCCTTGAGAAACTCGATGGCCTCGAGGTTCTCCCGGCCGCCGAAGCAGTTCGGTACCCACTCGCCCTCCTGGCGGCTGTAGTCGAGATAGAGCATCGATGCCACGGCGTCGACCCGCAGGCCGTCGATGTGGTAGCGGTCGAGCCAGAAGAGCGCGCTCGAGATGAGAAAGTTGGCCACTTCGTTGCGGCCGTAGTTGTAGATCAGCGTTCCCCAGTCGGGGTGCTCCCCCTTGCGCGGGTCGTCGTGCTCGTAGAGCGCCGTGCCGTCGAACCGCCGCAGGCCATGGTCATCCTTGGGAAAGTGGGCCGGCACCCAGTCGATGATCACGCCGATCCCGGCCCGGTGCAGGGCGTCGATCAGTGACATCAGCTCCTGCGGCGTGCCAAACCGGCTCGTCGCCGCAAACATGCCGATCGTCTGGTAGCCCCAGCTGGCCGAGAACGGATGCTCGGTCGGGGGCAGGAATTCCACGTGCGTGAACCCCATCTCCACGCAGTAGGGCACGAGTTCGCGTTCCAGCTCGGCGTAGGAGAGCCAGCGGTGCCGGTCGTCCCCGGGCCGCCGCCAACTGCCGAGGTGCAGTTCGTAGACGTTGAGCGGCGCGGTGAGCGAGTTGTGGCCGGCCCGGCTGTCCATCCACGCCTGATCACGCCACTGGTAATCGTGGAGGTCGACCACCCGTGAGGCCGTCCGCGGCGGCACCTCCGCCCCGAAGCCGTATGGGTCTGACCGGTCGCTCGACGTGCCGTGGTGGTGGACGCGGTATTTGTAGAGGGCGCCGGCGCCGATCCCGGGCACGAACAATTCCCAGATGCCGGAGGGAATCCGCTTGTGCATCTGGTGGACACGGCCGTCCCAGCCGTTGAAATCGCCGATCACGCTCACGGCATCGGCGTTGGGCGCCCAGACGGCGAAATTGACCCCCGCCACACCGTCGGCCGAGTGGAGCTGGGCGCCGAGCTTTTCGTAGCTCTTCCAGTGGCGGCCCTCGCCGAGCAGATGGAGATCGTAGTCGGTCAGCATGGATGGAAACGCATAGGGGTCGTGGAGTTCCCGGATGCCCCGGGTGCGGTCATCGATGCGGAACACATACCGCGGACGGTCGGCAGCCTCGCGGGCCGCGGGCACGGGCACCACGGCCTCGTAGATGCCCGCGCGGTGCGTGCGGCGCATGGGACGGCTCGTGCGTTCGCCATCGGCCCCTTCCTGCACCACCCAGGCGCGGCAGGCGTCGGGGAGGAACGCGCGGATCCGCTCAGCGCGGCTGCCGTCGACCCGCTCGCCGAGGCGGTGCGGCCCGAGCAGGCGCCCTGGATTGCCGTGGCGGCCGGCCAAGAGGGCCGACCACTCGGTGAGGTCGGCGATGAATTCCCCCATGCAACGATCCTCTTGCGGCCGGGCGACGGTCCGCCGCGGAGGTCGTATCGACCGTGGGCGGCGTCGGCGTGGAGGCGGGAGCGGATCATCGTCCCACATGGTATCGTCCTCGGCTCATCCCGCGGGCGCGACGCCATCCGTGCGGGATGTCGGGGTTGTGACGGTGCGGCATGAACGAGCAAAAGACCGAGGATTTCGCCCGCTTCTCCCCGGTCGAGCGGGTGATCGACATCGGCGGCGAGCCGCTGCGGATGTGGCATCCGCCCGACATCGAGGCCCTCATCGACCTCGACGCCTTCGCCGCCGACGAGCGGATTCCCTACTGGGCCGGCGTGTGGGAGTCGGCGATCGTGCTGGCGGAAGACCTGGCCGTCCTCGACGGACAGGGCCGATCGCTGCTCGAACTGGGCTGCGGGCTCGGCCTGCCGGCGCTCGTGGCCGCCCGGCGGGGCTTCGCCGTCACCGCCAGCGACTACGAAGAGCCGGCCCTCGAAGGCGTGCTCTACAACGCGGCCCGCAACGGCCTGGCGGGGAAGCTGGCCACGGCGGTGATCGACTGGCGGAATCCTGCCGCCGACCTCGGCCGGTTCGCGTGGGTCATCGCCGCCGACGTACTCTACGAGCCGCATCACGCGCCGGCCCTGGCCACGATGATCGATCGCGCGCTCGCGGCCGACGGCATCTCGCTCGTCGCCGATCCCGGCCGCCTCAAGGCCGCCGCCTTCGCGCCGGCATGCCGGGCCCACGGCCTGCATGTGGAAGAGAAACCGGCCCGCCGGCCGCAGGGCGCGACCGGCGGGCCGGAGATCGTGGTCTACGTGGTCACGCGACCAGCCGCATCTCGGGAACCTCGCCCGTGATGCCCATGATGAATTCCTCGAAGATCTTCACGTCGAGCGCCGACGCGCTCTCGGCCTCGGGGTGGAACTGCGTGCCGATGGCCATCCAGCCCTCCGTCGCGCTTTCGATCGCCTCGATCACGCCGTCCGGAGCCCGGGCCGTCACCTTGAAGCTCGCCGCGATGTCGTCGATCGCCATGTGATGCATGCTGTTCACGCGGATCTCGCCGTCACCATACACCCGCTCCATGGCGGAGCCCTTCTCCACGAGCAGGGCATGGCGGTGCGACTGGTCGATCGGGTCCTTGTGGGGAATCGCCTTGGGGAGATCCTCGGGAATGTGCAAAAAGAGCGTGCCCCCCTCGGTGATGTTCAGCAGCTGCATCCCCGCGCCGATGGCGAGCACGGGCATGTGACGGGCGCAGATGTGCTTGGCCAGGAGGCGGTCGAAATCCTCACGGCGGGTGTCCATCGGGCGGACGGACGGATGGGGCATGTAGCCGTCGCGGCGCGGATCGAGGTCGGCCCCCCCCACGAGCACCACGCCGTCGAGCAGATCGAGCAGACGGATGACATCGTCTTCTGCGGCCAGCGGCGGCAGGATGACGGGAATGCCGCCCGAGGCGGTGATGCCGTCGTAGTAGCCGGCGGCGACGAACGACAGTGCCGCATGCTCCTTGCGCGAGGGACGAAAGTCGGTGTTGATGCCGATCAGCGGTTTGGCAGCCATGAGATTCCTCTGCACGCGGTCCGAGCCGGCATCCCTGCCAGCCCACCCCGACGACGAGGTGGTCGTCATGACCCCCGGCCCCAGCACGGCGCCCGATCGCCTCGCCCTTCGTCCTGAAGGGACACGCGGCGGTCGGTGCCCTCCTGGCACCGGTCCGGCACCCCGCCAGGGGCACCGGGCCAATTCCGTCGTCCGAGCCACGCCGCGCCGGGCAGCAGGCATCGACCTGCATCGCCCGGCGAGACGGCCGCGAAAATAGCGCTATCCAAATCCATGGCAAGCATTTTTCTGATTTTGTGGTGCTCGCGCGCGCGCACCCCAACATCCAGTGCTAGCACGCGCGGTGCTAGCATCCCGAAGCGTTTGGCACTGGATTTGCGCCACCGTGTCAGCCTGTCACCCAGATCGCGCCGGGGAAACTGCGGAGCCACGTGAGCTGCCGCTTGGCGAGTTGGCGGGTGCGGGTCTGCGTGCGGGCGATTGCATCGCGGAGGGAAAGCGCACCGTCGAGCACGGCGATCGCCTCCGCGTAGCCCGCCGCCTGCCCGGCCGTGGGGCCGATGCCGCCTCCCGCGCGAGCGGCGCGCGTCTCTTCGATCAGGCCAGTGGCGAACATCCGCTCGACGCGTCGATCGATGCGGTCGGCGAGCACGTGCCGCGGCAGATCCACCACGAGCATCCGTCCGGTGAACGTGCCGTCGGCGTCGGGCCGCGGCGCCGCCTGCCACGAGGCCGTCATGGGCCGGCCTGTCACGCTGATCACTTCCAGCGCGCGGATGATCCGCTTGGTGTCGTGGGGATGGATGCGGGCCGCGGCCGCGGGATCGAGCGCGGCCAGCCGGGCATGCAGCGCGGCAAGGCCCCCGCGGGCCGCCTCCTCGGCAAGGGCGGCACGGGTCTCCGGCGCCTCGGCGGGCAGGGGGGCCAGGCCGTCGCGCAGAACACGCAGGTAGAGAGGCGTTCCGCCGACAAACAGCGCGCGCCTGCCCCGGCTGCGGATGTCGGCCACGGCACGGGCGGCGTGGCCGAGCCATTGGGCCACGCTGAACGGCTCCTCCGGGCCGACGAGGTCGAGGCAGTGGTGCCGCGCCGCCGCTTGCTCGGCGGCGGTCGGCTTGGCCGTGCCGATGTCGAGCCCACGGTAAACGGCCATCGAGTCGACGCTCACGATCTCTGCGTCGAGCCGCTCGGCCAGGGCGACCGCGAGCGCCGTCTTTCCCGAGGCCGTGGGCCCGGAAAGGACCCAGCAATCGTCGCCGAGCCGAGGGGCCTTGCCGGCAGCGTCGGCATCCCCGGCCTGCGGGCCACTCCGGGCCAGCGGCGGGGTGCGTGAGGCCGACGGGGAGCATGCTAGAGTTGAGGACCCGTCCGGGACGTCCGGGGGGGCAAGTTCCTGGGAATGACGGTCGCGAGCCATCGATGCGTCGATTTGGAGAGAGTCTCGAAGCCCTGGAAGGCGTGATCGCGTCGCGCAAGGGGGGCGAACCCAGTCGATCCTACACCAGCCGGCTGCTGGCCGGCGGCGTGGAGAAGATCGGGGGCAAGGTGACGGAGGAGGCCGGCGAACTCGTGCAGGCCGCCGCCCGGGAGAGCGACGACCGCGTCGTCTCCGAGGCCGCGGACCTCGTCTACCATGTGCTCGTGCTCCTCGCGGCCCGCGGAGTGTCGCTGGCGCGGGTCGAGGACGAGCTCGCCCGGCGGTTCGGCGTTTCCGGGCTCGACGAAAAAGCCG
>JBIIIP010000157.1:0-4091 GCA_044234625.1 Pirellulales bacterium | reverse complement strand
AAGCCCGCGGGGGCCATGGATGGCGGGAGTCGTAGGTGCGGCGAGGAGCAAGGGCTGGAGGCCCGGGTTTCTTCCGGCCGGAGGCCGGCAAGCCCGCGGGGGCCATGGATGGCCCCGCGGGCGTGAAGCTAGATGTAATACATCGCTTCGTTCCCGATCCGCGTGCGTTCCGCGAGATCGGCGAATGTGATCGACCGCAGGGCCGCCGCTTCGGCTTCGGTCGCATCCGTCCACGCATCGCGGAGGGCGGCCAGGCTGCGGCTGTGCGGCGAACGGCTCATCGGCGGCTCGTCGGGGCCGGCGAAGATCCGCACGACGTCTTCGAGCGTGATTTCCTCCGGGGGCCGCACGAGCTGGTAGCCGCCTCCCACGCCGCGGGTGCTCGCCACCAGTCCCGCCGCCTTGAGCTGGAGGAGGATCTGCACGAGAAAGCGCGACGGCACGCCATGCGCCGCGCAGATCTGGCGCACCCGCACCGGCTCGTCGGCATGCCAGTGGCGGGCCAGTTCGAGCACGGCAATGGCGGCGTATTCGGTCTTGGCTGTTCGTTTCATTGGTCGCGCGAGTGCAGTCCACACTCCGTCTTCGCCGTGCCGCTCCAGCGGCCGGCCCGCTCGTCCTCGTCCGCGTTGATCGCCCGCGTGCAGGGCCAGCAGCCGATGCTCACGAAGCCTTGGTCGTGCAACGGGTTGTAGGGAATGTCTTCCTTCACGATCGCCTCCCAGACGCGGGCCTTCGTCCAGTTGGCCAAGGGTGACACCTTCACCACGCCGAATTTCCGGTCCCAGCCCACGATCGGCGCCGCGGTGCGGTCGGGGCTCTGGTCGCGGCGGATGCCGCTCATCCAGGCGTCGAAGCGGATCAGCACCCGTTTGATGACGGCGATCTTGCGGTCGTTGCAGCAGCGGTTGGAGTCGGTGCGGTAGAGCGGGCCGCCGTGCTGCCGCTCGTATTCCTCGACCGTCGTCTCGGGGCGTTCGAGCGATACCTCGATGCCGTAGCGTTTTGCGATCCGGTCGCGGAGTTCGAGGGTCTCTTTGAACTGGTAGCCCGTCTCCAGGTTGAACACGAAGGTCTGTGGCGCTACCGTGGCCAGCCAATGGATGATCAGGCAGCCTTCGGGGCCGAAGGCGGTGGCCATGGTGAGCTTCGGGCCGAAGTGTTCCGCGGCCCAGCGGATGATCTCCGCCGGCGTGGCCGCCTCGAGGGCGGCGCTCGAGCTGGCGAGGTCGGAGAGCAGTTCCGGCGAGGGCTGCCGCGTGTCCGGGTTGTCGGCGACGACCGAGTGCATCTGGATTGTCATGCTGCCTGCCAGCCCACCGACGATACCCGACAATGTTGCTCAACTCGCTCAACAATAGGCTGGCGCCCGCTGTTTATCGACACCTCGGGCGGCGGCCCGGCCATTTTCCACGTCATAGCCGCAGAGTCGGCGTCCTTTTCCCCTTCCCCCGCCGCCCCCTCCCCAGGGCGTGTGAAAAGTGAACAATACCCCCCCATGGCACGTTCCGTCGCCCTTGCCGTCGATCTTGGAGCCTCCGGGGGGCGGGTGGTTTCGGGGGCGTTCGACGGCCGCCTGCTGGAGCTCGAGGAAATCCACCGGTTCGAGAACTTCCCGGTGCCGCTGGGAGGGCAGCTGGTCTGGGATATCGTCCGCCTGTGGCAAGAGGTCGTGGCTGGACTGCGGGCCGCGGGCGGCCGCCATGGCAGGGCGGTGGCCAGTGTCGGCGTCGATACGTGGGGCGTCGATTTTTCGTTTCTCACCGCCGACGACGCGCTGTTGGGCAATCCCGTCTGCTACCGCGATGCCCGCACCCGCGGCATGCTCGCGGCCGCCGAAAAGATCGTTCCCCGGGCCGACATCTTCGCGGCCACGGGGCTGCAGTTCATGGAGATCAACTCCCTCTACCAGCTGCTGGCCCTGAAGCAGCGGCAGCCGAGCATTCTCCGGGCCGCCGATCGGATGCTGATGATCCCCGACATCGTCCACTGGCTCCTGTCGGGTGAACGATCCAACGAGCGCACCAATGCCTCGACCACGCAATGCTTCGATCCGCGCACGGGCGACTGGTCGCGGGGCCTGCTCGATCGTTTCGGCCTGCCGCCGCACGTGTTCGGGCCGATCATCGAGCCGGGCACCGACCTCGGGGAACTGCGGTCGGACGTCGCCGCCGACACTGGGCTCCGCGGCGCCCGCGTGATCGTGCCCGGCACCCATGACACCGCCAGCGCGGTCGCCGCGGTGCCGGCGGCGGAGCCCCCGTCCGCCCGTCCCGCCTGGTGCTATGTGAGCCTGGGCACCTGGGCCTTGGTGGGGGCGGAGCTCGATCGGCCGCTGGTCACGCCCGAATGCCTGGCCCGCAATTTCACCAACGAAGGGGGCATCGGCGGCACCACGCGTCTCCTCAAGAATGTCTGCGGCCTGTGGCTCGTGCAGCAGTGCCGTGCCGCCTGGCAGCGGGAGGGCAAGGATTGGTCGTGGGACCAGCTCACGCAACTGGCTGCCGAGGCTCCTCCGCTGCTCACGCTCGTCGATCCAAACCACCCGTCGTTGCTGTCGCCGACCGACATGCCGGCTGCGATCCGTGCCCTGGCGCGGGAGACAGGGCAGCCGGTGCCCGACTCCACGGCCGCTATGGTGCGGACGGCGCTGGAGAGCGTGGCCGCGGCGGTGAGGCGGACGCTCGAGGAACTCGATGCCCTGGTGGGCCGGCGGGTGGGCCGCGTGCACGTGGTGGGCGGGGGCGTGAAGAACGCGCTGCTTTGCCAGATGATCGCCGACGCGACGAATCGTCCGGTCGTGGCGGGTCCGGTGGAGGCTACGGCGATCGGCAACCTCCTCGTGCAGCTCGTGGCCCGCGGGGGCGTGGTCGATCTTCGGCAGGTGCGCGAGGTGGTGCGCGACAGCTTCGAGTTGGTCACGTATGAGCCGCGTGCTGCCGCCCGGTGGAACGACCGGCTTGGCGGCAAAGTGGCCTAGAACGGTGGCCTAGGCCAATGGTCTGCGATGCCTTTACGTGGCATAGACCTCTGGTCTGTGACCAAGAAATTCGACAGACCGGAGGTCTGTCGCCACGGTGGAGAAGAGGTCTGTCGCCACGGTGGGGAAGAGGTCTGTCGCCACGATGGGGAGAGGGTCTGTGACGAAGTGTCCCTCACGTGGCATAGACCTCTGGTCTGTGACTAAGAAATTCGACAGACCGGAGGTCTGTCGCCACGTGGGAGAGGGCCGCGCCCCCGGCGGCCACCCTACCCACTGATGAGCCGCACCACGATCATCGTGATGAGCACGAGGAAGACCACGACGGCCGCCACGATCGACGAGAACATCCAGCGTCTCGCACGGAGGATTTCCCGTTCCTGCTCGAGCGCCTTCTGCTCCTTCTTATATTCGATGCTGTCCGTCTCGTTGAGCACGAACACCTCGTTGCACTGCGGGCAAAACACCTGCTGGCCGAGCATGCGGGCCGGCGCCTTGAGCACATGTCCGCGCGGGCAGGGAATCCGATACCTGATCCGCGGCTTGTCGCCCGCCTTGTCTTCCGGCTTGCTGAGCGGCGTTTTTTCCGCCTTGGCGTCGCGGGGCGAAGCCGGTGGTGTCGGCATCCGTTGGCTTGGCTGTGCCGCAGGGGCATCGGCAGCCGCCGCCGGCGTGCGGCAGATCGGGCACACGTCGCCCGCGCCCTCGTTCACGCCGGGGCCGCGGTAGCCGCAGATACAGGCGATGGTCGTGGGCATGCGGGCAGTGTATCAGGCGGCGGCAGCCTGCCTGGCGGGCCGTTTGGTGACCACCCCGTGCTCCACCTGCAGGATCGAATCGGCCAGGGCGAGCGTGCTCGCCCGATGCGTGATCATGATCACCGTCCGGTTCTGCACGTACTGGGCGAGGGCCTCGTGGATGAGCCGCTCGCTCTCCACGTCGATCTGGCTGGTGGCCTCGTCGAGCACCAGGATCTCGGCGTTGCGGAGGAATGCCCGCGCCAGCGAGATCCGCTGCCGCTGGCCGCCGGAAAGCCGGAATCCGTTGGGCCCCACCATCGTCCGGTAGCCGTCGGGGACTTCCGAGATGAATTCATGGGCGTGCGACTGCT
>JBIIIP010000156.1:0-4120 GCA_044234625.1 Pirellulales bacterium | reverse complement strand
CGTCTCGTGCACAACTGAGAATAGCAGCGGCCGGACTTGAACCGGCGACACCCGGCTTATGAAGCCGGTGCTCTAACCAACTGAGCTACGCTGCCCTGAGCTGAAAAATATAGCTTCGCAGCCGGCGGGCGTCAGCACCGTGGCTTCACACGGCGTGTCCGCGGGGATCGCCTCGGCCTTTCCCGCTCTCACCACAGCCCTTCGCCACGCAGCCTGGCCTCGACCATGTCGGCCATGTCGCGGGCCTGGTCGGCGAGTTCCTCCACGAGCTCCTCGTTTTCATCGTCCACCGCGCGGCGGGCGAGAAAGACTAGGTAATTGGCCTCGTTGCGCCAGGCCTTCAGCCAATCGGGGCGGGTCGATACCGGGCGGTAGATCAGGGCCTCCAAGCGGTCAAACTCATCGCTGCCTGAAGCCATGCGGATCACCACCTTTCCAGATGGCATGATATCCGGCCGGCCGAGGACGCTCACGCCCCGGGGCCCACCGCATAGGCCCGCTTCAGCTGCCGCCCCGGCCAGATTCGGCCGAGTGACAGAAGGGCCGAGTGGAGCCGGCTCTTCACCGTGCCGACCGGCACCCCCATTGCGACGGCCGCCTCGCGGTAGGCGAGACCTCGCTCGTAAACCAGCTCCACGGCCCGCCGCTGGACGTCGGAAAGCTGTCGCACCGCCGCCCGCATCTGCAGCCGTTCCTCGCGGTCGCCGGCGTTCTCGTCCGGCGCCTGGCACCGGGCCGCCACGGTGCCGAGCAGGCTGCATTCCTTGCCCGTTGTGCCCACCCCGTCGTGCGCGGCCCGCTGATGCCGCCGCTCGCGGCGGAGAATGTCGATCGCCTGGTTGGTGGCGATCGAATAGAGCCACGGCCGGAACTTCCGCCCCTCCTCGAACCCATCGCGGCTCAGATGGAGGCGGAGAAACGTCGCCTGAAACACGTCTTCGGCGAGTTCTGCGCTGTGCAGATACCGCCGCAGGTAGCCAAACAGCTCATGCTCGTAGCGATGGACGAGCGACTCGAAGGCGCGGATATCACCGTTGGCGCGAAACCGGCTGAACAGGTCCTCGTCGCTGGGCTGCGGGGGATTGGCCGGGTGGGCTGAGGTTTTCATGGCGATGCTCCTTACAGCCTGCCAGGCGGTCCGAGATGAGATGGATGAGTGAACCGTCTACCAGGCTGCTCAGCGGAGAAGCACGTGGTGTGCCAAAACCGTTGTCGACGATTCGAGCGGAAGAATCGCGACGATTCGGCCGAATACCGCGGTGTCAAACCCGCCGGCCTGTTGCAAAGTGCGCGCCCACCTCCGCATTCTGCAACGCACCTTTGCAAAAAGCGGCAGTCGCCTCTCCCGAAAGCTGGCGACAGACCTTCCCCAACCGTGGCGACAGACCTCTGGTCTGTCGAATGCGTCCCCCATCCGCGTCTTTCCCTTCACCCCCGGCCCCGCCACGCCTCCGCGAGCACGATCCCGCAGGCCACCGACACATTGAGGCTCTCCACCACCCCCGTCCCCGGCACCTGCACCCGCAGGTCGGCGAGTGCATCGATCGGCTTCGACACCCCCTTCCCTTCGCTGCCGAGCACGAACAGCACCTTCCGCCCGAGCGCCGCCCCGAAGAGCGGCTCGCCCCGATGGCTCGACGTGACCACGATCCGGTAGCCCGCCTTCTTGAGCCGCCGGAGATCGGCCGCCGGATCAGCCAGGTCGCACACCGGCACATCCTCCGCAGCCCCTTCGGCCACCCGCACCGCCGCGGGCGACAGTGGCTGCACGTCGCCGACCTTGCCCACGATCGCCACCACCCCGAAATGGGCCGCCGTCCGCAGAATCGATCCAAGGTTGTGCGGGTTTTGCACGCCATCCAAATAAAGCAGCGGCCCCCCTGCTTCGATCCGCCCGAGCAGGCCGGCCAGATCCAGCCGCCGCACCTGCTTGGCGAGGATGGCCACGCCCTCGTGATGCACCGATCCCGTCAGCCGCTGCAGGTTTTCGGGCCCGACGACCTGAAAACCCCTCCGCTCTTTCGCGCACCAGGCGAGCAACTCGCCAAACTCCCTCTGCCGCGGCCGCGTCACATACACGCGCACGATATCGTTCGGCCGCCGCGCAAACAGCGCCGCGCAGGCCCGCAGGCCATGGTATGTCTCCTCCGACTTGGCCCGATGCCGCGGCCGCCCGGCGGCCTGCCCGGACGGTCCACCCACCTGCGGCCGTCGCGGTTTCTCCTCGCCTACTGGCTGTGGCCGGCCTTTCCTCGGGTGTTTCATGGGACATGAGTGTACTTTGACCGCGACCGTATGATTCCCCGGTTTCTTTCCGGCATGGCCGCCGCCCCTCCCGGGAGCCCGCCATGCCCAGCAAACGGATCCTCTTCCGCTCCGCCGCCCGCGAGCGGGTGCTCAAGGGGGCCACCGCCCTCGCCGAGGCGGTGCGGGTGACGCTCGGCCCGAAGAGCAAGTGCGTGCTCATCGAGAAGAAGTGGGCCGCCCCGCTCGTCTGCAATGACGGCGTGACGATCGTCAAGGAAATCGAACTGGAGGACCCCGAGGAGAATCTCGGCGCCCACATGCTTCGCGAGGCGGCCGAACGCACCGGCGACGTCGTCGGCGACGGCACCACCACCTCCACACTCCTCGCCCACGCCATCTTCGCCGACGGCCTGCGCAACCTCGCCGCGGGCGCCAGCGCCGTCGATCTGAAGCGCGGCCTCGACCGTGGCCTGACGGTGGCCGTCACGGCCCTGGGGCGGCTCTCCAAGCCGGTCGCCAGCCGCAACGAGAAGGCCCAGGTCGCCACGCTCTCCGCCCACAACGACGCCGTGCTCGGCGACTTCGTGGCCCAGGCCATGGATCGCGTCGGCAGCGAGGGCGTGGTGACGGTCGAGGAGGCCAAGGGCACCGAGACGTCGATCGACGTCGTCGATGGCATGCAGTTCGACCGTGGCCTGCTCTCGCCTTACTTCATCACCGATGCCGAGCGGCAGCAGGCCGTGCTCGAAAGCCCGCTGATCCTCTTGGAGGAGGGAAAGATCACGGGTCTCAAGGAGTTCCTTCCCTTTCTGGAGTCGCTCCTGCCCATGCGGCGGCCCTTGGTGGTGATCGCCGAGAGCGTGGAGGCCGAGGCCCTGGCAACGCTTGTCGTCAACCGCCTCCGCGGCGTGCTCGACTGCGTGGCCGTGAAGGCACCCGGCTACGGCGACCGTCGCAAGGAGATGATGCAAGACATCGCGATCCTCACCGGAGGAAAGTTTGTGTCGACCGATCTCGGCATCACGCTCGGCGCCGTCAAGGCGGCCGACCTGGGGTCTGCAGCCCGCGTCGTGGTGGACCGTGACACCACCACCATCATCGGTGGCCGTGGCGACAAGGCTGCGATCCAGGCACGCTGTGAGGAACTCCGTCGCCATATCAAGGAGACCACCAGCGACTACGACCGCGAGAAGCTCGAGGAGCGGCTCGCCCGGCTTGCGGGGGGCGTGGCGATCATCCGCGTGGGGGCGCCCACCGAGGCGGAACTCAAGAGCCGCAAGGAAGCCCTCGACGACGCCATCAGCGCCACGCGCGCGGCGATCACCGAAGGCATCGTGCCAGGGGGCGGCGTGGCCCTGCTGCGCGTCGCCCCCGCGCTCGATGAGGAGGAACACCGCTGCGATGGCGACGAGCGCACGGGGCTGCGGATTCTCCGCCACGCCCTCGAGGTGCCGGCCCGCACGATCGCCGAAAACTCCGCCGCCGACGCCGGCGTCGTGGTTGGGGAGATCCGTCGCCACCCGGGCAATTACGGTTTCGACGCCGCCCGCGGCACCTACTGCGATCTGGTCGAGGCGGGCATCGTCGACCCTACGAAGGTGGTCCGCGTGGCCCTCGAAAATGCTGTCAGCGTGGCGGGCACGCTGCTTTTGACCGAGGCCACCCTCACCGAAATCAAAGAGGAGCCGACCGCCGAACCGCATCCCGAGTTCGCTTCTCGTCCCTGAGTCGTCGCACGCTCAGATGCTCCACGGCAGTCGGATCGAGGCCCGGGAGGGGCTGCCCATGCCCCGAGAGCCGGCGTAGGCGGCCAGCGGAGGCATGGATGCCGAAGTGCCGGTCGCCTCCGAGTGAGCGAAGGCCTGGAGGGCCG
>JBIIIP010000079.1:0-14235 GCA_044234625.1 Pirellulales bacterium | reverse complement strand
CCAGCCGCGCCTGCAGTTCACGGTCAACGGCTGCCATGTGAACGAGTCGGGCGACCGCGTCGTCGGACAGGCCCTCGACAAGGTTCTTTTCGGGGGTGCGGCGGCAAGGCTGCTGGCGCCATCCGCCTTCGCCAATCTGCGAGCGGCCGTGAACGACAAGTCGTGGATCCACCTGCAGGATTACAGGATGGTCAACGGGTGGTATGTGTACGGAGGTCGGCGCACCTGGGATACGGAGACATTTCCGCGGGAATACGTCAAGCTCCGCAACATGGCGGCCGTCCGCGACCGCTACGTGTGGGACATCGCCTCCGGCAGGCCCGTGCCGTCCAAGCCCGACGACTCCGCCACCGGCGAGTTGATCGTGCCCCGCACGCGGTTTGGCGAGCCGCGCCAAGCCTACAGCGAGCAACAGGACCGCGGCCCGGCGATCCTCTCGCCCGAGGAATTCATCGAGACGTGTTCCGTGCCGCCGGGCTTCGAGGTGCAGCTCTTCGCCGACGAGCGGCGGTTTCCCGAGCTCGCCAACCCTGTGCAGTTCGCGTTTGATTCGCGCGGTCGGCTCTGGGTCGCCACCATGCCGAGCTATCCGCAGTGGGTGCCGGGTGAGCCGCGGCCCACCGACAAGCTTGTGATACTCACCGACACCGATGGCGATGGCAAGGCCGACAAGAGCACGGTGTTCTACGACAAGCTGCATTGCCCGACCGGCTTCCAATTCTTCAATGGCGGCGTGTTCGTCATCGACCAGCCACGGATGCTGTGGCTCAAGGACACCAACGGTGACGACAAGGCCGATATCGTCGTGCACGTGCTCGACGGCTGGGCCACCGAAGACACCCACCACACCGCCGGCGCCTTCGAGATGAGCAACGGCGGCCTCCTGCACATGCTCGAGGGCGTCGCCATGAGCACCACGCTGGAAACGCCCTGGGGGCCATTCCGCAACTTTGGCTCACCCGGCTGCTATGTCCTCGATCCGCGGACGTGGAAAATCCGTCACTTCAAGACCCCGGGCTATGGCAATCCGTGGTGCTATGTGTTCAACGAATGGGGGCAGGGCATCTGCGGCGACGGCACGTCGGCCAGCCAGCACTGGGATACGCCCCTCTCCGGAGCCCAGTACGCGGGCCGCCAGGGCCTGCCGCCGGTTTTCAACACCGATGGCATGCGGCCCGTGGTGGGCAGCGAATATCTCCGCACGCGGCAGTTTCCCGACGACGTGCAGGACCAGTTCATCTACGCCTGCGTGATCAACATGAACGGCATGCCGCGCTGGAAGATCAGCGACGAAGGCGCCGGGTTCAAGGGAAACCGCGTCCGCCACGACGTTGACGGCCAGTCGGTGCCCTTCGACCTGATCGCGAGCACCGACAAGCACTTCCGTCCGGTCGATCCGCAGATCGGGCCAGATGGCGCTCTGTGGTTCGGCGATTGGGCCAATCCGTTGATCGGCCACATGCAATACAGCCAGCGCGATCCGCACCGCGATCGCCAGCATGGCCGCATCTACCGGCTCATTTTTAAGGACAAGCCCCTCGTCGTGGCCGAGACGCAGGCCGGTAAGACGACGGCGCAGGTGCTCGAGCAACTGCAGAGCCCCGAGTGGCGCACCCGCTACCGGGCCCGTGCCGAGCTCCAAGCCCGGCCTCGGCAGGAGGTGCTCGCGGCCGCGAAGGAATGGGTAACGCGAAACGCCTCGGATCCGGCGATCGAGCGGCTGAAGATGGAGCAGCTCTGGCTGCAGCAGAGCTTCCACGCCGTCGATGAGGAGCTGCTGGGGCAGTTGCTCGCCTCGCCCAGCGATGACGCCCGCGCGGCGGCCACCCGCGTCGTGGCCGACGAGCGGGAGCGGATCACCAACGCCGAGCAGCTGTTGATCGCCCGGGCCAGCGACGCCCATCCGCGGGTGCGAACCGAGGCCGTGCGCGGCCTCAGTTTTTTCCCGACATCCGATGCCATGGCCGCGATCGTGGTCGCGGCCGACGTCACGCCCGCAGACCGTTTCGTGGCTTACACGGCCGATGCGGCGCTCGGGGCCAACATGCCGGTGTGGAAGCAGGCATATGACGCCGGCACCTTCACGGCCAAGGGCTCACCGGCGTCCAGACTCGTCGACCGGGTGCTGGGGCTCGACGCGAAGGCCGAGGAAATGCGTCCCCACCTGGAAATCCTCACCAGCAAGGAACCCAAGACCGATGAGGAACGCAACAAGGCCATGCAGGCGATCGCGATGGTCAAGGGAGGCAATCCGATCAATGGCAAGGCGGTCTTCCGCCGGGTGTGCATCAATTGCCACAAGGTGGGAAACGAGGGGGCCGCTCTTGGGCCGGAGATGACGCACGTGGGCAGGCGGCTCGACGCCTACAAGATCGTGGAATCGATCGTCCACCCGAACGCGGTGATCGAAGAGAAGTATCTGTCGACGGCGATCCTCACGGATGATGGCCGCTTCATCGTCGGCCTGCTGGAGAGCGAAACTCCGGAGGCGGTGGTGATCCTCGATGGCAAGGGGAAGACGGCGATCAATGTGGACGAGATCGAGGAACGGTCGCAGCTGAAGCAGAGCAGCATGCCCGAGGGGTTGGCGTCCACGCTGTCGCCGAACGAACTGCTCGACGTGGTGGAATACCTGAAGTCGTTGCGGTGAACCGCGGCCGGGCTCCCGGCCAGTCAAGCAAAAAGCCGGGCCTCCCCAGGGGGAGGCCCGGCCTCGCTGGCTCTCGGACGGCTCGCGAAGAGCCGGCCCGAATCACGGATCAGTTGCAGGCGCAGGCCGGTTCGGCACCGCAGCTGGGCTCCTCGCAGCAGCTCGTGCACGCCGTGCTGCAGCAGTCGCCACGGCGGCCACGTGCAGCGCGGGCACGGCCACGACGCCGCGGCTCGCAGCAGGAGGGCTCAGCCGCACAGCAGGCCGGCTCGGCGGCACCGCAGGCGGGCTCGGCAGCGGCACATCCGGCACCGCACGACGGCTCAGCCGCACAGCAAGCCGGCTCGGCGGCACAGGTCGGCCCGCAATCGCAGCTGGCGCGACCGCGACGGCCCCGGTTGGCAGCCGATGCGGAGTCGGCGGCAACGAAACCGACGACCACGAGGACAATGAACATCGTGACGATCGAAGAAAAACGCTTCATGGAGACTCTCCTGGAGGAAACCAAACCGAATCGCAGTCCATGTAGAAATTGATTCAGTTGCCCGATGCCCGCGAAACGCCCGCGTGACTCGGATGGCCCGACACCCTATCCGGCGGCGCAAAGATACGGGAAGTGGAAAAAGTGTGCGGGCACAAAATCCCTGCAATCCAGCATTTTTCCGGTTTGCCGAGGGGGGCGGGGTAGGGCGGCCGCAGCCTCGCGGCAGCCGCCCGCCGGCCGGCCTGGACGCCTGGGAACGGCGGCAGGGCCGTGCGAAAAGGCCGCCCGCATGGGCCTGCGTTGAAAGCGGAAATTATTTCCCTATGCTTCCAAAGTGTTATCAGGCGTCTTCCGAACGTTTGACAGTAACATTTACTTGTTCCGGTACCTGCCACGAGGGGATCACCACTCGCCCATGACAAAGCCCACGCCCACCGCTGAGACGAAAAAGCCTGTCGCCAGGAAGGCTGCCAAAGGGATCAACAAGTCCGAGGAAATTCGCAAGGTTGCGTCCGGCATGAAGGCCAGGGGTGAGAAGCCGCGACCGATTTCCATCATCGCGGCACTTCAGAAGCAGGGGATCGATGTCTCCAGTCCGCAGGTGAGCATGGTTCTCAAGCGGATGGGGTTCCGCCCGCGGCGGCGGCGTGCCGACCGGGAGACGGCGTCGCGTGTTCGCACCGACAGGGTGGGGGCGGTCTCGGTCGAAGACCTGATCTCCGCCAAAAAGGTCGTGGCGCAGTTCGGCGGTGCGGACCGGGCCCTTGCAGCGATCGCCGCCCTGAAGCGGCTCGAAGGCTGAGCATCGGGCGCGGGCCACCGCACGAGTCGGTTGAAGAGGCGGGCCGCGGAGCGTGGCGCGCCTGGCAGCGGAACCGCCCGGCTCGAGAGCGTTTAGCCGCTCCTGCGACCGCCGTACAAAAGCTCGAACGCACGGCCGCGCAGGGTGTGTTGAAACAGCGGCCTGTTGGCGAACAAATCGTCGCGCGAATCGAACACCCCGGCGTCGCCGACCACCAATCCCGACAGGTCGCACGCGCCGGACGCGCAGCCGGCGGTCGTGCCGCCGAAATCGACCGCCGTATGATCGATGGCATCGAAGAGCGATTCGCCGTCGTTCGCGAACGCCTGCGGGTTACGCGATGCGAGATGGGCGGGTGAAGCGAAAAGCTCTTCGACGCCGATCCACGTGCCATCGAGATGGAAGTGGGGCCACGCCAGGAGGATGCGCGAGGGAATGAATGCGGCGGTGAAGCGGAATCGCGGATTCCAGAATCTGCCCGCCACCCACAGCCCGTGGACGCGCGTTCCGATGCCTGCCGCCCTTGCCAGCGACTCGAGGCAAGCGAATCGTTGGCTGCACGAACCACGGCCCTTGGAAAGCGTGACGGACGTCGGCTGCAATTCATCGACGGTGTAGATCGGACGCACTGCTTCGCGGAGCAGCAGGTAGGCGGCTTGCAGGTAGCCGCGGGCAGCGCCGGTGGACGTCCGCGCCCTGCGGACGACGGCCTGTATGGATTCGCTCTTGTAATCGAGGATCCGCGTCGGACGCAGGTTTTCGTTGCTGATGCCTGACGCTGCCAAGTTGCTGCATTCCCGGGCGAGGGTGGTCTGCTGAAGGATAGAAAGTGGAGCGGCACGGAAAAAGGTGCCAGTCGCCCGTCGAGGCGGCGGGCGGTCCCGGCGGCGGCTGTCAAAGCTGCTCAGGCAAGCCATAGACTGCCGGCATGAAGTTCTCCACCTTGATCAGCATCCCCGCCAATCCAATCATCGCCGCCCGGTCGGTCGCCTGACCCATGCTGCGACGGCTGTTCATCGCGATCGACCTTCCGAAGCCGGCCTGCCGCCAGCTGGGCCGGCTTGTGACGGCCGCTCCACGCGGCGTGCGGCCTGTGCGGGAGGGCCAGCTGCATCTCACGCTGCACTTTCTCGGCGACGTCGAGGACGACGCCCGCGCGGCGCTCCAGGAAACGCTCGGCGGGGTGCGGCCCGAGCCGTTCACGATCGCGATCCGGGGCACGGGTGTTTTTCCGCCACGGGGGCGACCGACCGTCCTCTGGGCAGGGGTGACCGAGTCGAGGCCTCTCGCCGACCTTCGCGCCGCCATCGCCGTGGCCATCGAGTCGTGCGGGATCGCCGTCGAGCGGAGGCCCTTCGTGCCGCACGTCACGCTCGCCCGGCTGACGCCCGCCGTGCCGCGGGCCTGGGCGGCTGGATTCCTCGGTGCGACGTCTGACCTCGCGATCGACGGCATCCCCGTCGAGCGGTTTCACCTTTACCACAGCCGGAAGCTCGACGGGGCGACCGAGCACTCCATCGAGGCGACGTTTCCGCGGGGCGGATAGCGGATGAAGGCCGAGAACCGGGTGCACATTGCTCGTCCGTCATCGCTTCGACGGCCGACCGTCGGTCATTCGCAGATCGGGAAAAAGGTGTTGAACGCGGCTTCGCAAAACACATCGGGATCGTTGAACCGTCGGCCCCGATCAACGGCCGCAATCGCCACGCCGTGCGCAGGCTCACTTCCTGCGATGTCTCACCGTGGTAAGGTGCTCGCTTCCGGAGCACGTGTTCCCGCACCGAGATTGCCGATGTCTGCTCTCCGTTTCGCATCGCTGCTTCGCGGTCTCGCCTGTCTCGCCGTCCTGGCCGCGGCGGTTAGCACCGCCGCCGAGCCGGTGAGCGGATTCAAGCACCGCGGCTTCTATCTCCACGAAGGCTGGCACTTCGAGTATCCCTTCGCCGTCCGGTCGTGGAGGCGGGAAGACTTCACGGCGATGTATCGGCTGCTGGCGCGGCTTGGCTTCGACCGTGTGATGAACTGGCCGATGTTCGAGTCGATCCCCGCGCCACTCTCGGAGGCCGATGCCCAGGCCATCCGCGACTATTCCCGCACGATCGACGATGCCCACGCGGCGGGGCTCGAGTTTTGGCTCGCCCAGTGCGCAAACCTCACGCCACCGCCGTCGATCGCCGCCAAGCCGTGGAAGGACCGCAACCCCTATCCCGTCTGGAGCCCCGTGCGGCTCGACGACCCGGCCGAGGCGGCGGCCTACTTCGCCCACCGTCGCGCGATGATGGCGATCGCCAACTCGGCCGATGCCTACGTGACGATCGATGGCGACCCGGGCGGGTATGGCGGTGCCCGGCCGGAAGAGTGGCTCTCGGTATTTTTCGCCGACCGGACCACGCTCGATGCCTGCGGCACCGGGCCTGGGAAGCAGTCGCTCATCCCCTGGGTATGGTGCGGCTGGGGCACGGAGAAGGTGTGGGGTGGCAGCCCGTCCAATCCCCCCGAGCAGATCGTGCCTTTCGTGAAGGCGTCGCTTGCAACGCTCGCGGTCGGCATGCCCGAGCCATGGCGGCTCCTGCCGGGGCGATCGAATCGCGACAACTGGGCCAACGGCCGAGTGAACGTCCGCCTCGCTGAGGAGGCCGGCCTCATATCGCGGTCGACGCTCTTTCTCTACGAGGCGATCGAGTACGAGCCGTCGATCCCCGGCGCTGTGCTGCAGTTCGCCGACATCCGGCGGATGCTGCGTGACGAAGCGAAATATGCGGCCACGGCCGATGGCGTCTTCGGGAATGCCCAGCAGCCGGTGATGGTGATGCCGAACCTCTATCTCTTCGCCCGCGGCGCGGCCGACCTTTCGTATCTCGACAAGACTGACGAGGAAGTCCTCGGCGACCTCGCCGATCTTTTCGGTGGCGACCGGGCGTTACTCGTGCCCGCATGGCGCTGCCTGGAACTGCCGCTCGCCGAACTGCCCGCCGATCTGCCCGACTGGCTCCGCAAGGCCACGCTCTCGGGCGAGGCGGCCGCCTTCATTCCGGGTGGCCCGCGGCGGTATCTCGAGATCCTCGCCGCCCAGGTGGAGAGCCGCCGTGGGCTTTTGGAGGCGGTCGCGATGCCGGCCACCGATGACGACGCAGCTGCCGCGCGGCTGGCGGCCGGGGCGAAGGCCCTGATCGGCTGGTGGCGAATCCACGGCTACGTCAACGACGGCGATGAGAATACGCCGTTCCAGTGGCGGTTCGTCCGCGACGGTGACGTGCAGGCCCTGCGAAACTGGGCACAGGCGAACGTGAAGGATCGGCAGGCGGTCGTGGCAGCCGCGGCCCGCGCGGTCGCTGCGGCGGGAGTCCTCAACACGGAAGAGGCCGCCGAGCGGCTCGCGGAGATCGTGCCCCCCAGGGCGTGAGCAAAAAAAAGGCGTTACCCCTATCCGGGCAAACCGAGTAGCGGCCTTGCCACGGCTTCTGACCTGCCGACATGAATGGCACCAGTCTCCATTACCAGCTTTACGCTGTCGGCGTGATGGGCCGCAGCCCCTGGAAAACTGTCGACAGAACGGGTAAGTGACGGTGTATGTGGAGGGTTTTCGGCGGTTCTGAATGGCCGAAACGCCCGGAGTTCGCGCACATGGGCCGCACATTTTTGCACCCGACGGGCCAGGGTTTTTTCCCGCGAGGCTTTCTCGGTCGCCAGCGTTGCGGCCGGGGGTTGATGCCATGGGTAGCCGTGGTGCTGCTCTGCGGTGGTACTCCTCCCCGGCTCCTTGCCTCCGAGACGGCGGCCTCATTCGTCTCCGGTTTCCCGGCCGTTCAGCCGCTCTTGGCCCGCTACTGCCTCGACTGCTACTCGGGCGACGCGGCCGAGGGCGAGGTCGACCTCTCGTTCACGCAAGCCGCCGCCGCGCTCGGCCAGTCTGCCAAGTTCATGCAGCGGGTCGAGGAAATGGTGACCAGCGGCCAGATGCCGCCGCCTGATTCAGACCAGCCCACCGAGGATGAGCGGCGGGTGATCGGTGACTGGCTGCGGGGATTCCTCGCCGCTGAAGCGCGGGCCCGAGCGGGTGACCCGGGTCGCGTCGTCCTTCGCCGGCTCAACAACGCGGAATACACCAACACGATCCGCGACCTCATCGGTGTTTCGTCGCTCGACCAGGCCCGTGAGTTTCCCGCCGACGGCGGCGCCGGCGAAGGCTTCACGAACACCGGCCAGTCGATCGTCATGTCGCCGGGCCTGGCCACGAAGCATCTCGATGCCGCCAAAGGCATCGCGGCCCATGCGGTTCTCCTACCCGACGGCCTGCGATTTTCCGCAGGCAACACCCGCCGCGACTGGGCGGACGAGGCGCTTGCCTGCATCAAGAAATTTTACGGGCGATACTCGCAGCCTCTCGACGCTGCCGAAGCCGCGGCAGAGACGATCGTCTCGCAAGGAGTCAAACTGGTCACTGGTCACGTCGGACCGTAGGCATCCTTGCAGTGGCGGATGACTCGAATGTCGACGATCGACTGCGTGTCGTCGATCGCGTAAACGATCCGGTAGTCACCGACTCGGACCCGCCACAGGTCATCGCCGCCCCGCAATTTCTTGAAACCATCCGGTCGTGGCTGCGTGGAAAGCGCGTTGATCTTCGCAGCGACACGGTCGATGATTCGGTCGGGCAGTGACTCGAGTTCCTTTGCGGCGGACCTTCCGATCCGGACCTCATGCACGGCGACGGCCCTTCTTTAGGCGGCCGACCTTCTCCAGTCGGGATCGGACGGTTGCCTAACTCTGGCTCGGCTCGCGCTCCCGCGACCTGGCGATGGCGACGTCAAGGATGTCTTCCCAAAGCCCGCTACCTTTCCGGAGATCGATCATCACGGCGGTCTTTTGACCATGGTCGTCGAACAGGAACTTGACCCCGCGAATCATGGATGAACCTTCGGATAGCAACTGACAGCCACCCCCGATAACACCCGCCCCCGATGTCCCATGTTTTTCAGAGTGCCGGAGGAGGGACTTGAACCCACACGCCCTTGCGGGCAACGGATTGTGAGTGCGAATAGAAACCGCAGTCAAGTCGCGCCCGTGTCGCGATTGTGCAAATTCCCCGGGAACGGCGCGTGTGGCGCGGAGCGGGATTCCTGCGTTGAAACGCCTGCGCCTAACACTTTGCCTAAGAGGTTTGGCGCCGACAGGTGACCCCTTCCCGGTTTTCGTACCAGGGCTCATGAGAGGGATAAAGGATCAAGGTGCCAGCCACCCCAAATGGGCAATCTGCCACCTTTTCCAAATTTGGTGGCTGGCGCCTTTTTCTTTTCCCCTGGCAGCCAGAGTCGCTGCCGTGACGACGAGAAAGCCGCCTGCGGGGACGATCGCGGGGCGGCAGAACGGGACAGGGGGGCCGCGATTTGGCTGCGAGACTCGCTGGCCCGTACAGTATTTTCTCGCCGCGTCATCGCGATCTCATCGCACCATTCGCGACTGAATGGATAATCTCGTCATGCGTCCCCGAATCTACATCGATACTTCGGTGTTCGGCGGCTGCGAGGACATCGAGTTTATCGGCCATTCCCGTCGCTTGGTCGCAGCCACGGCAAACGGTGATTACGCGATGGTGATCTCCGAGGTGACGCTGCTCGAACTGGAAAAAGCCCCGGCAGCCGTTCGCGCGCATCTGGAGCACATCCCCGATTCACTCGTCGAGGTACTGGCACTGGATTCAGAGGCGGAGGCACTTGCTGCGCAATACATTCAGGACGGAGCCGTGGGGAGGAACGAGCGGGCCGACGCACTGCATATCGCACTCGCTACGGCCGCCCGGGTTGACGTCCTCGTGAGTTGGAACTTCAAGCACATCGTGAACCTGCGTCGCATACACGCATTCAACGCGGTAAACTTGAAACAGGGGTATCCGCTTCTTGAAATCCGGAACCCTCGGGAGGTGATCGGCGATGAGTGAGCCGCAACAGCATCAAGAGACGGCGGTCGAGCAGGTGCGCCGCGTCCGCGACCAACTGAACCGGGAGATCGAAGCGACGACCGGAGAGGCGTTGCTCGACCACGTTCACGGGCATCGGTACGCCAGCCCGTTCTTGCAGCGTTTGGCGTCGAGGGCCGTGAGGAAAGCCGCATCATCAGGCGCGGGGGCGGGTAGTCATTGACCGCGGCCGGCGGGGTCGAGCGTAGTGAGACGTTGAGGAGCGGTCATCACTCCCCGTTGAACGCCGCGGGTAACGGTGCGCCTAACAGTCGACCCCGTCAGGGAGTGAGCACGAGGGGCCGCCCGATCGCGGACCCCGTGTTTTTCAGACTGCCGGAGGAGGGACTTGAACCCACACGCCCTTGCGGGCAACGGATTTTGAGTCCGCCGCGTCTGCCATTCCGCCACTCCGGCTCGTGAGAGGCGTCGTTCTCCGACGAGCCTACGCCGCCCCGGTTTCTTTTGCCAGCACTGGCCTCCGCAGCGGGCGATCGGCCGTGGTAATGTTGAGGCCGAGGGCCAGCGGATGCAGGTGTTCGTCTTCGAGGATCAGGGCGTCGATCGGCTGGGCGTGCTCACCGCCGCCCGTCCGGCCTGCGATCTCACCATCGGATCCTTCAACCTCTGCGAAGCCCTCACCCATCTGGGCCACGTGCGGCGTGTCGTGCGGCCGTTTTTGACGCGGCATATCGAGGCCGTCGCCGACAGCCGTGTCACCCTCTGGGGCGCGGCCATCGCCATGCCAGCCGATGATCCACCCGCCTCCCGGCACGGCGCCATCGCGCTGGCGGTCAACGCGCGTGCCGTGCCCAGCCGGGCCACCCTGCAGGCGCTGCGGACGCTCGTCGAAGCCGGCCACCGTGGCATCGTCCGCGACGGCGAGGCAGTGGCCGCAGCTGTGCTGCATCGGGCGGCCGACGGCACGGGCCCGGACGACGCCGCCATCGCCCGCCTGCTCGCCACCGGCTCCCCGGAGGCGATCGAAGACTTGGTCCTCCCCACGCTCGACTGCAGCCTGGAAATGCTCCGCGAGCCACACGACGTCATCACCGCCCACGAGCATGCCATCGCCGGCACGCTCGCCATGCGGGTCGACGGTGGCGGATACCGGGAAATCCGTCCCGGACTCTTCGTCGCCGAGGGCGCGCAGGTCGCCGAGCAGGTCGTGGCGCGACACGGGCCCGTGGTCGTCGCCGCGAACGCCGATGTCGGGCCCTTCGTCTGCCTCGATGGCCCCGCGTTCATCGGGCCGCAGGCCCGCATCAACCCGCATGCGTGGATCCATCCGGGCACGGCGATCGGCGCAGTCTGCCGGGTGGGGGGCGAAGTCGAAGCCACCGTGATGGAGCCGTTTTCCAACAAGCCCCACGACGGCTTCCTCGGCCACAGCCATGTCGGCAGCTGGGTCAATCTCGCCGCTGGCACCGTCACGAGCAACCTCAAGGCGACCTACGGCACGATCCGCCTGCACGAGGCCGGAAGCACGATCGACACCGGCCGCCAGTTCTTTGGCGCGCTGTTCGGCGATCTCGCCAAGACGGCGATCAACGCTTCAATACCCTGCGGCGCGCGGATCGGCGTGGCGGCCACCGTGGGGACCGCCACGCCCGAGGTGGTGCCGGCATTCACGAATCAATTGCTTGCCAGTCGCACGACGCCCGATCAGGCCGCCGTCGTGTTGGAGCGGATGATGGCCCGCCGCGGGCTGGCCTCGAGCGCCGCCGACCGCGATCTCCTCGCCGAGGTGGCCCGGGGATGAGCCGCGTTGCGGCGTCGCCGAAGCCGGCCGCAGGCAGGCTGACCCTCTGCTAAACTGCTGGCCTGCGGTCTTGCCGTTCGCTTTCCCCTCGGTGCCACACAGCCGTGTCAATCCGCGACTCCTACTCCTCTGGCCGATTCGGCCTGTCGTTCGAGCTCTTCCCACCAAAGACGCCGGAATCGGCAACGCAGATGTGGCGGACGGTCGACGAACTCATGGCCTTCGAGCCGGCGATGATCACCTGCACCTACGGGGCCGGTGGCTCGACCCGGGGCACCACCCTCGAGGTGCTCCGAGGCGTGCGGTCGCGGCACGCCGTTCCCGTGGCCAGCCATCTGACGTGCGTGGGCAGTTCGGTCGACGAGCTCCGTGGTTATCTCCGGCAGGCGGCTGCCGAAGGGGTCGAGGCGATCGTGGCCCTGCGCGGCGATCCGCCCAAGGGCGAAACGGCCTTCACGCCCGTCGCCGGCGGCCTCCGCTACGCGGCCGAACTCGTGGCCCTCATTCGCGAGGAGTTTCCCGAGTTCGGCATTCTCGTGGCCGGCTATCCGGAAACGCACCAGGAAGCGGTGAGTCCCGAGGCCGACCTGGAAAACCTGAAGCACAAGTGCGCGGCTGGCGGCGATGTGGTCGTCACGCAGTTGTTTTACGACAACGCCGACTTCTTTCGGTTCCGCGACCGCTGCACGGCCCTGGGCATCACGGCCCCGATCGTGCCAGGCGTGATGCCCGTGACCAACTACGCGCAGATCCGCCGCATCGCCAGCCTTTGCAAGGCCCGGCTTCCCGACGGCTTCACCCAGGCGTTCGAAGCCGCCGGCGACGACGAGGCGGCGCAGTTCGAGGCGGGCGTGGAGTTTGCCGCCCGGCAGGTGCAAGGCCTGCTCGCCGGCGGTGTGCCCGGCATCCATTTCTACGTGCTCAACAAGTCGCCCGCGACGGTGCGGGTGCTGGAGAGCGTGGGCCTGCCGCGTTGAGCGGTCGGCCGCCCTACCGCGGCGGCTGATCGTCGTCCATTGTGCTGATGTAGCTGCGGAGCCGCTCCAGCTCGTCGCTCACGTGCCGCAGTTTGAGCATGTTCTCCACCCGCTTCACGAGCTCGACGCGATTGACCGGCTTCGACAGGAAGTCGTCGGTGCCCGACTCCACGGCCCGCTCGATATCGCCCAGTTCGCCGAGCGCGGTGACCATGAGCACCATGATCGGGCTCGTGGCCGGGTCGCCCTTGAGCCGCTGGCAGACCTCGAAGCCGGACAGTTTCGGCATCATCACGTCGAGCAGGATCACGTCGGGGGCGAACGTGGCCACCTTGTCGAGCGTGTCGCCGCCATCCACCGCCGTGGCGATGTCGCAGTCGATGTCGGAGAGGTAGGCCTCGAGAAGCTCCCGGTTAGGCTCGTTGTCGTCGGCGATCAGCACCCGGCTCTTGCGCTGAGCGCTGGCGGCCGGTGCGGGAGTCGTGCGGGGCTTGGGCATGGGCGGAATCCGTCCTCCGGAGGGCGGGCTTCAGGACGACGCGAACAGCGACTGCGTCTTCACGATCGCGTGGTCGTCGGGAAACGTGTGAAACGACTGCACGAGAAGGCTGGTGGCGCGGGTCTCGACCGTGATCAGGCTTAGCGCCCCCAAGGCCATCCTGCCCCCGGATTCGAAGCGGTGCAGGAGCCCGTGCTTCGTTCCCTCGGCCGCCAGTTCCTGCTGGAAGCCCCAGAAGACGTCGGGGGGCACGCTCTCCAGTTGGAAGCAGGTCTGGTAGGAAGACCCGCCCCGGCACTCCATGCGGTCGCTGCGCTCCCCGGCGATGCGGTGGGAAAGCAGGCGGCGCTTCTGGGGCAGGGGATGGCTGGCGGTCGCCGCCACCTCGGTGAGCGTGAGACCCTCCCGCTGCCACGTGATCACGTGGCCGGCGGTCGTGATGGAGATGACTGCGGAGTAGGCGCCCCGGTCGATCGCCCGTGTGGCATGCACCTCGAACAGCTCCGGATGGAGCGTGCGGCCGAACAATTGAAAGACAAGATCGGTGGCTTTGGGACGAACCGACAGCACGTCAACGGCTCCGGAGGAAAGGCCCCGTGGTTCGCGGCCCCGTCGCCACAGTATAAAAATCCGGACCGCGATCCTGAAAGTCCAAACCTTCGTCGCAGGAACGGACCCGCGCCGCTGGTTCACTCTACAGCAGGCTGACGATCACGTCGTATGTGGCATGTGTGCCCGCGGTGATGCCAAATCCGCGAACCAGGAAGAGCACTGCGAAAAACATGCCGGCCACGAGGCGAAACGTGAAGCTGTAGATATCGAACACATCGCCCAGCGGCCCCACGTAGTGGGCCGCGCTGAAGGCCAGGCTCGTGAGGAGCACCGCCCACGTGGACGCCGCGAGCGGTTCGCTACCCGCTTTTCGGGCCATCCATGCCACCATGGGGAGCGCCAGCAGCCGAAACAGCACTTCCTCATACAGCCCCGCCCCACAAGACCCTACCAAACGGCCCCACATCCCGTTCACCGGATCGGGGCCTGCTGCCTGGAGCGGCCAGAGGGATTCCTGGAGGCCGTTGAGACTCACCAAAAAGAAGGCCCAGAC
>JBIIIP010000075.1:0-15258 GCA_044234625.1 Pirellulales bacterium | reverse complement strand
GCCTCCCCAAAGAGTCTGGCGTGGTGCATCATGCTTTCAGGAGATGGCATGGCGACGACCGCGTTTCATTTGCTGGTGCGCGACCCGGTGGCGGGCCAATCGGTCGTGCGCCTGGTGCCGGGCGAGCGGGTGACCATCGGTCGGGCACCGACCAACCAGGTCGTCGTGCATGACGACCGCGCCAGCCGGGTCCATGCGGAAATCCACGAGACGGCCGGGGGCTGGGCGGTGCGCGATCTCGAGAGCCGCAATGGCACGCTCGTGGAAGACGAGCCGTTCGTGGGCGACCGCCTGCTCGCACCGGGCGACCGCGTCGGCATCGGCCGCGTGGAGATCGTCCTCTGCGCGGGCGAACCCCTCACCGAGCCCGGGCACCGTGGGCCGCACGTCGACGAGCGCGGACGCGGTGGCTGATAGCCAGTGGCACCAGTCGATCGTGCATCGCCGCGCCCGCGGCCGGCTCCTCGAAGACATCCGCCAGTCGGCGGCCAGCGTGCCGCGGGTCGGTCGGGCGGCGGCGGAACTGTGCCGGCTGGCCTTTGCGCTGGGACGGTCAGCCGCGGTCGGCGACGCCGCGGCGTTGGCTTTGGACACCGCCACGCGCGGAGTCGACGGCCACCGGGGCGTGGTCCTCCTGTCCGCCGGCCTCGGTGACTCGGCCCGCCGTGGCCCGGGAGGAACCGCGGCGCTCGAGCCCGCCGCGATGATGCCCGACCGGCAGGCCGGAGTCGACATCCCGCCGGCCGCGGTCGAAACCGTTCTTGCCACCGATGAAGCCGTTCAGGCGTGCAGCATGGCGGCGGAGCATACCGCCGGATCGGCCGTGTCGATGATTTCGGCGCCTGTGCGGCTGTCGGGCCGGCCGGTGGGCGTATTGCACGTGGAGATCGAAGGCGACGGCCGCGAGGCCACCACCGATGATCTGGAGTTCGTGATGGCCGTGAGCGACGCGCTCGGCGTGGCCCTGGAGAATCTTTCCGCCCGCGAGGCGCTCTCGACGAAACTTGCGACCACCGCCGACGAGATCGAGCGGCTGCGGAAGCGGCTCCGCGAGGAATCGCGGATGGTCGGGGCGAGTGCCGCCCTGCAGGCGATCATCGGGCAGGTGCAGCGGGTCGCCGGCACGAAGGCCACGGTGCTCGTGTGTGGCGAAAGTGGTGCCGGCAAGGAACTGGTGGCCAGCGCGATCCATGACGCCAGCGACCGCCGCGGCGGGCCGTTCGTGTGCCTCAATTGCGCCGCCCTGTCGGAGACGCTCCTCGAAAGCGAGCTTTTCGGTCACGAGAAGGGGGCCTTCACGGGAGCCACGGAGCGGAAGGTGGGCAAATTCGAGGCGGCGCACAAGGGCACGCTCTTCCTCGACGAGATCGGCGAAATGAGCGCCGCGATTCAGGCCAAGTTTCTCCGCGTGCTCGAAGGCCATCCGTTCGAGCGCGTGGGGGGCAGCACCCGTGTGCAGGTGGACGTGCGCGTGGTGGCGGCCACGAACCGCGATCTGGAGCAGGCTGTGGCCGCCGGTGAATTCCGTCGCGATCTCTACTTCCGCCTCAAGGTCGTGGAGATCGTCGTGCCCCCGCTACGAAAACGGCCCGACGACATCGAGGTTCTCGCCTACCATTTCCTGGAGCGGTTCGTCGCCGAGACCGGCCGGCGCGTCCGCGGCTTCACGCTGGCGGCGGTGGAGGCGATGAGGGCCTACCACTGGCCGGGCAACATCCGCGAACTGCGAAACTGCGTCGAGCGGGCGGTGGTGCTTTCCCAGGCCGACGAGATCGACGCCGCCGACCTCTCCCTCTCCCATCTCGCGGCGGCGGGCGACACGGGCAAGGCGGTGGCGCGGTCCGTCACCTACGCACCGCAGTCGCTCGAGGAGATCGAGCGGAAGCACATCCTCGACACGCTCGAGGCCGTGGGGGGCAACAAGACCAAGGCCGCCGCCATTCTCGGCATCGAGCGGTCGACACTCGACCGCAAGCTGGCCCGCTGGGCGAAGGCGTGAGGAAGGCATCCGCAGGCCGGAGGCCTGCGGATCACAGCCCAAAATATTTCTTCCAGCGCTCCACGTCGTCGGGCTCCGGAGCCGGAGGCTTGGCATCCGTCGGCTCGCGGCCCTGCCGCCGCCGGGTGCGGCGCTCGGCAAGCCATTCGTCGCTGCCAATCGCCTCGGCCCGCCGTCGCCGGGCGGCCGCCTGCAGCCGCCGGTCGCTCGACACCACGACGAGGGCCTGCGGCGCGGTATCGCCCTCGACGAGTTCCTCGATGAGCGAGTCGGCGTCTGGATATTCGCGTGCGTACCACACGCGGATCGGCCCGTGCGCACAGCGACCGGGCAGCCCGTCCGGGGCCCGGGCCGCGTCGAACACGACGATCGTCTGGCGGGCCTCGTCGCCGAGCAGATCGAGGAGCAGGTCGAGCAGCTTGATCCGTGATTGCTCGAATCCGCGCGGGCCGCGTTCGTCGCCGAACACCCCGGAGGCATGCAAAAGGTTGTAGCCGTCGATGATCAGGGTCATTGCCCGAGGCGGTATTTCAACCGGCCGGCGACGATCGTGGCCACCGCCCTGCCCTGGAGCGTCCAGCCGTGGAACGGCGAGTTGACGCTCTTCGACCGGAACGTGTTCACATCGACCTTCCAGGATAACTGCGGATCGATGAGCGTGATGTCGGCCACCGCTCCGGGGCGGAGCGTGCCGCGGTCGATGCCGAGCACCCGGGCGGGGAGCGTGCTCAGCGCCTCGACCAGCCGCGGCCAGCCGATGCGGCCGGGCGCGACCAGCCGGGTGACCGAGAGGCCCACGGCCGTCTCCAGGCCGAGGATGCCGAACGGCGCCCTGTCGAGCTCGAGCATCTTTTTCTCGCGGGCGTGCGGCGCATGGTCGGTGGCGATGCAGTCGATCGTGCCATCGACGATCCCCGCGATGATGGCGTCGATGTCGGCCGCCGTCCGCAGCGGCGGGCTCATCTTGAAGTTGGCATCGAAGCCGCGCAGGCTCTCGTCGGTGAGCGTGAAATGGTGCGGGCAGGCTTCGGCGGTGACGCGGGCGCCGCGGGCCTTGGCCGCCCGGATCAGGTCGACGCCGCCGGCCGTCGACACGTGCATCACGTGCAGCCGGCCGCCGGTGGCCTCCGCGAGGGCGATGTCGCGGCCGATCATCACTTCCTCGGCCGCCTTCGGCATCCCGCCGAGGCCGAGCACCAGCGACACGAGCCCCTCGTGCATCACCCCGCCCCGCGACAACTCCAGCACCTCCTCGTGGGCGAGAATCGGCTTGTCGAACATCCGGCAGTATTCGAAGGCACGGCGCATCAACTCGGCGTCGTAGACGGGCGAGCCGTCGTCGCTGAAGGCCACGGCTCCGGCCTCGACGAGTTGGCCGATTTCGGCGAGTTCCTTGCCGGCGCGTTCGCGGCTTACGCAGCCGACCACGAACACGTTGCACGTGTCGGCCCGGGCGGCCTTCTGGTGGATGAATTCGACCGCGCCCTGCGTGTCGATCGGCGGTTCCGTGTTGGGGATGCAGGCCACGCTCGTGAAGCCGCCGGCGAGGGCCGCCCGCGTGCCTGTCTCGATCGTCTCGTCCTCCTCGCGGCCGGGCTCGCGGAGATGCACGTGCATGTCGATGAGGCCGGGCGTGACGACGAGCCCGGCGGCGTCGATCGTCTCGTCGGCCGGGGGCTGCCCTGCGCCGATGCCCGCGAGCCGACCATCGCGGACGAGCACGTCGTCGATGCGATCGATTCCCTGGGCGGGATCCACCACCCGCCCGCCGCGCACGAGGAGCGTCGCCATCAGCCGGTCCTTTCCGGGGCGGAGCCGCCGCGGCTCCCGCAGATCAGCCAGAGCACCGCCATCCGCACGGCCAGGCCGTTGGTGACCTGGTCGAGGATCAGCGACTGCGGGCAGTCGGCGACGTCGGCGGTCACCTCCACGCCGCGGTTGATCGGGCCGGGGGCGAGAATAAGCAGGTCCTTGCGGGCCCGCTTGAGCCGTTCGCCCGTCATCGCGTAGAGATGGGCGTATTCGCGGACCGACGGAAAGGGCCGCGTGTTCTGCCGCTCGAACTGGATCCGCAGCAGGTTCAGCACGTCGCAGCGGGGCACGATGTCGTCGAGGTCATACGACACCTCGACGCCGAATTCCCGCCACCGCTCCGAAACGAGCGTGGGCGGACCGCAGAGGATCACCTTGGCGCCGAGCTTGGTGAGCCCCCAGAGATTGGAGCGGGCCGTGCGGCTGTGGGAGATGTCGCCCACGAGGCCCACCGTCACGCCCCGCAGGTCGCCGACGTGCTCGCGGATTGAAAAGATGTCGAGGAGGCCCTGCGTGGGATGTTCGTGGGGGCCGTCACCGGCGTTGATCACGCCCACGCCCAAATGCTGGGCGAGCAGGTGGGGCGTGCCCGGCGTGCCATGCCTGACGACGACGGCATCGATGCCCATGGCCTCGAGGTTCCGCGCCGTGTCGATGAAGGATTCGCCCTTGGAGAGGCTGCTCGTCGATGCGGAAAAGTCGACAACGTCGGCTCCGAGCCGCCGCGCCGCCAGCGCGAAGCTCGTGCGGGTGCGGGTGGAATTCTCGAAGAACAGATTCACGACCGTGCGACCGGTGAGCACAGACAGTTTCTGCCGGCAGCCGCCGGTGGCCTCCTTGAAGAGCCGCGCGGTGTCGAGGAGGAGACTGATTTCGTCGGGGGCGAGACGCTCCAAATCGAGCAGATGACGGTGCGTCCAGGCGGCGGGAACGGCGTCGGGAGCGGACGTGGCAGTCACCATAAGTGGGGGGTGCTCGGAAGGGCTGTCGGCGAGGGGAGTCTAGCCAGATTCCGCAGGTTTCGCCAAAACGCCCCATCCGAGGCGCGGAGTCCGTTGCGGCGCGGTGGCTGGCCTTGCCGCGCGGGTCGGGCGGTTTCTACGCTCCCCGGACTCGCCTCGATCCACCCCGTGAGCTTTCCCCGCATGTTGTCGCCCGGTTTTGCCGACGCCGCCCGACGGCCCGTGCCGGGCGGCGAAACCGCGGTCGCCTGCTGGCTGCTGGCCGGCCTCGCCTGTCTTGGTCAGAGCGGCTGCACGGCACTCGTCAGCACCACAGCCCTGCGAGACACCGTCCGCTCCGCGGCCGACGCCGACGACGATGCATCGGTGGTCGCAGCCGTCGGCGATGAAGCGGACGAGACGCCCGAAGAGCCACTCGTGCTCGTGCGGTCGAACGCATCGGCGGAGCTGACGATCGACGGGGCCATCGAACGGCTGGAGGCCGCGGGCCGTCTCGACGAGGCCACGCAGGCCGCGCTCGTCTCGATGCTGGAGCAGGCGCCCCAAGAGGATTGGCCGGAGATCATCGACGCCTTCGTTGAAGCACTCGACGCCAGCCACGTGGCGGCGCGGCCCGTGGCCCCCCCGCCGCCCGTGTCGGCCGAGCCCGACGCGGCTCCCGCACCGGCCATCGATGACGCCCCTGCGGAACAGCCGCCGTCCGTCTCGGCGGTGGCCGCCCCCATTTTAGAGCCGCCTCACGAACCGGCCGCCATGGAGAAGGCCGTGCCGCTCGTCTTCCCGACGTCCGACGTGTCTGCCGAGACAGCGACCCCGGCACCGGTCATCGAGCCGGCAACGGCGATCATGCCGGTCGAGGAGCCCGCGCTCGTGGTCGCCAACGCCTGCTTTGCCAAGCGGGTGCGCGGGTGGGGAGTGGTGGATCGGTTCGAGACATCCCGGTTTTGGCCGGGGCAGGATGTGATCGTGTATTTTGAACTCGAAAACCTCGCGTCGCGGATGACCGATTCCGGCCATGCCACCCGGGTCGACACGGCCCTGCGGCTCGTGGCGGACGACGGCCGCATGCTCCACGAGTGGTCGTTCGATCCGGTGGAGGAGACGTGCCCGGCCCGCCGCCGCGATTATTTTCTCCGCTTCGTCCTCCGGCTCCCGGAAGATTTGCCCGCCGGGGCATGCCGGCTCGAGGTGGCCGTCAGCGACGCCGTCGGCAACCGCACGGCAGAGACGGGCCTGCCCCTGGAAATCGCCGTGCCGTAAATCTGCCGCGCAGGCGTAGCTCACGGTGCGGGGAGCGGTCGCACCACCTCGGGGGCTGGAACCTGCTCGCCCGGTGGCACCGGCAGGTTGGGATCCTGTCCGACCCGCGGAGCGTTGGGGAGTTCGTCGTCGGGCCGCGCCGCCGGCGCGTCCACCGTAGGCGGAAACACCTCCAACTGCAGGAGGTCGGCGATCGTCACCGCGCCCGTCCAGCGGTCGGCCTGGGCCTCGACGAAGGCCAGTTCCGTCTCGGTGAGGATCCGCTGCGCCTGGAGGAGGCTGAGAAACGTCACTTCGCCGCGGCCGTAGAGCGTCTGCGTGATCTGCACCGTCTCCCGGGCCTTGGGGAGGATGTATTCCTCGTACCAGTCGACCAGCCGCTGCGACGTGCGGTAGGCGGCGATGGCCTGCGCGGTCTGCGTGGCGAGGTCGAGCTCGATGGATCGCAGGTCGGCGCGGGCCGAGGCGATGTCGGCGCGGGCCGAGCGGATGTTGCCCTGGTTGCGGTCGAAGAGCGGCACCTCCATCATCACCTGCATCAGCCCCTGGTTCATGGGGGGGAAGTCGACCTGCCGCTGGTAGCCGCCGAGGATGTTGATGTTGGGGATCGGTTCCACAACGGCCCGCTCCAGCGCCCACTGCGACTGGGCCACCTTCGCCTCCGCCGCGCGGGGCAAGGCGTTCGACTGGACCACCGCTTCCTGGAGCATCTTCAGGTCGAACGCGGGAAGTTTCTGGAAGAGGTCGGCTTCGATCCTGCCCACGTCGGCCCGCGGCAGGCCGATCGCCGCCGCGAGTTGGCGGCGGCCGGTCTCGACGAACACGCCCGAGTTGAGGAGCCGCACCTCCGCCCTGTCGCGCTCGATGCTCCAGAAGAGCACGTCGGCCTTCGTGCCCTCGCCGGCGTCGGCGAGTTGCTTGCCGATGTCGTACGACCGCTTCGCAATGTCGACAAGAAGCGTGTAGATCTCCACGCGGCGCTGGGCCACGAGCAAAGCATAGAAGTCCTGCCGCACTTCCCTGAGCACGTCGAAGCGGGCACGGATCAATTGGTATTCGGACTGCTGCACCTCGCGGAGAGCGGCCTGCTGGGAGAGACGCAGTTTGCCGGCCGTGACGATGTCTTGGGTGGCGAAGCCGTTCCACTGGCTCTGGTTGCCGGCAATCTGCGGCGACGCGCCGGCCAGCATGGGGTTCGGGTAGAGCCGCGCCTGCACGGCCTTGCCGCGGGCCGCCTCGACGGCCGCCCGGGCCGCTCGCAGTTTCGGATGGCTCCGCTCCGCCAACGCGACGAACTCTTCGAGCGTGGTGGGCGTTGGCCCGCCGGGCACGGGCATGGCTGCGCCGGTCTCATCGGGCAGGCGGCCGGGGGCAGTGTCCAGCGGCACGCCCGGCTCGGCGATCCGCAGTGAATCGGCGGGCCGCGGCCACTCTTCGGCCGGTGCCGGACCGCACAGGGCGATGGCTGCGGCCATGCCCATGCACCATGCGTTGATGGGGCGGAACTGAAGACGGGGCTGTGCGATGGTGGGATGCATGGGTGTGAGGGTTAATGACGACCGGACCACCGCCCTATCAACGTTTGAATCGGCATTCCTTGCGCGATCGCTGAAGCAACCTCACGCGGAACAATCCCCACGCCCCCCGGCCCCGGCAAACTGGGTACAGTGGGGGCTTTCCTGGTGAGTGAGTTCCAGTGCCATGCCGATTCTCGAAGCCCGCCGCGTAGAAAAAACGTTCGTCGCCCCAGTCTCCGGGGCGGCCAGAGTGGCGGCCGTGCGCGGCATCGATCTGGCCATCGACGCCGGTGAATTCGTGGCCATCACCGGCGCCTCCGGCTCTGGGAAGAGCACGCTGCTCCACATGATGGGCGGGATCACGCGGCCCACGTCGGGAAGCGTGCTCCTGGAGGGTGTCGATCTCGCCGCGCTCGACGACGACGCCCTCGCGGTGGTCCGCCGCCGCCGCATCGGGTTCGTGTTCCAGCGCTACAACCTGCTCCCCGAGCTCTCCCTCCTCGAAAACGTGGCGCTGCCGCTGGTTCTCGATGGGCTCTCCCAGCGGGCGGGCAACGCCGCCGCGCTCGATACCCTGCGCACCGTGGGCATGGCCCACCGGGCGACGCACCGTCCCGACGAGCTCTCGGGCGGCGAGCAGCAGCGCGGTGCGATCGCCCGGGCGCTCGTGGCCGGGCCGGCGATCGTGCTGGCCGACGAGCCGACCGGGGCGCTCGACTCGACGAATTCGCAACTCGTCATGGAACTCATGCAGCGGCTCGTCGCCGAGCGCGGCCAGACGTTCGTGCTCGTTACCCACGACCCCGTGGTGGCGGCGGCGGCGGGCCGCACCGTGCGGGTCCGCGACGGCAGGATCGAGTTCGATCCGAGGCCCGCTGGAAAACCCGCGTCATGAGGCTGTGGCGACTTCTCGTGCGTCAGTGGCGCAGCCATCCGGGCCGGGCGCTGGCCACCGTGGTGAGCGTGGCCGTGGCCGTCGGCGCGATCGTGGCCACGTGGGCCTCGGCCGATGCGTCGCGGGCCGGCTTCCGCCGGCTGGTGGAGACGGTGGAGGGGCAGCCGTCGGTCGATGTCGTGGCCCGCGGCGGTGGCCGTTTCGACGTCGACCAATTGCCGAGCCTCGCCGGTATCGAAGGCGTGAAGGCGGTAGTGCCGCTCTTCTTCCGGCCGACGCTCCTCCGCGTCGGTGAACGGCGGGTGCGCGAGATCGCCGTCGGCGTCGACCTCGAATCGCTCGTCGCCACGGGGATCATCACGTTGGCCGGTGGCCGGGCCTGCACGGCCGGCGACGAGGTCGTTCTCGAGTCGACGCTCGCCCGGGGCCTGGGGCTCTCGGTCGGGGACGAGGTGCTCTTCTTCGCGCGGCGCAGCATCCGGCGGATGCAGGTGGTGGGGCTTGTCGATCGGCAGGAGATCGGCTGGCTGGCCGAAGGCGCGGGCGTGCTCGTCGACATCCAGTCGCTCGCCGGAATGTCGCGGGCGATAGGCTTCATCGACCGGGCGCGGGTGGTGCTCGAGCGCGATGCATCGCGGCCCGCGGTGTTGGCCCGGGCGGCTGTCGCGCTGCCGCCGACGCTCCTGGCGGAGGTGCCGGCCGGCAGGGCGAGCATGGCGGAAGACGTGCTGCACGCGGCGAACCTGGGCCTCGATTTCGTCACCGGTCTCACCGTGGCGATGGCCTTCTTCATCGTGGGCAACGCGATGCTGATGAACGTCAGCGAGCGGCGCCGCGGATTTTCCCTGCTCCGGCTCGTGGGGGCGACGGCGCGGCAGGTGCGGTGGTTCGTCGTGGGCGAGGCGGCCCTGCTCGGTGCCGTCGGCGCCGCCATCGGCGCGGTCGCGGGAATCGCCGCCGCCGGGCCGATTGCCGCCGGCGTTTCCCTGGCGCTCAAGGCGCCGGCCGCGGGAGTCGCCGCGAGCCCGGGGCCGATCGCGGCGGGAGTGCTCATGGGATTGGCCGTGGCCGTGGCCGCGGCCTGGTGGCCGGCCCGCGAGGCCGTCGGCATCGATCCGCTCGAGGGCCTGGCCAATGCCCCACCACCGCCGCCGGCGCGCGGCATGCCGTGGCGGTTCGTGATGCTCGTGGCGGCCCTCGCCGCCTTGGCGTGGGGCGTGCAGGGGATGGTGATCGCCGAATGGCTGCCCGCGCGGGCAGCCGTGCCGGCCGGCATCGTGCTGCTCGTGGCCTTCGTGGCCGTCACGCCGCTCGTGCTGCCGACCCTCGCCCGCATGCTCGCCGCGATGGTGCCCGGCCGGTTTCGCCTGGAGGCGAAGCTCGCCCTCGAGCAGATCCTCCGGCAGCCGATCCGCACGGCGCTCACCAGCGGCGTGCTGGTGGTGGCGGTCACCAACGGGATCGGGCTCGGGCATGCGATCCGCGACAACGTCGACAACGTCCTCGGCTGGTACACGCGGCTGCTGCGGGCCGATTGGGTGCTCTCCCGCGCGTCGATGCTGCGGGCCGGCGACCTGGAAGCGGAGGGAGAGAGCCGCAGCGCGGAAGTGGAGGTGAAGGCGTTGCCTGGCGTGCAGCGGGTGGATGCGATCGGTGTGGCGGCCGGACGGGTGGCGGGAGTGGCCTGCGTGGTCGTGGCCCGCGACATTCCCGCCGACGAGCCGCTGCCACTCGAGCCTGTGGATGCCTCCGAGGCCGACGTGCGGGCCGCGCTCGACCGCGGCGAGGCGGTGATCGGCACGGTGCTCGCCCGGCGGACGGGCATCGCGCCCGGCGACGAGGTGAGCGCCGAGGTCTTCGGCCGGGCGACGAAGGTTCGCGTGGCGGCCCTCGTCGTCGACTACACGTCGGGCGGCGCCTCGCTGCACGTCCGCCGTGACGTGGCGCGGAGGCTCTTCGGCTTCGACAGCGCCGACTTCCTGCTCGTCGTCGCCAAGCCGGAGAGCGCCGCATCCCTCCGCGCGCCGTTGGAAGAGATCGCCGACCACCACTCGCTCCTTCTCCGCTCGTTTGCCGACCTCCAAACGTTCATCGACACGATCGTCAACGGCACGGTGGGGGCGCTGTGGGCGATCCTCGGCCTGGGGTTCGTCGTGGGCAGCATCGGTGTGGCCAACACCGTCTCCATGAACGTGCTCGAGAAGAAGCGCACCCTGGGCCTGCTCCGCGCGGTGGGGATGACGCGCCGGCAGGTGACGCTCGTGGTGGTGCTCGAAAGCCTGTTGCTCGGCGTCGCGGGCAGCCTCATCGGCCTCATCGGCGGCATCTCCACCGCGTTCTTCATCCAGCTGGCCAGCCAGCCCCTGCTCGGCCATCCGATCGAGGCGTCGTTTCGGCCGGGCGTCGTCGCCGCCAACCTGGCCGTCGCCGTCGGTGTGACGTTGGTGGCGGCGTGGCTGCCCACCCGGCGGGCGGTGCGGATCGATCTCCTGGAGGCAGTGTCGGCGGAGTGAGCCGGCCGCCCAACTGTCGAACGTCGCCCGGCGGAGAAAACCGCGTGTCGATGGCCGGGCGCTTGGCCCATGGCGAATAGTGACGTGCGCAGGACGCGGCGTTTTCTGGAACGCGGGAGCCCTGCCATGCAGACGCAGCCACAGGTTTCGTTCGACGGCATCCCGCTCGACGAGCGGGTGCGGGCCACGGCCTACGACCACATCGACGAGTTGGAGCAGAAATACGGCCGTATCACCGGCTGCCACGTGGTGATCGCCCAGCCGCACCAGCATCACCGTCGCGGCAGAATCTATTCCGTGCGGATCGACCTCGTGGTGCCCGGCGGCGAGATCGTGGTCAACCGCGACCATGATCTCGATCATGCCCATGAAGACGTCTACGTGGCGCTGCGCGACGCTTTTATGGCGGCCCGCCGCCGGCTGGAAGATCGCGTCCGCCGGGTCCGTGGCGCCACCAAGCAGCATCTGCCCCGGGCCGAGGGGCGGGTGTCGCAGCTCTTTCCGCTCGCCGGCTACGGCTTCATCGAAACGCCCGACGGCCGCGAGATCTACTTCCACCGCCACGCCATTTCCGACCACGACTTTCACCTCGTCGATGTGGGCAGCCCCGTCTTTTACAGCGAGGAGGAGGGAGACCAGGGGCCGCAGGCGGCGTTCGTCCAACTCGTTCATCCGCACGGCGTCGTGCCGCGCGGCGAAAGCTGACCGCGGGAGTTTTTATTCATGCCGCTCACCCACGACGTGACCCATGCTGAAGTCCTCGTGCCCGCCCTCACGCGGCGCGGCGAGCCGCTCGACCTGCCGGGGCGGCTGAGCCTGCCGGAGGCGGCGGTCGGCCTCGTCGTCTTCGCGCACGGCAGCGGCTCGAGCCGCCACAGCCCGCGCAACCAGTTCGTGGCGTCGGTGCTCCACGAATCGTGGATCGGCACGCTCCTCTTCGACCTGCTCACCGTGCAGGAGGCCGACGAACGGGCGAATGTGTTCGACATCAACTTTCTCTCCGACCGGCTCGGCTCCGCGTTGCGGTTCGTGATGGGCCATGACCAGACGGCGCGGCTGCCGCTGGGCCTCTTCGGCGCGAGCACCGGGGCCGCTGCGGCGCTCGTGGCGGCTGCCGAGGAGCCGCGGGTGCGGGTGGTGGTGTCTCGCGGCGGCCGACCGGATCTGGCCGGCCCGTGGCTCGAGCGGGTGCAGGCGGCCACGCTCCTCATCGTGGGCAGCCGCGACGAAGACGTGCTCATGCTGAATCGCGAGGCGGCCTCGCGACTGCACTGCGAGCACAGGCTCGCGGTCGTGCCGGGCGCCACGCATCTTTTCGAAGAGCGGGGCACGCTCGATGAGGCTGCCCGCCTCGCGGCGGAGTGGTTTGCCCAGCGTCTGACGAAGGAAGTCCGACCGTAGCCCGTCTCCAGCGGAGATTCCCCATGGGCATCACGATGTTCAACGACCGTGACGAGGCGGGCCGGATGCTCGCGGAGCGATTGCGCGGAGCGGCCCTGCACGAACCACTCGTGTTGGCGATTCCCCGCGGCGGCGTGGAGGTGGGGGCCGCCCTCGCCCGCGGCCTGGGCTGTGAGCTCGACGTGGTGCTCTCGCGAAAGCTGCGGGCGCCGCACCAGCCGGAGCTGGCGCTGGGCGCCGTGTCGGAGACGGGGGAGGTGTATCTGAACGCTTTCGCCGCGGCGGTTGCCGACGCCGCCTTCATCGAGGCCGAGCGTCGCCGACAGATGGAAGAGATCGCGCGGCGGCGGACGATGTTTCGGGCCGTCCGGCCCCAGGCCGAGGTGCGTGGCCGCACGGTCATTGTCACCGACGATGGCATCGCCACCGGGGCCACGATGATCGCCGCCTTGAAGACGGTGCGATCCGCGGGCGCGCAGGAGGTGATAGTGGCCGTTCCCGTGGGCAGCCCCGACCGGATGGCGACGCTGCGGCCGATGTGCGACCGCAGCGAATGCCTGCTCGAACCCGACGAGTTCCTCGCGGTGGGGCAGTTTTACCGCCACTTCGAGCAGGTGAGCGACGAGAGGGTCGTCGAGCTGCTCCGCGCTTGCGGCGCGCCGCCGCCCCTGCCGCGAAGCCGGTGCATCACTCCATAGGCATCGGCATGGACAGACCGGAGGTCCGTCCCCACGGTGGGAGAGGGATGCAGGCGAAGGGGTCGGCGAACGCTCGAGGAGCGTTGGGCTATCCTGCCCAGGCGACGCGACTTTTGCCGCCCCGGAGCCGGTGCGTCATCACACGGGCAAGGACATGGGCATGGAGAGACCGGAGGTCCGTCCCCACGTATAGTCGCTAGCCTTTGATCACGCCGAGTGGCTTGAGTCGGGCGACTTTCAGCGACAGGCCCGCGCGGTGCACGGTGTCGACCACAATGTCCACGTCTTTGTAGGCGGCGGGCTGTTCCTCGGCGAGGCCCTCGCGGCTGCGGCAGCGGGCGATCACGCCGCTCGAGGCGAGCTCGTCGCGGATGTTCCGTCCGCGGGCCGCCTTCGTGGCGGCGGTCCGCGACAGGCAGCGACCGGCGCCGTGGCAGGTGGTGCCGAACGACCGCGCGAGCGACTCGGGGCCCCCCACGAGCACCCAGCTCGCCCGGCCCATGTCGCCGGGGATGATCACCGGCTGCCCGATGCCGCGGTAGCGCTCGGGGATGTCGTGGTGGCCGGCGGGAAAAGCCCGCGTCGCCCCTTTGCGGTGCACGCACACGCGCTTCCGTGTGCCCTCCACCGCATGCTCCTCGATCTTGGCGATGTTGTGGGCCACGTCGTAGAGCAGCTGCATGCCGAGGTCCTCCCAAGGCCGGCCGAAGATCCGCGCGAACACCTGCCGCACGTGCCATGTGAGCAGCTGGCGGTTGCAAAACGCATAGTTGGCGGCGGCCCGCATCGCCCCCAGGTAGTGCCGGCCTTCGGGGCTTTCCACCGGGGCGCAGACGAGCTGCCGATCGGGGAGCGAGAAGCCGTATTTTGCGGGCGCGTCGCGGAGCGCGCGGAGGGCATCGTCGCAGACCTGGTAGCCGAGGCCGCGTGAGCCGGAGTGGATGAGCACGCAGATCTGGCCCGGCCGCAGGCCGAAGGCCGCCGCGGCTGGGCCGTGCTCGACGCGATCCACCACCTGCACCTCGATGAAGTGGTTGCCGGCGCCGACGGTGCCGCACTGATCGGCGCCGCGGGCCAGGGCCCGATCGCTCACGTAGCCGGGCACCGCGTCGGCGATGCAGCCTTCGGCTTCCGTGCAGGCGACGTCGTCGGCCGTGGCCAGCCCCTGCCGGGCCAGGAACGGCACGCCCTCCTGCATGAGCGCGCGCAGTTCGTCGGGGGAGAATACGAACGAGCCCCCCTGCCCCACCCCCACCGGGATGTCGCGGATCATCTGGTTGACGAGTTGCACGAGCACGGGCTGGACGTCGGCGAGCGTGAGGCTCGTGCGCACCAGCCGCACGCCGCAGTTGATGTCGTAGCCCACGCCTCCCGGTGAGACGACGCCGCCCGCCTCCGGATCGGTGGCGCAGACGCCGCCAATGCAGAAGCCGTAGCCCCAATGGATGTCGGGCATGGCGAGGCTTGCCTGCTGGATGCCCGGCAGGAAGGCGACGTTGGCCACCTGCTCCGGCGCCCGGTCGCTGCGGAGATGGGGAATGAGGCGGTCGTCGGCATAGATCAGGCCATCGACGAGCATGCCGGGGCGGTAAGACCGCGGGATCCGCCAGGTGACGTCGTCGACCCGTTCGAGCGGGCCGGTGAAGCCGCGGTCGGCGGTGGCAGCCGTATTCGGATGAGGATCGGTCATATGTCGACGATGAGAGTGGCCAGCCAGCCGGCAGGCGTTTGTCGGACGAGAAGCTCGTGCTGGGTGATCGCCTTGATCTCGTGGGCGAGGACGTGCACGGCCGGATCGTAGGGCTCGCCGACCGCCACGGCGAACAGCCCTGAATCGTTCACCACCACCGAGAACGTGCAAAACAGCATGCGGCGCAGTTCGAAGGCCGCATGGAGCTCGGCGGTCCAGTCGAAGAGCAGCCAGGTGGGATCGGTGCCGGGAATGGTAAACCGCTCTTCCCGCGCGGGACGGATCTGGGCGAGATCGCCGGCGATGATCTCGAACAGGCCGGTGGCTGCTTCGATGAGCAGGTCAGGCAGGGAGCCGGCCTCGATGCGGAGGCCGAGATCGGCGGTGTGCTCGAAGACTTCGTGCATGGGCGGGCTCCGAGCCATGATAGGAGCCAGACACGGCCGGGGCGGCGGTCTTTTTTCTCACCCACTCGTCCGTCGGCGGCCGAAGCAGACTAGATCTCGGTCCG
>JBIIIP010000057.1:0-18001 GCA_044234625.1 Pirellulales bacterium | reverse complement strand
CCGGTGGAGCTCGAAGTGGGCAGCGGCAAGGGGCTGTTTCTTTCAGCCGCGGCCCCGGCCTGTCCCGAGACCAACTTCCTCGGCAGCGAAATCGCCGCCGGCTACGCCCGGCTGTGCGCCGGCAAGCTCGCCGCGGCCGGCGTGTCCAACGCGCGGATCATCCACGGCGACGCGCAGCGGCTCGTGCGGGCGATGCTGCCGGACGCATGCCTGGCCGCGATTCACGTCTACTTTCCCGATCCGTGGTGGAAGGCGCGGCATCGCAAGCGGCGCGTGCTGTGCCCCGAGTTTCTCACCCATGCCGGCCGCGTGCTCGTGCCCGCCGGCCGGCTCCACGTGTGGACCGACGTTGAGGAGTATTTTCTCGAGGCCATGGCGGCGGCACGGACCACCGGCCTGTTCACGGACCCGGCCGAGGAGCCCGCCAAGCCGGCGGAGCATGATCTCGACTACCGCACCCATTTCGAGCGCCGCACGCGGCTGGCCGGCGCCCCGGTGTGGCGGGCGGTGCTGCGGAGGCTGCCGCCCGGCAGCACGGCCGGCTGAGGCCGGCCCTCGGGCGGATCAGAGATACCCTCGTCACGAGCCGGTAAGCGGGGGAGCAGTACGCCACCACAAAGGCATGGACAGACCGGAGGTCCGTCCCCACGGAGAGGAGAGAGACGGTGCGCCACCCCAGCCGTACGTGCGCTAGATGACAGCTTCGTACGTGCGGCCTGACTGACCGCAGGCGGTCTGGGCCAGGGCGATCTCGTAGAGCCGTTCGCCGGCCGGCGTCGGATATCGGCCGGTGAGGCAGGCCTGGCAGAGCTCGGTCGCGGCGAAGCCGATCGAGCGGGCTACCGACTCCACGGGCAGGTAACGGAGCGAATCGGCGCCAAGCTTCGCCGCCATCTCGGCTTGCGCCTCCTCGGTGAGCCGGCCCTCCCGAAGGAAGGCCGGTGCGAACAGCTCGTCGATCGTCGACATGTCGATGCCGTAGAAACAGGGGGCGACGATCGGCGGACAGGCGATGCGCACGTGGATCTCGCGGGCCAGGCCCAGCGTGCGCATGCGGCCGAGGAGCACCTTCATCGTGGTGCTGCGTACGATCGAATCCTCGACGAGGATCACCCGCTTGCCCTCCAGCACCTCGCGGAGCGGCGTGTATTTCGATTCGGCCTTCTGCCGGCGGCTGGAGGCGCCGTCGATGAACGTGCGGCCCGTGTAGCGGTTGCGGATCAGGCCCTCCACCGACGGAATCGACAGCCGGTAGGCCATGGCGTCGGCTGCCGCCTTGCTTGTGTCGGGCACCGGCACGACGACGGTGTCGGAATCGATGGAGATCGTCTCCAGGCGGGCCAGCTCCTCGCCCAGTCGTTTCCGCGTGAGATACACGCTCCGGTCGTCCATCGTGCTGGCGACGTTGGCGAAATAGATCCACTCGAAGAAGCAATGGGCCTGCCTGGGGCTGGGGGCGAAACGCTCGATACGCACCTGCTCGCCATCGATGATCATTGCCGTGCCCGGCTCGAGCGACCGGATCGATTCGGCTGGGAAACCCAGGTTGAGCAGCGCCACGCTCTCGCTGGCCGCGGCGACCAGCGGCCCCATCCGCGCGTATTCCATCGGCCGGATGCCGAGCGGATCGCGGGCCACGATCATCCGCCCACAGGCGTCGAGCATGGCGATGTTCCAGGCGCCGTCGAAGCGCTTGGAAATCGCGGCGAGCATGTCGATGGGGTCGGGATCGGCGTCGCCGGAGAGCTCCCGGCCGATCGCATGCATGATGACTTCCGTGTCGTTGTCGCGGGCGAGATGGTTGTCGTCGGCGGCGAGGATCTCGGCCCGCAGTTCCGGATAGTTGGCGAGCTGCCCGTTGAACCCGAAGGCAAACCACTTCCGCTTCTGTATGTGGGGACGCTCGAGGGGCTGGGCATAGCCGCGGTCTTCCGCACCGCAGGTGGCGTAGCGGACATGACCGATCGCCGCCCGACCCGTGTGCTGCTCCATGAGGCTTTCATATTTGCCCCGGTGGCTCAGCCGAAACACCTCGCTCACGCTGCCCACGTCCTTGAGCGTGGCGAGCAGCTGGCTACGGCGCGGATTCCACACCGTCATGCCGGCGGAAAGCTGGCCGCGATTCTGGATGTCGAGCAGCATCCTCGGCACGAGCCGCGACACTTCCTCGGGGCCCTGCCCCGGACACAACGGGCTGGGCTCGCCGCCGGGGAGGTGGTAGATGGCCGCCAAACCGCATTCGTGATGGAGTTCGCTCACCGAACCTGGGAGTCCTGCAGGGTGGGAACACGGCGAAAACAGACGCTCGGACGGCGAGGTGAATATACGGTACGATCCGACGCATGATCCAGCCCTGCCCCGATCCGCTCCGTGCAGAGATCGCCGCCGCCCGCCTGATCGTCGTGAAGGTGGGCACGCGCGTGCTCACCGATTCCCAGGGCCTGCTCGACCAGGCACGGATCGAGGCCCTCGGCCGGCAGTTCGACGCCCTCCTCGCGGAGGGGCGCCAGGTGTTGCTCGTGAGTTCCGGGGCCGTGGGCGCGGGGATGGGCCGCATGGGGCTCCGCGCCCGGCCGGAGGAATTGGCCCATCTGCAGGCGGTCGCCGCGATCGGCCAGAGCTGTCTCATCGAGGCCTACGAGCGGGTGCTGCGCGCCAAGAATCGGCACGTCGCCCAGGTGCTGCTCGTGGCCGACGACTTCAAGGACCGGGCCCGGTATCTCAACATCCGCAACACGCTCCGCGCATTGCTCGACTACGAGGCGATTCCGGTCATCAACGAAAACGACACGGTGAGCGTGGAGGAACTGCGGACGAGCTTCGGCGACAACGACCGTCTGGCGGCGCTGGTGGCCACGCTCCTTGGGGCGCCGCTGCTGGTGCTTCTCTCCGACGTCGAAGGCCTCTACGACCGCCATCCGGCCGAGCCCGGGGCCCAGCGGCTGACATCGATCGCGCAGATCGACGCGGCCGTCGAGGGGCTGGCCCGCGACCGCCTCGGCGGCCTGTCGAAAGGGGGCATGGCGAGCAAGATCGCCGCGGCCCGGATCGTCACCGAAGCCGGCGGCCACTGCGTGATCGCGTCGGGCCGCGATGACCACGTGCTCACCAGCATCTGCCGCGGGGAGCAGACCGGCACGGCGTTCCATGGCCGCGAGACCGCCATGCCGGCCTGGAAGCGCTGGCTGGGCTGGTCGGCGGATGTCCGTGGCACGCTCACCGTCGACGGAGGTGCCCAGGATGCCGTGGTGACGGCGGGCCGCAGCCTCCTGGCAGCCGGCATCCACACCGTCGCCGGCACGTTCGTCGCGGGCGACGTCGTCGCGCTCGTCGACGCCGCTGGCCGCGTGTTCGCCCGGGGGCTGGCCAATTATCCCGCCGACGAAATGCGGCGGATCGCCGGCCTGAAGGCCGATCGCATCGCGTCGGTACTGGGCTATTGCCCCTACGAAGAAGTGGTCCATCGCGATAACCTCGCCGTGATCGACCGCGCCCCCGCTGCCCGGTAGCCGACGCGTCGCGTTGCCCCGATGCTCCACGAATTGCTCATCGTGTTCGCGCTGATCCTGGCCAACGGGTTTTTTTCCGGGGCCGAGATGGCGATCGTCGCCAGCCGCCGCGGCCGTCTGCGCATGCTCGCCGAGCGGGGCGACGCCAAGGCCAAGGTGGCCCTCGACCTCGCCAACAGCCCGGACACATTCCTGCCGACGGTGCAGGTCGGCATCACGCTCGTCGGCACGCTGGCCGCGGCCTACGGCGGCGACCGCCTCGTCGGCCACCTGGCCAACTGGATCGCCGCCCACGCGCCGCCGGCTATCGCCGGCGCCGCCACGGGGATCGCGCTCTCGGTGTTCGTGGCGCTGCTCTCGTTTTTCACGCTGCTGATCGGCGAGCTCGTTCCCAAGCGGCTGGCCCTGCGGCATGCCGAGGCCTTCGCCCGCATCGCGGCCCCCGTGATGCAGTGGTTTTCCCGGCTCGCCAAGCCGCTGGTGTGGGGCATGAGCACGGCCACCTCGGCGGTGCTCTTCCTGCTCGGCATACGGAAGGCGGAGGGGCCGAGCGTGTCGGTCGACGACATCGAACACCTCCTCGAGGCCGGGCGTGCCGAGGGCGTGCTCGAGCCGGTAGAGCAGGCCGTGGCGATCGAGGCCCTGCGGCTCGGGGAACGGACCGTCCGCGACATCATGCGGCCGCGGATCGATCTCGACGCGCTCGATATCGACACGCCGCCCGAGGAGATCATCGGCTCGATCGCGATGGCCGGCTACTCGCGGCTCCCCGTCTACGAGGGCTCCCTCGACCACATCCTCGGCTACGTCTCGATCAAGGACGTGCTCCGCCACACGTGGATGGGCTGGCCGATCGATCTGCGGAAGGTCCTGCACCGGGCGGTGTTCGTTCCCGAGACGATGCCACTCGACCGGCTCTTGGAGCTGTTTCAGAAGGAGAAAAACCAGCTCGCGATCGTCCTCGACGAATACGGCGGCACCGAGGGCCTCGTCACGATGGAAGACGTGCTCGAGGAGCTCGTGGGCGAAATCCACGACGAGCATCGTGCCGCCCGGTCGCAGGCGTTCGTGCAACGGGAAGACGGCTCGTGGCTGGTGGACGGCAGCGCCGCGATCGAGGAATTGGCCGAACGGCTCGGCATCCGACTGGAGGCGACGCCCCGCGACTATTCGACGGTCTCGGGCCTCGTGCTCGCACGGCTGGAGCGGATTCCGGCGCCGGGCGATCTGACGTCGTGGCAGGGGCTGACGGTCGAGGTGGTCGACATGGATGGCCGCCGCATCGACAAGGTGCTGGTGCGGAAGGGGTGAGAGACGCCGCTTCGGCACCAGACGTGCGCCGCGCCCTGGCCGTCCCGGCTCCGGCTTACGCTCAGTTGGCTCAACCCGGCTTCGGGCTCCTCGTACCCCGTTGCCGGACGTTCGCTGCGCCCATCCTGGGCTTTCGCTCACTCGATGCTGCCTGCGCTCCGGCATCCATGCCTCCGCCGACCAATCCGCCTTTGGCGGATCGGTGCCCGAGCAACGCCGGCTCCTGGGGCAAGGGGAGCCCGAAGCCTCACCATTCACACGAGGCACGGGGCTGCTCATGCCCTCGAGCGGGCTATGGGAGCAAGCGCAGGCAGGATGCCGAAGCGCAGCGGACATGCAGTGAGCGGAGGCAAAGTTTCGGGAGCCGGGCTCTTGCCCGGCGACCATAAGCCGGAGCCGACGCGGGTCGGCGGCGACGGCGCGAAAGCTCGCAGGCCCGTAGCGAACGTCCGAGCGAGGGTGTGGGCAGCTCCGTGCCGGGTTGGGCAAGTTGCCTCCGTCGCGAAGAAAATTCGTGCCTCCAGCACTCCCTCACTCGGCCAAGGGACCCGCCTGATCCAACACGTCTCGCTTCACGCGGCGCTCGCCATCCTGGCCGAGCTTCGCTTGCGCGACTCCGTCGCGAAGAAATTCGTGCCTCCAGCACTCCCTCACTCGGCCAAGGGACCCGCCTGATCCAACACGTCTCGCTTCACGCGGCGCTCGCCATCCTGGCCGAGCTTCGCTTGCGCGACTCCGTCGCGAAGAAATTCGTGCCTCCAGCACTCCCTCACTCGGCCAAGGGACCCGCCTGATCCAACACGTCCTGGAGGATAAACGGTGAGGGGAAGGGTTCGTCGAGTTGCTCGAGAACCTTCCGATAACGGGCGGCCACGTCCGCGATGTCGGCCGCCGTCAGGTCGTCCGCACGAAGCACCGGCGATCCATCGAGCACCTCGCGCCAGGCCGCAAACGCCTCCTCGTAAGCCTTCTTTGCCGCCTGCAAGCGGGCCGCTTCAAAATCGCGATCCGCCTGCCACGTCGACTCGCGGGCCCGGAGCATCGGCTCCGTCACTTCCGCCTCGCACGTGGCCCGCCAGAAGTCGAAGTTCACGATCTCACGGTAACGACGGATGATCTCGGCCGTCTCCTGGGCCTCGGCATGCTGCCGCGCCAGCTCCTGGGCCTTGGCCCGCACGTCCGCCGGCGCCTCGCGGGCCACCGTCGACCAGTCGATGACGAGCGACTTGGCGGCTTCGTCGGCCAGTCTCTGCTGCGTCTCTGTGCGCTCCATCGGCGGCACGTCGAGGGCCGCCCTCTGCTCCGCCGACAGGGAAGCACGCCTGCGGTCTTCGAGCTCCTTCCACCGGCCCGGCAGGAGCGACTCCAGTTCTTTCGCCAGCCGCTCGGCCCGGGCGAGTTCGGCCTCGCGAAGCCCGAGCCGGATCGGCACGTCCCACGAAGTGGGGATTTCGCGGCCGGCATACCGCCGCATCTCGTCGCCGGCGAGCTTCCACGCCTCCCGGGCCCGCTCGCCAAACACGCCATCCGCCTCCAGCGCCCGGGCATAGTTGATGGCAGTCATCATCGGCTCGCTGTGGAAAATCAGCGGGGTCGTCTTCAACGACGCCCCGGAGTCGGCGAGCTTCTGGGCCTCGATGTATTTCTCCCGGGCCACCAGCCAGTTGTCACGCTCCTGCAGCGTGCGGCCCGGCCGGTCCCGCTCGTGGAAATCGTCGTCGGCCTTGAAGAGCCGGCGGTACTGCTTTTTCTCGTCCGACTTTCCGATCTTCTGGCCGATGAACCAGCCCATCCGGCCGCGCAGCCGAGGCTCGCGGAGGTTGAGGGCGATGCCGTCACGGAGGAACTCGATGCCCTTCATCACCCAGGCATAGCGTTCGTGGTAGTCGTCGAATTCGACCGAGATGTTGTAGGAGAGGTTGTGCGCCTGGAAATCCCACACGGAGTAGAAATTCGGCTGGAGCTTGGTGAGCTGCTCCAGCGTCGCCGAGAGATTCGTCCAGTCCTCGACTTTTTTGTAGTGATTGGCGCGGTCCCAGAGCAGCGTCACGGCGATGTTCTTCAGGCCAAGTGTCGCCAGCCGCATCGTCTCGCTGGTCGGATCGACCTCGCCGAGGTTGGCCTGCGACAGCCCGCATGCCGTCCGCAGCCGCGCCAGGTAGCCACCTGGGCTCGATGAATCGGCCGGCTGGCTGAGGGCCGACAACGGCACCAGCAGCACGGTGATCGCCAACAGGAGGAGGAGCGTGTTGGGCCGCAGGCCGAGCCACGTCTTGGCCGCACGGTGGTCGCCAGCAACAGATTGATCGTTCATGACGCCACCTCCCGGGCCCGCAGGCAGAACGCGCCCACCAGGAAAAACGCGATCAGGTAGCCGAACGTTTCCATGCCGTGCTCGGCGACCAGCGGGAAGGGGATGTCGAAGCCCTCCGCCAGGAAATCGCCCGTGCCCAGGGTGGCCAACGAGGGAAACAGCGCCGCCGCCAGTTTCATCGGGGCGAGCAGGAACAGGTCGATCGCCTTCATCGCCTGCACGGCCGGTGTCGGATCCAGCTCGACCGTGATGCTCGCCTGCGTGACGATGCGATAGAGCGACTCGATCGGCCCGCCGCCGGGAACGTTTGCCGCGTCACCCGTCACCTGGCTCTCGAAGAGCCTAGCGATGAATTCTCGGAAATGACCGATCAGCACCACCGACAAGGTCGCCAGGAGCGCAACCGGACCGGCGAGGAACGTGCTGAACGCTACGCCCATCGCCGTGGTGACGAGCATCGAAAACCAAATCCCCAGGCAGCTCTTGAAATAATTGAACGCAAACGACCCGCTGCCCGCGCGGAGGTAAAAATCGGCCTGGGCCACGCCGTAGTATTGGGCCGGCTCGAGGCATTGGAGCACCACTTCCACGCGGCCGTCGGCGACGATCTCGCGAAACAGGTCGACCGGCCGCGTGCCGCCGTCGGCGGACGTCGCGGAAAGCGTGCGTGGCACGAGCAGCGAATCGATCGTGAATTCCTTGGCCGTGAAGTAGAAGGGATCACTCTGCAACTGGGTGACGGGATTCCTGACCCGCACGCTCCCCGCGATGCCCTTCTCGATGTCGCCTTTGTAGGTGCGAAACACCCGCACGATCATTTCCAGGGGCAGGCCGTCGGGAAACTCCCGTTCCGTCACGCCAGAGAACGTCCAGATCGCGGCGGCCAACGATCCGCCCTCGATATATTGCCGATACGACCACTCCGCCCCGACGCTGATCCCCTTGGCGCTCTGCCTGCCTTCCCGGTCAAGAAAGCGGAGCTTTCCCCGCAGCGGACGCCGCGCCTCGAGCAGGCCCTCGGGCGGTCCGATCCACCAGGTCGTCGCCGTGCCCGAACGCACGGCTTCCACGCGATGCCGGTGCCCCTGCTCCATCTCCGTGAATCCCGCACCATCGGGCCCGACGGAGAGCCGGTGGCGGTGGCCACGGTCGAGGCTCGTGCGGCCCTCGTAGCCGGCCACGCCGCCTCCCTCGACGGTGGTCTCGATGAGGTCCTCGGCGGAGAGCGTGTGCGAGTGGCTCACGCTCCGCACCACGAACGCCCAGCCCGCGAGGCCCATGATCGCCAACAACGCCGTGCCCACGGCCGCGAAGCCGAGCATGCGGCCGAGCACGATTTCCCCGGTTCGCACCGGCTTGGTCGTCACCGTCTGGATCGCCTTGGCCTTGATGTCGGCGGGCAGGCTGAACACCGCGAGCACGAGTGTCACTAGGCAGACCAGCAGGTTCGTGGCCGCCGAGATGAAACCGAGGTAGAGCTTCCCCGGATTGGTGCTCGCCGGATCGAGAAACCAGCCTGCGAACAGGAGGATCAGGGCGAAGAGCGGCAGCACCACGAGCACATGACGCCGCAGCGATTCCTGCACGGCGAGTCGGGCCAGCGCCCAGATGCGTCGGCCCGACATGCCGGCCAGATCGACCACCGCCGACACCAGCCCGCGGTATACCCGGTCGCCGGCGACGAGCGGCCCATGGAGCACCGATTGCACGAGCCATGCGAGGGCGGCGACGGCGACCACGATGAGGCTGCCGGCGAAGAGATACCAGGCCAGGGCCGGGCCGATCCATGCCGAGAAAGCCGGAATCTCGTCTTCGAGGACCATGCGTCAGCCCTCACGCGCCGGATCGGCGGGCGCCTGCCGTGCGCGGCGGCCGGGCCGCGCTTCCGTGTCGCGCACGACCTCGAGAAACAGGTCTTCGAGCGTGGTCCGCGGATTGCCGATCTCGGCATCCTCCTGGCCATGCCGGGCGAGCACGGCGCGGATCTCCTCCCGGGCAGCCTCGGAGAGCCCCTTGGCACGGATCTGCGTGACGTTCGTGACCCGCAGCAGATCGTCGACGCGGCCCAGTTCCTTGAGCTCGCCCTGGTGGAGCACGGCGATCCGGTCGCAGACATCCTCCACGTCACCCAGGAGGTGGGAGCACATGATCACCGTCTTGCCACGGGCCTTGAGGTCGACGATCAGGTCCTTCATCTCCCGGGTGCCGATCGGGTCGAGGCCGCTCGTCGGCTCGTCCAGCAGGACGAGTTCCGGATCATTGATGAGCGCCTGGGCCACGCCGATGCGTCGCGTCATGCCCTTGGAATATTCCTTGAGCTGCCGCTTCTTGTCCCGCCCCAGGCCCACCATCTCGATGAGCATGTCGGCGCGCCGCTTGCGTTCCGCGGGGGGCATGTCGAAGAGGCGGCCGTAGAAATCGAGCGTCTCCTCGGCATCGAGAAATTTGTAGAGATACGACTCCTCGGGAAGGAAGCCGATTCGCTCGTTCTTGCCCACGTCGGTGGCGTCGCGGCCGAAGACCAGGGCCGCACCGCTGGTGGGGAAGATGAGCCCGAGGAGGAGTTTGAGCGTCGTCGTCTTTCCGGAGCCGTTGGGCCCCAGGAGGCCGAAGATCTCCCCGCGGCGGATCTCGAGGTCGAGTGGTTTGAGAGCCACCTTCTTGCTGCGGCCCCAGAAATCGCGATACGTCTTCGACAGGTTTCGCGTCTCGACAACGACCTCCCCCGCCGGGCAGGGAGGGGCCGCCGTGCTACCGCCGGGACCATTCTGGGGAGCGCTCATGAAACGACCTTCAGGAGGGGCAACAGCATCAAAAGACCGTAGTCTACCTGTGCCTTGACGGCCGAAAACGAGGCCCTATACTACCGCGGATCAATGAGATTGAGTCTCATTAATCTACTCTTCGTGGTTTTTGTCACAAAAGGGTTGCGAAAATGGTTTGTTGCTTTCGAAGCTCGTCGTCAAGGGGTGCGTTGGCCGGTTTCACGCTGGTGGAATTGCTGGTCGTCATCGCGATCATCGGCACGCTCGTGGGCCTACTGCTGCCGGCCGTGCAAACCGCCCGCGAGGCCGCCCGCCGGGCCACTTGCCAGAGCAACCTGCGTCAACTCGGGTTGGCGATCCACAACCACGAGTCGGCGAAGCGCGTCTATCCTCCCTCGGGCGACCTGGCTGGTTCGCGTGCGGCCGACGGCACCACCAGCCAGCCGTGGTCCGGGCAGGCGCTGATGCTTCCCTACATGGAGGGTGACACGCTCTACAAGCGGATCGACTTCAAGAATGGCTACCACTCGGCCGTGAACATGGCGCTGCTGCCGCCCTATGGCGTGGCTGCGTCGCGGGTTGACCCGCTCATGTGCCCCTCGGAGCCGAAGAATCGCTCTCGCCTGGATGCCAGCGGCGTGCCGCAGCACTACCCCCTCAACTACGCACTCAGCGTCGGGCACTACCTGATCTACAACCCTGCGACGAAGGCCGACGGCGGCGCCGCTTTCGCCCCAGACGGCAAACTGCGGCACAATTCCTTCCCCGACGGCCTCAGCAAAACAATTGCGATGTCGGAGGTGAAGGCATTCACGCCCCGCTACCACGACGCGACTGCTCCCTCCTCGCCGACCGATCTGCCGGCCACGCCGGCGGATGTCCGCTCCAAGATCACGGGCGGCGATTGGTCGAATGAAAATGGGCATACGGAATGGGTATGTGGCCGGGCGATCCACGTCGGGTTCACCACGACATTTCCCCCCAACACGGTGATCGCAGACACCGGCAACGGCACCGGCAACTTTGACATCTCCGTGACAAGCACGCGGGAAGGCCGCAGCACCTCGCTCCCCACCTATGCAGTGATCCCGTCGCGCAGTCACCACCCCGGCCTTGTCAACACGCTGATGATGGACGGCTCCGTGCGGACGGTGGAATCGTCTATCGACGCCGCTGCATGGAAGGCGCTCGGCTCGCGGGCCGGTGGTGAGGTCAACGCTGGCGTTGATTGACGCCGGCGGGGCCGGTCACCTGCCGGACGATGGTTCGCTGGCAGTGCTTTTGGGATGCGCGGCGGCGACTGCCGCAACCACACGGTGGGCGGCGAAAAGCTCCGCCGCCGTGAAAAACGGTTCGTCGGGCACGCCTGCGGCATGATCGATCTTCTCGGCTGCCAGCCGCTCCCAGGTAAGGCCATTGGCGATGTGCCACGCCGCGGCCTGGGCAACCTTCTGGGAAATTTCTCCGCGCCCCAGCGACTCCATGACGGCCGTCAGTTGAGGGTCGGACGAAAACGCTTCCAGTTCGGCGAGCCTGTAGGGCAGGCGGGGCGAAGGCTCCGGCTTTCCATGCTCCAAGCAGACGGTCATCACGCGGATCACCCGCTTGCCTTCCGCGGGAATCGAAAAGGCGCCGCCACCGCCCATGCCGCCCATGCCACCGCCCATGCCGCCGCCCATGCCGCCGCCGCCCATGGTTTGCCCGCCCCCGATGCCTCCGGCACCGAAACCTGCACCCTGCTGGCCCATGCCCATGCCGCCCATTTGTGCGAGCACGGGAACTCCCGCGAAGGCATCGGGCAGTTTCAGCGTGAGCGGCTTCTGCATCTTATTGTGGACGACGATCTGGGCGCTACGCGAGTCGTTGGGAATGAACTTCACCGACACCTGCCCGTCCTGCTCCGCATCCAGCACGCCGATCACCGTGGCGGAGCGGGCTGCGGGCTCGCGGGCGACTGCGGGCGCCAACAAGGAACTCACGAGCGCCAGGCAGACGACGACAGCAACGGCACGGATCCGGATCATGGCACGGTCCTTCGGAGGCGAGGCGGCGAATACCAAACCGAATTATGTCTTCGGTTCGCGGGCCGGGGAAACCGGCATTTTCGCCCGGTTATACCGATCGTGCGGTCTTGCCTCGGAGGAGCGATCCGCGTCACGCAAGGGTCGGGGATGCCCACGCCCTGTCGCCGGACGCTCACTGCGCCCTTCCTGGGCTCCGTTCGCTCGGAGATGGCTCTCAAGCCGTGGGAATCCCTCCTGGGAGCGTGGGAACCCTCGGCTATTCGGTGGTCGACCCCAGGCAGGAAAAGGCCAGGAGGCTTTTCGAGCGTGTATTCAGCGCTTGCTGAACTGCGTGCCGCGGCGGGCGCCACGCAGACCGTACTTCTTCCGCTCCTTCATCCGTCCGTCGCGGGTCAGCATGCCGCTGTGGCGGAGCGACTCGGCAAGATCGGCGTCGAACGCCTTCAGCGCCCGTGCGATCCCCAGCCGGCACGCCCCTGCTTGGCCCGTTGGGCCGCCGCCATCGACGGTGATGCTCACGTTGACGGCCGAGCGCTTGCCGACCTGGTCGAGCGTTCCAGCCACGAGCATCCGGTCCTTGATCGCGGGAAAGTAGGCATCGAGCTCTCGGCCGTTCACAGTGATGGCGCCCGTGCCGTTTTGCAGCCGCACCCGCGCGACGGCCGTCTTCCGACGTCCGGTGGCGATCACTTCGGGACCCGACTTTCCGGCCTTCACGATTGCTTCAGACATCGTCGCTCAACCTCGCTCCGCGAAAAAAATAGGTAGTGCAAGAAGACGGTCGCCGCGGCTCACTTGGCCGCGAGTTCGAGCGTCTCCGGTTCCTGGGCCTGGTGGGGATGCTCGGGGCCCGCATAGACCTTGAGCTTGTCGAGCATCACGCGGCCGAGCCGCGTCTTGGGCAGCATCCGCCGCACGGCCTCTTCAATGATCAGTTCGGGGCGTCGGTCGCGGCGGTGCTCGGCCGACTCGGTCTTCAGGCCCTGGTAGCCGGTGTACCAACGGTAGAGTTTCTGCTGCCACTTCTTCCCGGTGAACTCGATCTTCTCGGCGTTGATGACGACGACGTAGTCGCCGGTATCAACATGAGGCGTGTAGGTGGGACGATGCTTGCCCATGAGGATCATGGCGATCTCGCTGGCGAGGCGGCCAACCACCTTGCCGCTGGCATCGACCACCCACCACCGCTGTTTCACTTCGCCCGGTTTGGCCATGAAGGTCTTCATTTTTCTCTCTCTTTCCGAGCCCCGGAGACTACCAATCACCTGATCGGCCAGCAAGCGGCCTGCTTCGGGGCCGCGGCACACGCGAAAGCCGGTTTTCCCCGCGGCATCGCCCCGAGCCCACCCGCCGCCGGGCGCCCGATCCCGAGGCAGTTGCCATCCGGCCCGCCAGCAAGCACACTTTGCCTCGTCGACCGCTTCCCCCGGCGTCCCTCCCCTTTCCCGCTTCGCTGCAAGGCTGCTCACGATGAAGGTTGCCGTCGCCAAGGAATTGTTTCCCGGAGAGCGCCGCGTGGCCCTCGTGCCCGCCGCTATCGCCCCGCTGCGAAAGGCCGGCCTGGAGGTGGTCGTGGAGCAGGGGGCCGGCGCCGCGGCCGGATTTCCCGACGACGAATACCGCCAGGCCGGAGCCACGATCGCCTCCCGCGACGAGGTCTTCCAGGCCGATTGCGTGCTCACCGTGCGGACCGCCGCGGCTGCGGGCGACAGCTGGCACGCCGACCGCGATCGTCTCCGGCAGGGCACAATCCTCATCGGCTTGTGCGACCCGCTCGGTGCGCCGCAGGCCTGCCAAGATGCGGCCGAGCGTGGGGCGACGCTTTTTTCCCTGGAGCTCGTGCCGCGGATCACCCGGGCGCAGAGCATGGACGTGCTCTCCAGCCAGGCCAACATCGCGGGCTATCGTGCCGTGCTCCTGGCCGCCACCGCACTCCCGCGGATCTTCCCCATGATGACCACGGCGGCCGGCACCGTCACGCCCGCCAAGGTGTTGATTCTCGGTGCGGGCGTGGCCGGCCTGCAGGCGATCGCCACCGCCAAGCGGCTCGGCGCGCAAGTGAGCGCCTACGACGTGCGGCCCGCCGTCAAGGAGCAGGTGCAGAGCCTCGGTGCCAAGTTCGTGGAACTGCCCCTGGAGACGGGCTCCAGCGAGGCCGCCGGCGGCTATGCCAAGGCGATGGGCGAGGAGTTCTACGCCAAGCAGCGGGAACTGCTCGGGCGGGTGATCGCAGATAGCGACGTCGTGGTCTGCACGGCGCTGATTCCCGGCCAGAAGGCGCCCACGCTCGTCACCGACGAGATGGTGGCGCGGATGCGGCCGGGGAGCGTGATCGTCGACATGGCGGCGGAACGCGGCGGCAACTGCCAGTGCACCTGCTGTGGTGAAACGACCGTCACTGGCGGGGTGACGATCCTTGGCCCCACGAACCTCCCCGCCGACGTGCCTTACCACACCAGCCAGCTCTACGCCAAGAACATCGCCACCTTCCTCACGCACCTCGTCAAGGGCGGCCTGCCCGAGCTGTCGCTCGACGATGAGATCACCCGCGACACCCTCGTGGCCCGCGGCGGCCAGATCGTCCATCCCAAAGTCCGCGAGCGGGCCGGCCTCGCTCCGTTGGAGGAGAAGCCATGATCCCCACGTTCGTCGCCCTGTTCGCCGAGGCCGCTGCCGCCGAGGACCCGGCGGCCCGCTTCATCCGCCTGCTGACGGTCTTCCTCCTCGCCATGTGGGTGGGCTTCGAGGTGATCATGAAGGTGCCGCAGCGGCTCCATACCCCGCTCACCAGCGGCTCGAACGCCATCTCGGGAATCACGGCCGTGGGGGCGATCATCGTCGCGGCCGCCGTGGCTGCCGGCGGCTTTGGGTTCGGCAATCTGCTCGGTCTCGTCGCCGTCGTCTTCGCGATGATCAACGTCGCGGGGGGCTTCGTGGTCACGCACCGCATGCTCGAAATGTTCCAACCGAAGAAGAAGTAGCCACATGTCGGCCCACGCCTGGATCAATCTCGCCTACCTCGCAGCCTCGATGCTGTTCATCGTGGCTTTCAAGCTCATGACGGGCCCACGGACGGCCGTGAAGGGCAACTACCTCGGCGCCGCCGGCATGGCGATCGCGCTGGTGGCAGCCTGCTTCGAGCCGGCGGTGCAGCAGGCGGTCGCCGCCCGTGGCGTCTGGCCGTTGGCCCTCGTGGGCATCGCCGGTGCCATCGGGGCCGTGATCGGGGCCGTGATGGCGGTGAAATATCCGATGACCGGCATGCCGCAGATGGTGGCGCTCTTGAACGGCTTCGGCGGCGCCGCCTCGGTGTTCGTGGCCGGTGCGGAATTGTGGAATGCCACCGCCGCCGCAAAAGCCGCCGCCACGCCGCTCGCGGCCTGGACGCAGTTCGCCATTGCCACCGCCGTCACCGGCCTGATCGGGGCGGTCACGTTCTGGGGCAGCCTCGTGGCCTTCGGCAAACTCGAGGAGTTGCCGCAGTTCAAGAAGGCGTGGACGAATCCGAACCGTCACTGGATCAATCTCGGCCTGGCCGGCATCACGCTCCTGCTCATCTGGGGCGTGTGCGCGAACCCGTCGTCGAACCTGCTCTTCTGGCTGCTCGTGGTCGCGGGGAGCGGGCTAGGCATCACGCTCACGCTGCCGATCGGCGGGGCTGACATGCCGGTCGTGATCTGCCTGCTCAACAGCTACTCGGGTCTTGCCGCGGCGGCGGCCGGCTTCGTCATCGACAACTCGGTGCTCGTCATCGCGGGGTCGCTGGTCGGCGCCTCGGGGCTGATCCTCACGGCGATCATGTGCCAGGCGATGAATCGCTCCCTCGTGGGCGTGCTCTTCGGCGGCCTGGGCACGACGGCCGCGGCCAATGCCGACGACGTCTATGCCGGCAAGGTGAAGAGCGCGAGCGCCGAGGAGATCGCCATGGTGCTCGAAGGCGCCGACCGCGTGGTGATCGTGCCGGGCTACGGCCTTGCGGTGGCGCAGGCGCAGCATGCCGTCCGCGAACTCGCCAACGCGCTTGAGAAGCGCGGGGCCACGGTCGAGTATGCGATTCACCCGGTGGCCGGCCGGATGCCGGGCCACATGAACGTGCTCCTCGCGGAGGCCGACATCCCCTACGAGAAACTCCGCGAGATGGACGACATCAACCCCACCTTCCCGGAGACCGACGTGGTGATCGTGATCGGGGCCAACGACGTGGTGAATCCTGCGGCCCGCACCGATCCCAAGAGCCCCATCGCCGGCATGCCGATCCTCGAGGTCGACAAGGCGAAGACAGTGGTGGTGGTGAAGCGGTCCCTCTCGCCGGGCTTCGCGGGGATTCCCAATCCCCTCTTCGCCGCCGACAACACGCTGATGTATTTCGCTGACGGCAAGAAGGCCATCCTCGACCTGACCAACGCCCTGCAATAGCGGGCCGCGTCAGGAACCGCAGTCGGGCTGAACCACGCCTTCCCGCAGCACATCGGCCCACAGCGCGTCGGAGACGAGCAGGCCGTCGCGGGTGAGCCGCACGCACAGGCCGTCGTCGGCAGCGAGGCCACGGGCCACCCACCGCGGGATCACCTCGCCGACGACGGCATCCAGGTCGAAGCCGCTGGCCGCACGGAAGGCCCAGCGCTCGACGCCGTCACGCCGCCGGAGGCCCACCACGAGCCGCTCCCGCGCCGCCTGCTCGTCGGTCATGGCATCGACATCGCACGTGGCGTCGTCGCCGGCGAGCGTCTTGTTGATCCAGGCCGTCGTGCTGCGATGGTTCGTGACCCGTGTCCGGCCGTCGAACCGGGCCGCCCCCGGCCCGAAGGCCTCCCAGGGGCGGCAGTCCCAATACGCCTCGTTGTGCCGGCAGCGAAAACCAGGGCGGGCAAAATTCGAGACTTCATAGTGCTCGTATCCGGCGGCCTCCAGCCGATCGATCGCCAGTTCAAACATTGCCCGCTCGACCGCTTCCTCAGCGGGCACGAGGTCGCCATGCCGCCGGGCCGACTCGAACGCCGTCCCCCGCTCCCACGTGAGGCAGTAGACCGACACGTGCTGCACGCCCAGCGCGGCGGCCGCCGCCAGATCGCTCTCCACTTCGGCCACCGTCTGCCCCGGCGCCGCCGTCATGATGTCGAGATTCACGACGAGCCCGGCATCGAGCAGAAGCCCGGCGGCCGCCCGCACGTCGTCGGGCGCGTGGTCGCGGTCGAGTGCTGCGAGCGTGGTGGCATCGAGCGACTGGCCGCCGAGGCTCACCCGCGTGACGCCGAGATCGCGACAGGCAGCCACGAATTCGGCCGTCACGTCGAGTGGATTCGCCTCGACCGTCACCTCGGCTCCGGCCGCGGGCACGAGCCGCGGGCCGAGCACATCGAAAAGCCGCCGCAGCCCGAGTGGCCCCAGATGTGACGGCGTGCCGCCGCCGAAGTAGAGCGTGTCGAGAGGGAGCGGCTCGGCCACGCGTCGGAGCTCGATCGCCAACGCGGCGAAGTAGCGGTCGATCAGGTCATCCCGCCCTGCCACGAGCGTGAAGTCGCAATAGCCGCAGCGGTGCCGGCAGAACGGCACGTGAACGTAGGCGGATCGGGGATGCGCGTGCATGGCGAGCATCACTATACGCCGAGGGCGGAGGCTCCTTGGGTGCTGAACCCGGCAAGGGGCTGCCCACACCCTCGCTCGGACATTCGCTGCGGGCCTCCAGCCCTGCGTTCACTGCATGTCCGCTGCGCTTCGCCATCCTGGCTTCGCTTGCTCCCCTAGCCCGCTCGAGGGCATGGGCAGCCCCGTGCCTACCTGTTGGGTGGTGGGGATGAGGAAGTGGCGCGACAGGCGCGCCACACGAAGTGCCGACAGACCTCCGGTCTGTCGGCACTATTTAGTCACAGACCGGAGGTCTATCTTCACGAAAACCTCGCCGTCGTGGCCTCGGTTTTCTGGGCGGGCTCCGCCCGCTGGCGCGAACCCGGCCCTCCGGGCCTGGCACGGATGGAGGGGATGACGAGCAAGTGGCGACACGCCTCTCCCCACGTGGCGACAGACCTCCGGTCTGTCGAGAAAACTTGGTCACAGACCGGAGGTCTATGCCACTTTCGG
>JBIIIP010000037.1:0-27995 GCA_044234625.1 Pirellulales bacterium | reverse complement strand
TTCGGACAGCGCAGACCGGAGTCTCGCGTAAGCGGTGAGGCTTCGGGCTCCCCGTGCCCCGTGAGCCGGGCTATGGGAGCAAGCGAAGCCAGGATGGCGAAGCGCAGCGGACATGCAGAGAGCAGATGCCTGGAGGGCATCTGCGAACGTCCGGCGACGGGGTACGGGGAGCCCGAAGCCGGGGTGAGCCACTGGAGCCGACGCCGGGACGGCGAAAACTCACAGCCACACGTGCAGCCGGCCATCCAGCATGTCCGGAACCTTCTTGGCGAGGATCCGGCGGATGCGGTCATCAGTGTACCGCGTCGAATAGTGCGAGGCGATGATCACCTCGTTGCGAAACCGCTCGCGGCGGGTGAGGTAGTCGTCGAGATGCATGTGGCCATATTTGTGGATCTTTTCCTTGCGATGCGAGTGGGCCACGAACGTCATCTCGGTGATGAGGATCATCGCCTCGAACATCGCCGGGCAGCGGTCGAGCCCCTCGGGAGAGCTGTCACCCAAATACGCCACCAGCGGCGTCCGCGACTCCTGCGTCACCTCCACGCCGGAGAGCCGCAGGTCGCGGATCTTGTCGCCGGGCAGGCCGTGGTATTCGTGCTTGAGCTTGCGGCGGCGGTCCCACACCACGTAACCCACGCTCGGCAGCGTATGGCAGGTGCCCGACACGGTGACGACGTGCTCGCGCGAGAGCTCGATCTCGTCGCCGGGTCGGGCCGGCAGGAGCGTGCAGGGGAGGCGGCCGCGATCGAGCCGGCTCACCGCCTTGAGGAGTTTTTCGATCGGCTCGACCGCCGACTCCGGCACGTAGATCGTGGGGGGCTCCATCTTCATCATTCGCCGCCGCGCGACATACACCGGCAGCGCCGCGATGTGGTCGAGATGGGTGTGGGTGAGAAACCACGTGCCGGTGGCCATGAACGCCCAGGGCTGGCCCCCGAGGTCGAAGCCCAGCTTCAGCTCCGGGATCCGCCAGTAGCTCTGCACGGCGGCCCGCGAGTAGCCCTCGATCGTGAGCCCCTTGTGAACGAGGGTGCGGACGGGGGAATTCTCGATCATGCGGGCTCTCGGGATGCGGGCGCTGCCGGCTCCAGCCAGATCTCGTCGAACAACTTCTCCTGCCGGGCCGACAGGCGGCCCCGGCGGACGAGCTCCAGCACGGCCAGAAAGATACCCACCAGCCGCGTCCGCGGCATGTCGTCCTCGAAGAAGTCGGTGAAAGCCACCTTTCCACGCTCCGCCACGAGCGCCGCCACCCCCTCCATGTGCACCTCGATCGGCGTATCGTCCTGGACGATCTGCCGCGGCTTGCGCCGCTCCCGCTTCCGCAGCACCCGCGACATCGCTCCCACGAGATCCCACACGTGCACGTCGGCGATCGCCACGTCGGCCGGCGCGCCCCGCTCCGCGGGCTCGTCGACCGGAAGCCGGGAAAACCGCAACTCCCATTGCCGGGCCCGATCCTCGAGCAGCGCGGCCGCATCGCGATACTGTTTGTATTCGAGAAGCCGCTGCACGAGGTCCTCCCGCACCGGTTCGACTGGCTCCTCGGCCTCCTCCGGCCGCGGCACGAGGGCCCGGGCCTTGATCTCCAGCAGCACGCTGGCCAGATCGACGAATTCGCCCACCTGGTCGATGGCGAGGCCTTCGAGCACGTCGAGGTAGGTGACGAACTCCTCGGCCAGCTTGGCGATCGGCACCTGGGTGATGTCCACCTCGTGCTTCTTCACGAGGTAGAGCAAGAGGTCCATCGGCCCGGCGAACACGTCCAGCGCCACCTTGAATTCCATGCGGGCATTTGCGGAAACCCCGACGGGCAAGTCAATCCCGATCTGGGGCTCCACCGGCCCCTTTCGAGTAAGATACGGCTCATGAACGTCGAAACCCTCTGGGCTCCGTGGCGGCTCGGTTACGTGCAGGGGCACGACAAGGGCGCGATGCTCGAGCCGCGGGAGTGGCGGACCGGTGCCGACCGCGGCTGCTTTCTCTGCCGGGCCGCCGCCGCCGAGCCGACCGACGACCGGCAGCTCGGCGTGCTCGAGCGCACGGACCGCAGCGTGGTGGTCGTCAACCGCTTCCCCTACTCCAATGGCCATCTGCTCGTGGCCCCGCTCGACCACCGGGCCACGCTTACCAGCCTGCCTGCGGCCGACCTGCTCGATTTGCAGCACTGCCTCACCCACTGGTGCGGGATCATCGAGCGGTGCATGCAGGCCCAAGGCTTCAACATCGGTCTCAATCTCGGGCAGGTGGCCGGCGCGGGCCTGCCCGGCCACCTCCACTGGCACATCGTGCCGCGGTGGAGCGGCGACGTGAATTTCATGCCCACCGTGGCGGGGGTCCGCGTCCTCCCGCAGGCGCTCGACGGCCTGTGGGAACAGCTCACGGCCGCCAGGGCGGCCGAGGAGGTGTGAGCGCATGGCGCCCGCCGACTGGAAAGCCCGTGAAGCACTGCTCCTCGCCCCCTACGCGATGCATGCCGCCGATTCGGTGGGCCGCGTCCACTCGGAGCCCTGGCACCCGTTTCGTAGCCCCTACCAGCGCGACCACGACCGGATCGTGCACTCGGCCGCGTTCCGGCGGCTGGCCCACAAAACACAGGTCTTCACCGGCTACCACGGTGACTACCACCGCAGCCGGCTCACGCACACCCTCGAGGTCACGGGCATCGCCCGCACGCTCGCCCGCACGCTGGCCCTCAACGAAGACCTCGTGGAGGCGCTCGCCCTGGCCCACGACATCGGCCACCCGCCGCTCGGCCACGCTGGCGAGGACACGCTCGACGAGCTCCTGGAGCACGACGGCGGCTTCAACCACAACGCGCAGGCCCTGCGCATCATGGAGCTCCTGGAAAACCGATATCCCGATTTTCCGGGCCTGAATCTCTCCCGCGAGATCCTCGAGGCCCAGGCGGCGCGGGTCAAGGGCCGGCCCGCCGCCGGCATCCACCTGGACGCAGCGCCGCTCCTGGAGACGCAGGCCGTCGACGCCGCCGACTCGATCGCCTACGACACCCACGACGCCGATGATGCCATCGAACTGGGGCTCGTGACGCTCGACGAGCTGCTCGATCTCCCGCTGGTGGCCACCGCGGGCGGCCGGGCCCGCGACCGTTACGGCGCCATCGCCGGCAACGATCTGCGTCGGGCCGTGATCCATGAACTGGTCGACCTGCAGGTCGCGGATCTCGTGGCCGAGAGCCGGGCCGCCATCGACCGCCTCGGCATCGACTCGGTGGCGCGGGTCCGCGCCGGGGCCGGGCCGGGGCGGCCGCGAACCGTGACCCATTCCTCCACGGTAGCCGCAGGAAAGATCGAATTAGAGCGGTTCCTCTTCCAGCGGGTCTACCGCAGCGAGTTGGTGATGACGGTGAGAGCCGCCGTCCAGGAGAAGCTCACCCGCCTCTTCCGCTGGTATTGCGACCACCCCGATGCGATGGCGCCGAGTTTCCGGGAGCGGGTGGCCCAGTGCGGCGTGCCGCGGAGCGCGGCCGACTACATCGCCGGGATGACCGACCGGTATCTCGAATGGGATCACGACCGCCGCGTCTGCTGACAGACTGTGGAACAAGTCTGCCCGAGAAGGATGCGAAGGCCGTCGACCCGGGAAACCCCCGGCGTTTCCTGCGGTCGATCAAGTGGAAAAAGGTCATGGACGACTTTTTCCACGGACAGTTAGACTCCCGACATGGCGCTCATTGTCCTGCGTGCGATCTTCGTGATGGTGTCGGTCGGGATCGCGGTCCTGATCTTCAACTCCGAACCGATGCGGGCCGCTCCCGAATGGGTGCCCTGGGCGGTGCTCGTCGGCATGATCGCCCTGCCGCTGACGGTAATCGGCATCGACGCCTCGCTGCGCCGCAAGGACCTGACCGTGATCACGGCGGTGTACTTCGGCCTCCTGGTGGGCGTGTTCGTCACCTACATCGCGATCCTCGCCCTCACGCCGATCATCCCGCCCAGCCCCAAGCATCCGGTCACGCAGTGGCTGCCGCTGATCCTCGGTTCGATGCTGTGCTATGTGTGCACGAGCCTCCTCATCCAGACCCGCGACGACTTCCGCTTCCTCATCCCCTTCGTGGAGTTCGCCCGCGACGTGAAGGGGCTCCGCCCCAACGTGCTCGACTCCTCGGCGATCATCGACGGCCGCGTCGCCGACCTCGCCGAGACGGGCCTCTTCCAGAGTCGTTTCGTGGTGCCGTCATTCATCGTCGATGAGCTCCAGGAGGCGGCCGACTCCGGAGACCGGTCACGCCGCACCCGCGGTCGGCGCGGGCTCGACGTGCTGGCGCGGCTGCGGAACTGCAAGTCCGCCGACATCGAGGTGCTGGCGGCCGGCCACGATGGAGACGCAGACGACACCACCGACGAGACGCGACTGGTGGCGATGGCCCGGCGGCTGGGTGGCCGGATCATCACCAACGACGCCAACGTCATGAAGCTCGCCGAGGTGCGGACGGTGCAGGCGATCAACATCAACGAGGTGGCACTGGCGCTCAAGCCGGCATTCCTGGCGGGTGACTCGTTCGACATCCGGCTCGTGAAGCCGGGCGAGGAGGCCGGACAGGGCGTCGGCTACCTCGACGACGGCACGATGGTGGTCGTGGAAGGAGGCCGCGACCTGATCGGCCGCACGGTGCACGCGAGCGTCACGAGCACGCTGCAGACGACGGCCGGGCGGCTCGTGTTCGCCAAGGCCGAGGGCCGCGGCTGAATGCCGGCCACGGCCGGTCGCGTCACGACGAAAGGCTCCACTCCGGAAGCTTCTTGATCGCGCCTCCCTGCATCGCGCTTTCGTGGGCGAGCAGGCCGGTGCAGGTCCAGTTGGCACTCTGCCGCGCGTTGGGATATGGATCCCGCCCCTCGACGAGCGATGTCACGAACTCATGCACCAGATGCGGGTGGCTGCCGCCGTGGCCGCCCCCCTGCGTGAACGACAGGTGCTGGTGATCGTCCGCGTCGTAGACGCCCCCGGTGGTGAACCGCTGAATCGGCCCGGGAAGCAGGTGCGCGAAATCCGGCACGGACACCCTCCGGGGAATTTCGGGCTCCGGCTTCTTGGCCGTGTGGAGCACCGGCTCCTCTCCTTCGCAGAGCTGCCACTCGAAGCTCTGCTTCGAGCCATACACGTCGAAGCTCTCGCGGTATTGCCGGGCCGTGTCGAAGAGGGAGCGGATGACCCGGGCCACGACGTCGCTGCGGCGGAGCCTCACATGCGCGGTTTCGATCGCGAAGGGCGAGCCATACCTGCCGATGAGTTCCTCGCGGATCCGTCCCGACCCGAAGCAGCTCACCTCCTCGGCATCCTTCCGCTCCAGCGCCAGGCACGGCCCCACGCAATGGGTCGCGTAGTGCATCGGCGGCAGCCCGGGCCAGTAATCGGGCCAGCCGTCCATGTCCTGCTGGTGGCTCGCCTGCACGAACTGGATCCGGCCAAGATCGCCACGGTCGGCCAGTTGCTTGATGAAGAGAAACTCGCGGGCATAGACGACCGTCTCGGCCATCATGTATCTGAGGCCCGTCTTGTCGCACAGTTCGACGATCTTCCGGCAATCGTCCGCACTCGTCGCCATCGGCACGGTGCACATCACGTGCTTGCCCGCCTCGAGGGCCGCGATCGACATCGGGCCGTGGTCGGGGATCGGCGAATTGATGTGGACGGCGTCGACTTCCTTGTCCGCGAGCACGTCGGAGAAGGATTGGTAGCGCCGCGCGACGCCGAAAGCCTTGCCGACCTGGTCGAGCTTGTCCTTCGACCGCTGGCAGATGGCGACGAGCTCCACGTCGGGGTGGCGTTGATGGATGGGGATGAACTCGGCGCCAAAGCCGAGGCCGATGATGGCGGTGCGCACCTTCCGCCGAGTCGCTGCCCTGCTGGTCATGGGAGAAATGCACCTGGCTGGGGAAAGGGATCGCGAGCCGCTCGGCTTTGGTGCATACTTCCGGTTTTCCGGAGGAACGCCCCATGCATCGATCGGCCACGCGTCTGGCAGTTGTATGTTTCGTCATGGCTCTCGTCCACGCGACCACCATGGCCGCTCCTTCGGGAAAGCCGGCCTACACCGATCCTGCCCAGACCGACACCGACTTCCCCTTCCAGGGTGAATACGCCGGCACCCTCACCATCAACGGGCAGCCGATGCCTTTCGGCGTGCAGGTGGTGGCCCTGGGCAACGGCGATTTCAACGCCGTCGGGTATCCGGGCGGCCTGCCGGGCGCCGGCTGGACGCCCCCCGACAAGGTCGTGGGCCAGGGAGCGCGGTCCGGCGATGCCACCGAGGTGGCGCTCCACGGCGTCGACTGGGGCGGAACCACGCGCCGCGCCGCGGTCCGCGTGATCAAAGGCACGCCGACCGTGGTCGTGCTCGACGATGCCGAAGGCGAGATTGCGAGGCTCCCCAAGGTGTCGCGCACGAGCCCGACGCTCGGGCAGAAGCCGCCGCCCGGCGCGGTGGTGATCTTCGACGGCTCCAACACCGACAAGCTCGTCGGCGGCCGCATGACGCCCGACGGGCTGCTGATGGAGGGCGTGACGACGAAGGACACCTTCGGCGACGCGCTGGTGCACGTCGAATTTCGGCTGCCGTATCAGCCGGAGGACCGCGGCCAGGCCCGGGGCAACAGCGGCGCCTACGTGCAGGGCTGCTACGAGGTGCAGATGCTCGACAGCTTCGGGCTCGCCAGCAAGGCCGACGATTGTGGCAGCGTCTACAGCGTAGCGCCGCCGCTGGTGAACATGTGCCTTCCGCCACTCGCCTGGCAGACCTACGACATCGACTTCACGGCACCGCGATTCGACGGGGACCGGAAGATCGCCAATGCGAGGATGACCGTGCGGCACAACGGCGTCGTGATCCAGGACGACGTCGATGTGCCGGTGATCACCCCGAGCGGGCCACAGACGGAAGAGAAGCCCACCGGTCCGCTCTTCCTGCAGAACCACCGCAATCCCGTCCGCTACCGCAACATCTGGGTGCTCCCCAAGTGAGGACGGCTGGGCCTGTGGCATCGCCTCCCCACGCTCCCGAACCGCTCGCCGCGGCTGCCCGGCGGCTGGTGCATGCCCGCCGCGTCCTCGCCACGGGGCTGGTCGCGGCCACGGCCGACGCCGCCCGCGCGGCCTGCGACCTCGCCGAGGCGATCGCCGCCGCAGTCGACTTCGGCCAGCCCGACCTCGATCGCCCCGCCGGACCGACCATCGCCCGCGTCGGTGAGGTGACGGCCGCGCCCGAGGAGATGCGCGACCGTGCCGACGTGGTGATCCTCTGGGGCTGCGACCCCGCGGCAGCGGATCCGGCCCTCACCGCCATGGTGCCTCCCCGGGCCACCGTCGTGCGTGTGCCGGTGGCGGGGTCGGCCGCCATCGAGGCCGCCCGGATCCTCCTGCATCTCGTCCGCGGGGGCGAGCCGCCGGCAGCTGGCGGGGAATCCGTCGCCGCATGCGTCGCCGCCCACCGCGCGATCGCAGAGGCAACCTGCGTGGCCATCGTCACCAACGATGCCGACGATGACCTCGGGCTCGGGGCGTGGAGCATCGCGCACGTGGTCCGCGAGATCGCCCATCGGAAGCCCGCCTTCGAAATCCCGGCCCGCGGCGCCGCGCATGCCATCGCGGCGGCGGTCAGCACCTGGCGCTACGGCGCCGCCGGTGCGATCGCCCGTGCAGACCGGGGCGGAGGACGGTTTCTGCCGGCGGAGGCGTCGGCCCGAAGGCTGATCGAGCGTGGGGAGGTTGACTGCGTGCTGGCGATCGGCCGGCTTGCCGACGGCGTCGAAGCGGCGATCCGCGGCCGCGGCGACGCGCTCGCCGTCGAGCGCGTCGCCGCCGATCCGCAGCCGCTCGGCGAGCTCCTCACCGCCGTGCGCGGCCTTCTTGCGGGAGGCCGCCCATGACCCCGTCCCCCCGCTTCGTTCTCGTCGGTGGCACCGTCCACGACCCGGCGAACGACCGCGATGGCGTGGTGGCCGACATCTGGGTCGATGGCGGCCGGATCGTTCCCGCCCCGACCGACGGTCAGGACTTCGTGCGGATCGACGCGATGGGTTGCGTCGTCATGCCCGGCGGCGTCGATCTCCACAGCCACGTGGCCGGAGCGAAGGTGGGGGCCGGCCGGCGCATTGCGCCGCACCTGGCCCGCTCCGCGCCGGCCGCCGTTCCCACGATCCACTCCACCGGGGCCCTCTACGGCGCGCTCGGCTACACGACGGTGTTCGACGCCGCCATCGCGGTCGCCGCCGCACCGCTGGCCCACATGGAACTGGCCGACCTGCCGATCCTCGACAAGGGCATGTATCTGCTGGCCGCCGACGAAGAGCCGGTGGTGGCCGCGCTGGCCGCCGACGATCTTCGCGAAGCCGAGCGTCTCGTGCGGACGGCAATCGGCGGCCAGCGCGGCTGGGCCGTCAAGGTCGCCAATCCCGGCGGGCCGCAGTTCTGGAAATACGGCCGTCGCGGCGACCACCACGATCTCGACAGCCCGTTGCCGCGGCATGCCCTCACGCCACGGGTCTTCCTCGAGCGACTGGCCCGCGTCGTCGCGGCGATCGGACTGCCGCATCCGCTGCACGTGCACACGGCGAATCTCGGGCTGCCGGGCAACTGGCGGACGATGCTGGAAACGATGCGCACGTTCGACGGGATTCGCGCGCACCTGGCCCACGTGCAGTTCCACAGTTACCTCGGCGGCGATCTCGATCCCGACACGTTCGGCTCGGGCGTGGCCCCACTCGTGGAGTGGTTCAACGACCACGACGAACTCACGCTCGACGTCGGCCAGGTGCTGTTTGGCTCCACGGTGGCAATGACCGGCGACTCGGCCGCCGCCGAGCACCTGGCCCACGCCACGGGCGTGCCGTGGATGTCGCACGACCTCTCGCTGGAGGGGGGCTGCGGCGTGCTTCCCATCACCTACCGTGAGAAGAGTCTCGTGCATGCCTGGCAATGGGCCATCGGCCTGGAGTGGTTTCTCACCGCCGCCGACCCGTGGCGGGTCGCCCTCTCCACCGACCACCCCAACGGGGCGCACTTCCTCGCCTATCCCCTGCTGATGAAACTGCTCGGCGACGAGGGCTTCCGCCGCGAGGCGCTGGGCCGCATCCATCCGGCCGTGCGGAAACGCTCGCCCCTGGCGGGCCTCACCCGCGAATACTCGCTACAAGAGCTGTGCATCGTCACCCGCGCGGCGCCGGCCCGCATCGCCGGGCTTCCCCACAAGGGGCATCTGGGAGCCGGGGCCGACGCCGACATCACCGTCTACCGTCCCCACGCCGATCTGGCGCAGATGTTTTCCATGCCGGCGAAGGTCTACAAGGCCGGTGTGCTCGTGGCCGAGGACGGCGAGGTGCGGGCGTCGCCCGTGGGGAAGACACTCGCGGCCACGGTCGCGTGAGGCCGGATGCGGCAGCAGCCGGCCTCCGTGGCGGCGTTCAATCCACCACCGCCATGAGCCCCGCCACGAACCGCTCTCGCGGAAAGAGCTCCCGCGCCCGCGCCCGCCCGGCAGCGGCCAGCCGCACGGCAAGCGGCTCATCCTCGATGAGCGACAACGCCCGCCGGGGAAACTCGCTTTCCGGCAGAGGCGGCACGATCAGGCCGGTTTCACCAGGCGCGATCGCCTGCCGTGCCGCCGCGCTCTCGACGGCCACCACCGGTTTTCCGATTCCCATGGCGTCGAAGATCGCGCCACCGTAGGCGACCTCGCCCGCCTGCCAGACGAGTGCGGCTTCACGCAGCAGGTCGGGCAGGCAGTCGCACCAGGGCACCACCCGCAGCCGCTCGGCGAGGTGCTGCACCCGCGCCCTGCGAAGGATCGCATCCCGATTGGGCCCGCTGCCGACGAGCACGTGCTCCAGCCCACGGTGCACCACACCCAGCTGATCGATCGCCCACAGCAGCCGGTCGATCCGGGATGGCGGCACCAGCGGCGCCACGCAGAGCGTCCACGACTTCGCCGGGTCGAGCGTCAGCCGCCCCGCCACGTCGATACGGGAAAGACCTGCCGGCGGAGCGGCATCGACCGCCGGCTCGATGACGCTCGTCCGGGCGGGCGGCACTCCACATGCCGCGCACCCCGCAGCAATGGCGGCAGACACGGCGACGACGCGGTCGGCCCGGGCCAGGGCCCACGCATCGGCCAGGCCGCGTGGGGCGGTGGTGGCCACCGCCACGAACCGGCCGCCACGTCCGACGGCCGCCAGGCAGCGGGTCGCGATCGCGGCCAGGGCGACCGGCCGCCTGCCCCAGGCCATGACGACGCCCGGCCGCACGCCCGCCAGCGCCGTCGCCAGCCGGGCTGCCGCAGCCGCGTCTGCCCGCGGCCGGTGAGCGATCTCATGCACGGCCACCCCGGCCGCCGCCAGCCGCCGCGGCACGCTGCCGCCACGGTCGGTCACTCCCAGGTGCACCTGCCACCCCGCCGCCCCGAGCGCCTCGGCGGCGATCTCCAACTGCCGGCCGGTGCCGACGGGATCACGCCCGTTCAGCACCAGAAAGATCGATCTGCGGGACGGTCTCGGCATGGCCCGGCTGCGATGCGTGAGCGGCGAGGTCGGCGGCATCGAGGGCGGCCACGTAGGGCAGGTGCCGGTAGCCGCCGTCGAAGTCGAGACCATACCCGACGACGAACTCGTCCGGAATGTCGAAGCCCACATGATCGGGCTGTAGGGCCACTTCGGCCCGCCCGGCCTTGCGGAGCAGCACGAGCGACCGCACCCGCGCCGCCCCGCGACGTTGCAACTCGCCGACCAGGGCCGCGAGCGTGCGGCCAGAATCGAAGATGTCGTCGACGAGCAGCACCTCGCGTCCGTCGATGTCGGGAAGCAGGTCGAGCGAGAGATCAAGCGGCCCGGGCGTCGTGGCGGCGCCGCGGTAGCTGCTGGCCGACACCATGCCGACCCGCACCGGGCCGTCGAGGCGGCGGATCAGGTCGGCCACGAGCACGATGCTTCCCGTGAGCACGCCCACCACCGTCAGCGGCCGCGGCCCAACGCCGTCGCGAACCTCCGCCGCGAGCCGGTCGATTCCGGCGTCGAGTTGTTTCGCGGTGAGCAGGATGCGCATGATGGGCTTCGCGGCGACGACCCGCAGAGCATACCACCACGCCCTTCCACCGATGGCCGCACCCCCTGCCCCGCGCCCGCACTGGTCGATGATCGACGTGGGCGGCCATGTGTGCGAGCTGTACGCGCCTCCCGTGCCCGCGTCGGGCAAGGCGGTCATCTATCTCCATGGCGTGCGCGAGCGGATGCTCCAGAATCTCCCCGGCCTGCGCGATGCGATCGAGGCGGCGGCGGTGCCCGCGGTCGCGCCGCGGGCGGGCCGCTCATGGTGGCTCGACCGGATCGTGCCGGCCTTCGACCACACCACGTCGCCCGAGCGGTTCGTCGTCGAGGCGGTGCGCACGGAAATCGGCCGCCGGTTCGGCGTGCAGGCGCCGGGGATCGCGCTGGTTGGCACCAGCATGGGTGGGCAGGGCGCGCTGCGGATCGCCTACCGATATCCGGCAATCTTCCCGGTGGCGGCGGCGATCGCCCCGGCGATCGATTTCCATCAGGCCATGCGCGAGGCCGGCGACCGCGACGACGGCGAGTTCTACGACACGCTGTGGGAGATCTACGGCGACGTGGAGCGCGCCCGGCAGGACACGGCCATCCTCCACGTGCATCCGCTCAACTGGCCGCGGCACCAATGCTTCGCCAGCGATCCCTCCGACTCCCACTGGCACGACGGCGCCGTGCGGCTCCACAGCAAGCTTTGCGCGCTGGGCATTCCCCACACGGCCATCCTCGACCCGCGCGGCGGGGGCCACAGCCCCGTCTATTACGACGCCGTGGCCCCGGAGATCATGCGGTTCCTGCTGGCCGCCCTCGATGCGGAATCCCGTCGGCTGCCCGCCGGGGAAACGCGGTGATGCGGGCGGCCGCCGCGGCCGCGACGGGCCTCCAGCCCCAGGCGAGGCCGCATCACGTGCCGGGCACAGGACGCTGGATCATCTGCTGGGGCGCGGTGCCCAGGCCCGGCAGCTTGGGCGCCGATCCGCCGCCACTGATCTGGTCGAAATCGAGATACCGCGCGTCTTCCACGTCGACGCGGTTGAGCCCGCGCCAATAGAGGATCTTCCCGGCCGAGGCGGTCGACGTCGGCGCGCCGGCCTTCACCTGCCGGAAGAGCTGCGCGTCGCTGCGACCATCTCCTTCGAAGACGAGCAGATCCTTGGCCTCGCTCCAGGCCAGCCGCGTGCTCCGCGCCGTGAACGACTCGCCCTCGACGAGGATGTTGCCGGCCGCGGCCAGCTCGATCGACGTGCGCCGTTGCCCGGGCGCCGGGGGCGATTGCCCCACCGTGAGCACGTCGCTGGAGATCGTCACCGCCCGCGGCGGCAGACCGCCGGGGGCATGGGCATCGAGCGCGTCACCCCACTTGGCGATCGGCCCCCATATCGCCTCCACGCGCTGGTGAAACTCCATCACCCGCTGGTTGATGTTGCCGCGCATGCCGCGCTGGAAGTCGACGCCGAGATACGTCAGCTCGTCGGGCCGCGCGGCGGCCACGGGGGCCGCGGCCGCCGGGCCGCCGGCAGCCGGCATGGCCATGGCCGGCGCCTGGCCGAACCGCGTGCTCGTGAGCCGACCGGGCCCGCTGCCGGTGAAGCCGCCGGTGGCCCGGTCGAGGAGGAGATCCCTGATGAACAACTGCTCGGTCGATTTCGATCCGTCTTCTGCCACCGACTGGCTGTCGATCCGCACGCCGCTGCCGCAGGCGATTCGCGCCACTTCCGCCCGCTGTCCGGGCCGCGGCTGGCTCTGGCCCCCGAACTGGATCGGCTGCGCGAGGATCACGTCGAGCGAGCCGGCCGTGAGCGACGTGGCCCCGCTGCGCGTGGCCACGCGGTCGACGAACCGCGCGGTCAGGCCGTCGAAGTCCATCCTGCCCTGCCAGCTCACGTCGAGTGATCCCGGCTGTGCGGGGGCCGCGGCCCCCGCCGTGGTCGAGACAGCCAGCGCCTCCAGGCCGTTCATGCCTCCCGACAGCGGCATCCGCAGCCGGCCGGCGCCATCCCCCGTCATGCGGTTGCGGCCGCGGTCGAACTCCACCAGCGGCCCCTCGAGATCCACGCCCCGGCCCGTGATCCGCGCGGGCCGTCCCGACACCACGGCCCGGGCATCGAACCGCGTGGCCCGCGAAAGCTGCACCTGCTCGCCGCGGATCTCGATGCCCGCCTCGGCCGGCGCGCCAGGGGCGACGGCCCGGTCTTCCTCCACGATCCGCACGTCGCCCTCCATCGACATCTCGTCGACGTCGTTGCCTCGCGGCGAGAGCGTGATCAGGCCGCGGACGAGGCCGCCCGTGGCCACGAGCCGGCCGCGCATCCGCTCGGCAGGCTCGGTCGCCGCGGGAGCGGCGGGCGGCGCGGCCGCCGACGCTGGAGCCGGCGACGAAGGAGCGCCGCCACCTGCCGCGGACGCGGCAGGCGGCGGCGCAGCGGCCTGCTTGAACCACAATTCCATCCGCTCGGTGCGGGCGGCGATCTGCTCGCTGTCGATCTCCACGCCTCCACGGGCAAGCATGCGCGACGGCCTGATGCCGGCAAGGTCGACGCCCAACGCATTTCGCGGCCGGGAGGGGGCCGCACCCCGTGCCGCGACGTCGAGCCACAGATGCATCTCGGCGGCATGTAGCCGGCCCTGCGACTCGATCGCCACCTCCGCGTCGCCTGCCAGCGACGCGACGTGGCCCGATTCGTCGGGCCGCATCCGCAGCCATTTCGCCCAGCGCGCCTCGCCCGGCGGCGAACCGTCCGTCTGCGTGCGCAGCCAGCCGGGGCCGACCGCCATGAGGGAGCCGGGATCTCCGGGCGGGCCGGGAGAGTAGTCGATCGACTTGGCTTCCATCTGGATGCCGCGGGCCACCAACGACACCGGCTCTTCGCCGTCGAGAACGATGCGCCGCGTGGCAATCTCGTAGCCCAGCCGGGCGCCGCGGGCCTCGAGCGCCGAACCCGTGCTCCGGGCGACGACCGGCCGTCCCCTGGCCTGCACTTCCACCGGCTCGACGCTGCCCCGCATCCGGCCGCCGCCCTGCCCGTCCTTGCCGAGCACGATCGCCAACAGATCGCAGGCCAAGTCGTCACGGCCGCCGCCCGGCAGTTCGCGGACCACCTCCACGCGGTCTTCGAGCGTGATCACGCTGGCGGCCACGTTCACGCACAGCGGCCCCGCGCAGCTGACGAGCACCGGTGGCGAAGCCTGCGGCTCCGCGGCTGCGGCGGCCTGCTCGGACTCCTGCCCGGGAATGAGACCCGCGGAAAAACCCTCCAGCCGCATCTGCACGTCGCGGTCGAGGCGGATCGTGTCGACACCGCCGATGTTCGGCCCATGCTCGCTGGTGCCGGCCCGCGGCAGCAGGGCCGCGATCATCGCCCGGCCGCTGCCGGTCGAGCGGCCATAGCGGAATTGCACCGCCTCGTTCGTCCGCACCTCCAGTTCGGCCAGTTCGACATCGCGGGTGACGATCTCGATGTCGTCCTCGGCGGTGGGCGAGGATGGCGTGCCGCGGATCGTCACCTGCCCGCGCAGGCTGCCGCCCACGAGCTTCGCCAGCCGGCCCTGCCGCAGGTCGATCGGTTCGTCGAATTCCAGCACCGCCCCCTGCGGAGCCCGGAGCACGATCGTGCGCGACTGCGCCGCATGGCCGCCGTCGACGCGGTTGCGGTCGGGAAGGACGACGAGCGTGCAGGGCACGAGGTTCACGCGACCGTCGGGCAGCGTGTGGTATTGCTTGAAGAGGAGCCGCATCTGCCGGCTCTCCAGCATGATCGGGTCTTCTCGCTCCCACGATCCAGGGGGAAACACGTCGCCCAGCGCCGCCAGCCGCCGGTCGGCCCGCGCGCGGATGGCCGCGGCCTGCTCGGGCGAAAGTTCTGCCACGGGCAGTGCATCACGGATCCGTGGCTCCACCCACGGCACCACCGCCAGCCGGTACATGCCGGCGGCGGCGAGCACCACGAGAAACACCCGCAGCGTGCGTCCGAGGCGATGTTCCATGGGTGTGATCGGAAGAACGTGAGGGGGTCAGGCGGCGGCGACGGCATACCGGGCCACGATCGATTCCCACTGGCCGCGGGCGCGGAGCAGTCGCTCGACCACTTCGCGCACGGCCCCCATCCCGCCCGGCACGGCCGTCACCAGCCGCGCGGCGGCCCGGAGCTCCGCGCAGGCATCGGCCACGGCCACACCCACGCCGCACCGCATCACGCAGCCCAGGTCGGGGAGGTCGTCGCCCACGAACGCGGCCTGCTCCCAGGAGAGACCCTGTTCGGCAAGGATGCCGGCCACGGTGGCGAGTTTGTCGTCCACGCCCTGCCGCACGATCGCCATGCCCAGTTCCTCGGCTCGCAACTGCACGACGCGGCTGGAACGGCCGGTGATGATCCCCGCCTTGCCGCCGGACCGCTGCCAGAGGCGGATGCCGAGACCGTCCCGGATGTGGAACGTCTTGTGCTCGATACCGTCATTCGACCAGGTCACGCCCCCGGTGGTGAGCACGCCGTCGCAGTCGACGAGCAGCAACTGCACCCGCGCCAACCGCCGCTCGATGTCTTCGCTGGCCGTCATGGCATCTGCTCCTCGTGACGCGCGGTCAGGCGGCGACTCCGGCAGGCCGAACGATGGCCGGGGCCTCTTCGGCCGGGGTGAGTCCGACGAGATCGACGATGTCGAGCAGGCCCACCGCGCGGCCGTCGGCGGCGAGCACGGGCAGTTCGCTGATCCGTCGCGATTCCATCAGCGCGATGGCGTCGCCGAGCCGCGTGCCGGCGACGACGGTCGTGGGGCGGTGCGTCATCACCGCACCGATCGGGCCGTCAATGGCGGCGTCGTTGCGGCGTTCGAAAAGCCGCGCCAGGTCGCTGTCGGTGAAGATGCCCACCAGCATCCCCGCGGCGTCGATGATCATCACGGCCCCGGTGCGTCGGGAGGGCAATGGCCGGGTGAACACGCCCCGCACGTGCTCCTCCGCCGCCGCCGTGCGGCACTGCGTGAGCGGCCGCATCGCCTCCTCCACTCGCATCAACTGGCGGCCGAGGCTGCCGCCCGGATGCCGGGCGGCGAAATCGGCGGGGGTGAACCGCCGCAGGCCGCTGGTGACCAGCGCGATCGCGTCGCCGAGCGACAGCAAAAGCGCCGTGCTCGTGCTCGGCGCCAGCCCGAGGCCGCAGGCCTCGCGGACCCGGCCGGTGGTCACGACCACCCGCGCGGCCCGGCCGAGCGTGCTGTCGGCGTGTGCGGTGAGCGCCACGATGGGCACGTTACGGGCGACGACGTGTGGCAAGAGGCGGGTGATCTCCTCCGTTTCACCCGACTGCGAGAGGGCGAGCACCACGTCGTCACCGCGGAGCACGCCTAGATCGCCGTGCATCGCCTCGGCCGGATGCAGGAAGTGGCTCGGCGTGCCCGTCGACGCGAGCGTAGCGGAGATCTTCCGCGCCACCAGGCCCGCCTTGCCGATGCCGGTCACGACCACGTTTCCCGTGCACTGCTCGATGAGCCGCACGGCGCGGCAGAACGACTCGTCGATCGCGGCGGAGGCCTGGAGGATCGCCTCTCCTTCGGCGCGGAGAATCTCCCGTCCGCGCGCGAGCACGTCGGCATCGGTCGCCGCCGTTGGGAGGGGCCGGTCATCCATGGGGGCGGGGACTATAGGGCGGCTGGGCAACCCGCCGCAATGCGGTTTTCACGCTGCATCCGTCGGCCCATCCCGGCACGGAGCTGCCCATGGCTCGCTTCACGAAACCTTCGCCATCGTGGCCTCAGGTTTCTTGGCGGGCCTCCGCCCGCTGGTGGTGACCCGGCCCTCAGGGCCTGGCGCGGATGGAGGGGGGAGAGTGGCGACAGACCTCCGGTCTGTCGGATCTCTTGGTCACAGACCGGAGGTCTATGCCACGTTCAAGGCATCACAGACCGGAGGTCTATGCCACCTTGGGGACGATGAGGCACGGGGCTGCCCATGCCCTCGAGCGGGCTATGGGAGCAAGCGAAGGCGGGATGCCGAAGCGCAGCGGACATGCAGAGAGCCGAGGCCCGGAGGGCCGAGGCGAACGTCCGAGCGAGGGTGTGGGCAGCCCCGTGCCGGGTTGAGCCAGTTGACGCGTGACGACAACGCGGATCAGGTCTTCGCGTACCGCGTCGCCATCTCGGCGAGCGTGACGCACTTCACCTTGCCGGCGTTGCCGGCCTGGCCGAATTGCACCATCCGCTCCGCGCACACCTTCTTCATCGCCTCGCGGGACGGCTTGAGGTAGTCGCGCGGGTCGAATTTCTCCGGCGCCTCGGCGAGCACTTTGCGGATCGCGCCCGTGATCGCCATGCGGCAGTCGGTGTCGACGTTGATCTTCCGCACGCCATGCTTGATGCCCCGCTGGATCTCCTCGACGGGCACGCCCCAGGTTTGCGGCATCTTGCCACCAAATTTGTTGATGATGTCCTGCAGGTCCTGTGGCACGCTCGACGAGCCGTGCATCACGAGATGGCAGTTGGGAAGCATGCGGTGGATCTCCTCGATCCGCTTCATGGCCAGCACCTCGCCGTCGGGCTTGCGGGTGAACTTGTAGGCCCCGTGGCTCGTGCCGATGGCCACGGCCAGCGCATCGACGCCCGTGGCGGCCACGAACCGCGCCGCCTCATCGGGATCGGTAAGGAGCTGATCGTGCGAGAGCTTGCCCGTGGCGCCGTGACCGTCCTCGGCCTCGCCCTCCCCGCTCTCCAGCGACCCCAGGCAGCCGAGCTCGCCCTCGACAGACACTCCCTGGCGGTGGGCCGACTGCACGACCTCCTTGGTCACCTTCACGTTGTAGTCGAAGTCGGCCGGCGTCTTGCCGTCATCCTTGAGCGAGCCGTCCATCATCACGCTCGTGAAGCCGTTGTCGATCGCGCTCTGGCAGGTGCTCGGCGAGTTGCCGTGGTCCTGGTGCATGGCGATGGGGATCTGCGGATAAAGCTCCGCCGCGGCGAGCATGAGGTGGCGGAGGTAGTTGTCTTGCGAGTAGCTGCGGGCACCGCGCGAGGCCTGGATGATCACGGGACTGTCGGTCTCCTTTGCAGCCTCCATGATCGACTGGATCTGCTCCATGTTGTTGACATTGAAGGCAGCCAGGCCGTAGCCGTGTTCGGCGGCGTGGTCGAGCAGGATTCGCATCGGAACGAGGGGCATCGGGGATTCTCCTCGGGGGCAAAGGCGGGGAACTGACAGGAGGATCGCCAGCATAAAACCTGCGGCGCTGACCCACAAACCTGCCGGCGAATCACCGCGTGATACCATGGTGGGCCCACAGCGAAGGCATTCGGAAGCCTCATGGACCTGCGCCCCACCACTGACCCCCTGAAGAGCTTCCTCTTCGTCGCCGGCGGATGGATCTGCGTCGGGCTGGCGGTGATCGGCTCGGTGCTGCCGCTCGTGCCGACGACGCCTTTCCTTCTCCTGGCGAGCTGGTGTTTCTACCGGGGGTCGCCGCGGATCCACGCCTGGCTCCACCGCTCGAAGTGGTTCGGGCCCACCCTCGACGACTGGCAGCACTACCGCGGCATCCGCCGGACGGTGAAACACCGCACCGTCGCGCTCGTCGCCGCGGTGGTGATCACGAGCCTCGTGCTGGGCAGCCTGCCGTGGTGGCTGCGCTACGCGGCGCTAACGCTCGTGGCCGTCGGACTGTACGTCATCTGGACGGTGCCCACGCTCCCCGACGACGCGCCGCGGGCCCCGCGCACGATCGTCGAGTAGTACGGAGCCCGCCCTGCCGTCCTCAGTGCTCGACCGTCGCGTCGGGCTCGGGGAGCCAGTGCGTGAGGATCACGCCCAGGAGGGCGTAGGCCCCGGCCACGACGGCGCCGGCCAGCGCGATGCGGACCGGGTCGGGAGGTGTGGCCGCCGAAAACGTGAGCGTGAGCCAGGCCGCGGCCGTGCCCAGCACGCGGCCGCCGATATTGGCGGCGAAGCTCTCGCCCGTGCCGCGGAGGTGCGTGGGGAAGACGAGCGGGATGTAATTGCCCCAGAAACTGAACTGGGCCACCGTGAGCAGGCCGGCCACGAAGATCCCCGCCTTGATCCAGGAAAGCGAGTCGGCGGAGGTCAGTTGCGTGGAGATCCACCAGAAGAGCGCGGGCACCACGACGAGCGCCGGCCACTGGAAGAGCCGTAGCAGCGCCCGCCGGCTCGCGATCCGCACCGCGGCGAACGCCAGCAGCACGCGGCCCACGAGGCCGCCGATCTCCTGGAAGATCGTCACCGTGGCCACGGCCTCGTCGGCGGCGTTGCCGCCGATCGCCTTGAGCCGTCCGGGCGGCGGCGCGGGCCGCCCCGCCTTCTCCGCCGTGGCCACCGCCTCGTCCTGCGCGGCCTTCGCCGCGGCCACGATCGCCGCATGCCCCTTCGGCCCGCCGAGGATCTGCGGCAATTGCTGGATGGCGCCGAAGGCGATCCCATAGCTGGCCGCAAAGACGAGCGTCGTCACGACGGTCGTCTTCACGAGCGCCGGGCTGAACAGCGCGCGGATGCTCGGCCGCTTGAGCGTGCCGGCCCGCTTCTTCTCCGCCCAGACCGGGCTCTCGGGGAGAAACGGCCGGATGAGGATCAGCGGCAGGGCGGGGATCACGCCCGAAATGAGCGTGTAACGCCAGGCCTCATGGCCGCCCTGGATGGCAGGCATGAAGTCGGCGAACCGCGCGGCGAGCACGTTGGCCAGGCCCACGAGCAGGCCGCCGAGGGACGAGAAGGCCTGCGTCCAGCCGAGTACCCGCTCCCGCTGCCCGCGGTCCGGGAAGAGCTCGGCCAGCCAGGCGACGGCCGCCACGAACTCCACGCACACGCCGATGAACACGAGGCAGCGGAAAAAGAGCAGCTGCGGCAGCGACGTGGCGAAGCCCGCCGCGAGGGCCGCGAAGGCGTAGAGCAGGATGCTGAAGGTGAGCACCCGGCGCCGCCCGAGCAGGTCGGTGAGGTAGCCGCCCACGAGGCCGAACACGCCCCCGGCCAGCGCCGGCACGAAGAATAGCGCCCGGGCCCATTTCGCATAGTCGGGCGAGCCCGGCACCAGCAGCGGCACACCCTCGGCCGACATGCCGCCCAGCGCCGCCAAGGCCGGCTTGATCACCAGCGGCAGCATCAGCAGCTCGTAGATGTCGAAGGCGAAGCCGATCGCGGCGATCGCACACACGAGCCAGCCGGTGAGCGTCAGACGTCCGCCTGACACCAGGCCCGCGGCGGGTTGGGAAGACGATGGCACGGCACGGCCTCGCAAGCAAAAAAACGGGTTGCCGAACAGGCTTCACAGCCTATCGGCAACCCGTCCCCCCGTCATGCCGGAGCCGTCCGACCGGCCGCGATGCGAATGATCACGGGCCGATCGAAGGTGGATTCTTGGCGAGGAAGTCGCGCGGGCCGCGGGTTGTGTAGTACGGATAGGCGACCCCGCCGGTGGGCGGTCCGGCCGGCGTCGTCGCGCCGTAGTCGGAGCCCGCGAGCGCGGCCTTCTCTTCGCGCGAGAGATGGTGCTTGGCCAGGCCTCCGTAGCGTCCCACGCGCTGCGGCTTGCACGTGCCGCCGGCGCATTCCTCGCATGCGGGTCCGCACTCGCCAGCCGGGCAGCCGCCCGGCCCGCAGGCGCCGGTCTCGCAGCCGCTCGGCCCGCACGTGCCGCCGTGCTTGCCGTGCTGGGCATACGGCCCGTCGGTGTTCAGAAGGAAGAGCCTGTCGATGATCGAGCAGCCGCTGGCCATCGAGATCACCGACACCACGAGCAGGAGTCCGCATGTGCGTTTCATCGCATGTTTCCCCGAGGCCGATACGCCACCGATCAACCGTGGAGGGTATCGGTCGTGCCGGGAGTGACGATTGAGGAAAGTCCGCGGGCGCGAAACTGGGCAAACCGGGGGCCGCGGCCCGTGCTTCCTCAACAGACCAGGGGTCTGTCGCCACGCTGGGCCGGAGCCTGCGTCACCTTCCGCCGCCCTGCCCGCGGCCGACGATGAGCGAGATGTTCTGACCGCCGAAACCGAAGCTGTTCGACAGCGCGTGGTCGCACTTCGCCTCCCGGGCCTTGTTGGGCACGTAGTCGAGGTCGCAGTTGGGGTCGGGCGTCTCGTAATTGATCGTCGGCGGCACGACGCCGTCGCGGATCGCCAGCAGGCACACGATCAGTTCGGTGGCGCCGGCGGCGGCGATGAGGTGGCCCATCATGCTCTTCGTGCTGGAGACCGGGATCTTGTAGGCCCGCTCGCCGAACACGGTCTTGATGGCGAGCGTCTCCACCTTGTCGTTCACGTCGGTGCTCGTGCCGTGGGCATTGATGTAATCGATGTCGCCGAGCCCCAGGCCGGCATCCTGCAACGCGAGGCGGATGCAGGACGACGCGCCGCGGCCCTCCGGGTGGGTGTCGGTGATCCGGTAGGCGTCGGCGGTGGAGCCGTAGCCGAGCAGTTCACCGTGGATCTTCGCGCCGCGCTTCTTGGCGTGCTCATATTCCTCGAGCACCACCATCGCAGCCCCCTCCCCGAGCACGAAGCCGTCTCGGTCGTTGTCGAACGGCCGGCTGGCCCGCGTCGGCTCGTCGTTGCGGGTGGAGAGCGCCGTGAGCAGGTTGAAGCCCGTCACGCCGAAGGGGTGGATCATGCTGTGTGTGCCTCCGGAGAGCATCACGTCGGCATCGCCGCGGCGCACGAGCTCGGCCGCCTCGCCGATCGCCTGGCTGGAGGCGGCGCAGGCCGTGAGGCAGTTGAGATTCGGCCCCTGCGCGTCGAACATCCCGGCGAGGTGGCCGGCCGGCATGTTGGGCTCCTGCTCGACCTCGGCGAGCGGATGGAGCGTTTCCAGGCCGAGCTTCGTGAATTTCGCCACGTCGAGCGTGTCGCCCGAGATGGCCGCCATCATCATGCTGGTGAAAGAGTCGAAATCCTGCTGCCCTTCGCCGCTGCCGAGATAGACCCCCAGCCGCGTCGGATCGTGGGGCAGGCCCTTCTCGAGTCCGGCGTCGCGCATCGCCTGGAGGGCGGCCCCCGCCGCAAACCGGGTGTGGCGTCCACAGAATTCCCACTGCTTCGCGTCCTCGCCCTCGTTGGCGATGCTCCAGTCGCGGACCTCGGCGGAGATCTTTGTGGGAAACTTGGAGGCGTCGAACACAGTCGTCAGGCCCACGGCCGACTTCGCGGCCATGAGGTTGCGCCACAATTCCTCCACGTGCACGCCCAAGGGCGTCACGCACCCCATTCCGGTGATCACCACCCTCCGCCTGCCGGCAACCATGGGATTGCTCCGTTCCTGCGAGACCTGCCGAACAGCCTACCAGTCGGGCCGCACGAGCGGCTGGCCGTCCTGATCGCGGCCCACGTCGTAGATGTGCATCTGATCGAGCCAGCGCAGGAGCTCCGGCGGCTCGAAGAGCTTGGGCACACCCTCGCCCGGCTCGAGGTGGGCGAAAAACAGCTCCGCCTCTCCCTGCACGGCGTCGCCGATCACGGTCTTCACGCGGGTCAGCGAACCGGTCGGCTTCAGGTCGATGATCTCGGCGTGAAACCGGATCGTGTCGCCCGGCACGGCGTCGAAGTGGAATTCGGCACCGGCCACCTTCGCCAGCACCACGCGGCGGTTGTAGTCGATGGCCTCGGCAACGAGGAGGCCCGCCGCCTGGGCCATCCCCTCGACGATCAGCGAGTTGGGATGGAGGGCCACGCCGGGGAAGTGGTCGTGCATGTGCTCCTCGGCGAGCGACACGTTCTTCACGGCCGTCGCACGGGTGCCACGCACGAACTCTTCAAAGCGATCGATCCAAAACCAACGCATGGCGGCCGTCCGACGGGAGAATCAGCCCGCCACCTTGCTCTGCACGTAGCGGACCATGTCCTCGACGGTGAGGGTGTTGGCGAAGTTCTGCACGCTGGGATTGGCCTCGAACTTCGACAGGTCGGCGAACGGCATTCGCGCCTTGAGGGCCGCGATGCCGGCGGCGTTCAGCTTTCCGTTGGCGACATACTCGGTACTGGAGAGCACGTCCTCCGGAAACAGCTCACCCCGCGGGATCTTGATCCCGAAGGCCTTCTCGAGGCGGAACACGATGTCGAGGAAGTCGATCGACTCGGCGCCCAGATCGCCCACCATCGTCGCGGTTGGGGAAACCTCCTCATCATCCACCCCCAGGGCATCGACGAGGGCGGCCTTGACCTTTTCGAAGATTTCATCGCGGGACGGCATCGACGGGCACCTTGAAAACGAGGAATGAAGCGACGTGGACTGCCAAAGGTTGTAATGTCGGCCCGCCCGAATGGAAACCCGAGCCCGGAGGGCGACCGCCCATGCGGCAGGAAAAACCGGGAAAACCACACCCGCGGGGCCGATCTCCACTGGCGGGAAGAGCCGCGGGAGGCGGGATGACGGGCGATTCTACCGTGCGAGCGAGGCGGCCGGCACGGCCGCCGCAGCACCGCCGATGGCCGCTGGCTGGACGCCGTAGACGATCCGCTTGCCGCCCGCCGGCTGGGCCCGTCCGGTCGGATAGAGCAGCGACCACAGCCGCCGCATCTCGGAGCGGACGCGGGCGTCGATGGCGTCGCCGTAAGGGCGGCGATCGGCGAGGTTGTAGCGCTCGAGCACCAGCCGGGCGGTGAGGCTCGTGCGATCCCCCACCGTGCCGCTGGCCTTCACCTTCGTGATGGTCTCGTCCTGCGAGAGCACCTCGGCGGTCACCGTGAGCACCTTGCCGGGCTCGACGAAATCACCGTATTTCACGTTTTTGGCCTGCCGCAGCACGATGATGCTGTGGGCGAAATCCTCTCCCAGGCGAATCGCCCAGGCGGCCGCCTGGGTCATGGCCTCGAGCATCAACACTCCGGGCATCACCGGAAAGCAGGGGAAGTGGTCGGCCAGGTACTCCTCCGAGAGGGAGAGCGTCTTGACGGCCGTGATGCTCCTGCCGGGTTCGATGGAGGTCACGCGATCGAGCAGGGTGAAGCGCATTTCAAGTCCCTTTGAGAAGGTCGCAGTATAGCCACGCCCCTCCCCCCCTCCACAACGGTTCCGGCCAGGTTGGCAACCGGTTTTCCGGGCGTCTGCCACGGTGACAGCCGTCACGACCCGCGCGACCGATCCGCCCGCCGCAGCCACCGGGCAGGATGCCCGCGAAGCCCGCGGTCCAGGATCGCTTTGCCGGCTCCGCGGGCGCGACGAGTCTTCGGCACGCTCTTTGCGTTTCTCCCTCGCCAGTGTCAGCAGTTTGCCTTTCGGCCCCGCCGTGGCGAACGATTGCCCGCCGTGCCGACCCACGGCCGCAACGCTCCACGGACGGTGTCGAACGTTCACCTTTTCCGAGGAGCCACTCATGAACTCTTTCCGTCCGGGCCTCGCGCTCCCGCTGGATGAATTGCGCGACGAATTGGATCGTCTCTGGTCGAGCCTCACCGCGGCGCCGCCGCTGCACGGCTGGGGCGTGGAGCGCCGCGAGGGCGTGTTTCCCGCCGTGAACGTCTACGAGACGGAGCCGGCGATCGTGATCGAGGCCGAACTGCCGGGCCTCGACGTGGCCGACATCGACATCTCGGCCACGGCCGAGGAGGTCGTGCTCAAGGGGCAGAGGCCCGCTGCCGCGACCCCGGCCGGCGGCAACGGCGAGAAGGGCGGCACGTGGCTGCGTCGCGAGCGCGGCGCCGGCGCGTTCGAGCGGCGGCTCCCGCTGCCGGTGGCGATCGATGCCTCCCGCGTCGGGGCCAAGCTCGTCGATGGCGTGCTCACCGTCTCCTGCCCGAAGGCGCCGGAGAGCCAGCCCCACAAAATCCCCGTGCATGCGTCGTAACCCCGCATCCCACACTTCACCGGAACCAAAAGGAGACCACCCATGGTGACCACCGCTGAAACCACGGCCGCGCAGACCGGCCAGCCTCTCGTCTACCAGCCGAACGTCGACGTCTGCGACGCCGGCAGCGAGGTGATGATCGTCGCCGATCTGCCCGGCGCGCGGGCCGACGGCATCGACGTGGCGTTCGAAGACGGCGTGCTCACGGTGCACGCCGACGTGCCGGCCCGCGATCTGCCGGGCCGCGTCCTCCGCCAGGAGTACGGCATCGGCGGCTACCGCCGGTCGTTCCGTCTTGGCGAGGGCTTCGACGCCTCGCAGATCACCGCCGACTACCGCCGCGGCGTGCTGTCGATCCACGTGCCCCGGCTGGCCGCGGTGCGTCCGCGGAAGATCGAGGTGCGGACCTCTGACCGTTCGTGATTCGTGGCCCTTTGACCCCGTCCCAGAGAGAAGGAGAGACCGATGAGCTTGATTCCTTTTCGCACGAAGCGGGCTAGCGGCATGGAGCCGGGCACCATGGCGACCCTGGCCGATTTTCGCAACGAGATGAATCGCCTCTTCGAAGGCTTCTTCAGCAGGCCGCTGATGCTGCCCACGTGGTTCGAGTCGGTCGAGCCGGGCCAGTGGATGCCGGCCATCGACCTCTCGGAGGAAGGAGACACGATCCACGTGCGGGCCGAGCTGCCCGGCATCGACCCGAAGGATGTCGACGTGAGCGTGTCGGAAGACCGTCTCGTGATCTCGGGCGAGAAGAAGTCGGAGTCGACCCGCACCGGAAACGGCTGGACCCACCGGGAGAGCCACTTCGGCGCCTTCAGCCGGGCGATCCCGCTGCCCGAGGCGGTCGACCCGGCCAAGGTGTCGGCGAAATACGACAAGGGCGTGCTCTCCGTGGAGCTCACGAAATCGCCGTCAGCCGCTTCCCGCAAGGTGCCCGTGCTCTCAGCGTAGCGGCGGCGGGCAGGATTCACGGTCTGCTATCCTCACGGGCCGCGGGGGCGACAGCCTCCGCGGCCCGTGTGCCTTTGCGTGCTTCCCCATGCCCCTCCTCCTCGACTGCTCGGCCGCCCGTTTCACGTCCAGTTCCGCGGCGCCGCTTTCGATCGACCTGGGCGGAGTCACGCCCGATCGCATCGCCGGCTGCTCCGCGGCCGATGCCGCCCGCCTCGTCGTGTCGGCCGACGGGCGGCCCGTCGCCCTGGGTGACGTCTGCCAGGTCAGTGGCGACGGGACGGACGGCCGGATCGAGTTGCACGGGGATTGCTCCCGCCTGCATTTCGTCGGCGCGGGCATGCGGTGGGGCGAGATCGTGGTGCACGGCGCCATCGGCCGCCACGCGGGTGAGGGCATGGAGGGAGGGCGGCTGGCGATCGGCGGTAACGCCGGCGACTGGCTGGCCGCCGAGATGAAGGGGGGCACCGTCCATGTCCGCGGCGACGCCGGCGACAACGTGGCGGCCGCCCTGCCAGGGAGCGAACACGGCATGCGCGGCGGCGTTGTCATGGTGGAGGGCGGAGTGGGGGCGCTCGCCGCCGCCCGGATGCGGCGGGGGATACTCGCCGTGGGTGGCGGCTGCGGCCCGGCCGCGGCGTTCGAAATGCGAGCCGGCACCGTGCTGGTGGTGGGACCCGTCGGCCGGCATGCCGGGATGGCGATGCGCCGCGGCTCGGTGGTTGCGGTGTCGACGCGGCCCGACCTGCCCGCCACGTTTCGCCGCGGCGCCACGTGGCTGCCCACGTTCCTGCCGCTGTTGGGCAGCCGGCTGCAGCGGCTCGGCTTCCGGCCGCTGGCCGCGGCGGCCGACGCCTTCCACCGCCCGTGGCAGCAGTGGCACGGCGACTTCCTCACCGGCGGACGCGGCGAGATTTTCCACGCCGCCACCACGGGCTAGCCGGCGGGCCGTGCGGTGAAAGCCACCGTTTCCCCGGCCGAGGCGGCGGAAATCAGCGACGTTTTTCCCAAACCGCTTCCGCGAGCCACGTTTTTCGGCTACGCTCCAAGGCTCCGCCGAGCGGCGGTCCGATCCTTTTTTCCAGCCCGCACGAGCCCATGCCTACGATCAGCCAGCTTGTCCGCAGCCGTCGCCGCCCCAAGCGTAAGTTTTCCAAGTCTCCCGTGCTCGACCGCTGTCCGCAGAAGCGAGGAGTGTGTCTGCAGGTGCGGACGATGACGCCCAAGAAGCCGAATTCGGCGCTTCGGAAGATCGCCCGCGTGCGGCTCTCCAATCAGAAGGAAGTCACCGTCTACATCCCGGGCGAGGGCCACAACCTGCAGGAGCACTCGATCGTGCTCATCCGCGGCGGCCGTGTTCGCGACCTGCCGGGCGTGCGCTACCACATCATCCGCGGCGCCCTCGACACGCTCGGCGTGCAGGGTCGCAAGCAGTCGCGCAGCCTGTATGGCGCCAAGAAGGGTTGATCCTCTCCACCAGTCAGTTACGCAGTCACGTCGAGCAAGTAGGGGTTTTCGTCGATCATGGGAAAAATTACCGCCAGTCGCGAGCAGCTTCGTCCCGATCCGCGCTTCGGATCGCTCCTGGCCAGCAAATTCATCAACTGCCTGATGGAAGACGGCAAGAAGAGCGTCGCCCAGCGGGTCTTCTACATGGCGATGGACGTGGTCGCGAAGAAGATCACCGACGCCGAGCCGATCGAGATCTTCAATCGCGCTTTGGAAAACGTGAAGCCTGCGGTGGAGGTGCGGTCGAAGCGGGTCGGCGGTGCCGCCTACCAGGTGCCGATGCAGGTCAACCGCAACCGGCAGCAGTCGCTGGCGATCCGCTGGCTGTTGCAGGCCGTCCGCGAGAAGAAGGGCCGGGCGACCTACGAGAAACTGGCCGAAGAGATCATCGCCGCCTACAAGCGTGAAGGCGCCGCGGTCACCAAGCGCGACAACGTGCACCGCATGGCGGACGCAAACAAGGCGTTCGCGCACTTCGCCTGGTAGGCGAAGTGCCCTGCTTCACGCCTGCAAAGCCCTCCATGGCCTTTGCAGGCTGATAACGGCCGCTCCGCAGCCGGCACGCCTCCTGCGTGCTCCTCGCCTGGTAGGCGAAGTGCCCTGCTTCACGCCTGCAAAGCCCTCCATGGCCTTTGCAGGCTGATAACGGCCGCTCCGCAGCCGGCACGCCTCCTGCGTGCTCCTCGCCTGGTAGGCGAAGTGCCCT
>JBIIIP010000074.1:0-15460 GCA_044234625.1 Pirellulales bacterium | reverse complement strand
CGGGGCTGCCGATGTCCTCTCGCTTGACGTTCACTTCGGCCCTCCAGGCCTCCGTTCACTGCGTGTCCGCTGCGCTTCACCATCCGTGGCTTCGCTTGCTCCCACAGCCCGCTCGAGGCCATCGGCAGCCCCTCGCGTTTTCATAATTGGCAGCCGTCAATAATTTCGTGCTCCCGGTTCCACCCCATGCTCCAACTACCCGTCATCCAGCCGGCGTCGGCACCGGCCACCCCGGCGGTGGTGCCGCCGTGCTGCGCGGCGGAGTCGCATCGGCAGGGCGACCGGATGCGGCTGCCGATCTCGGCGGCGTTGGCGGCCGTCCTGCTCGTCGTGGCGATGGGGCCGATGGCCGCCCATCTGCTGCCCAACTGGCTCGGCGGCCATGCCCTGGCCGCGTGGTTCGAGCGCGTCGGGCTTACGGCCTCGTTTGGCCGCTGGCTCCAGTTCGCGATCGCCACGCCGCTCGTGTTCTGGGGAGGCTGGCCCATCCTCAGCGGCGGCATCGAGGGCTTCCGCCGCGGCCGGCCGACGATGTTCTCGCTGATCACGCTCGGCGTCGGCGCGGCCTACGGCTTGAGCGCGCTGGCCACGCTCGCGCCGCAGCTGTTTCCAGCCGGGTTCCGCGGGCCGGATGGAAGCGTCGCGGTGTTCTTCGAGTCGGCCGGGATGATCGTCGCCCTCGCGCTCCTCGGCCAGCGGCTCGAGGCCCGGGCGCGGCGGGCCACGAACCGCGCGATCCGCGGGCTCATGGATCTCGCGCCGGCGACAGCCGAACGGTTTCCTGGCGGTGAATCCGTGCCGCTCGACGCCATCCGCTGCGGCGATCTGCTCCGCGTCCGCCCCGGCGGCCGCATCCCCGTAGACGGGTTGATCCGCGAGGGTGCGACGGCGTGCGATGAATCGCTCCTCACCGGCGAGCCCTTGCCCGTGGAGCGGGGGCCCGGAGACCGGGTGCTCGGCGGAGCCATCAACGGCGTCGGGGCGATCGTGGTGGAGGCCGTCACCACCGCCGGAGATTCGCTCGTCGCCCGCATCGCGCGGCTGGTCCGCGAGGCGCACGAGAAGCGGGCGCCGATCGAGCAGCTTGCCGACCGCATCGCCGCCGTGTTCGTGCCTGCCGTGCTCGCCGTGGCAGCGGTGGCATTCGCCGCCTGGGCCGCCTTCGGCCCGCAGCCGCGGCTGGCGCATGGCCTCCTCGCGGCCGTCAGCGTGCTCGTCATCGCCTGCCCGTGCGCGCTCGGCTTGGCGACGCCGCTGGCGATGACCGTGGCCATCGGCCGCGGCGCCCGGGCCGGCATTCTCGTCCGCACCGCCGAGGCGATGGAGCACCTCGCCCGGGCCGACACGTTCGTCTTCGACAAGACCGGCACGCTCACGCAGGGGCGACCGCGGATCGTCGCTGCCACGGCGATCGCGGAGGATGGCACCATCGAGGGAAGTGACGGCGATGCCGCGACGTGGCCGCCGGGCCCGCTGCAGGCGGCGCTCGGCCGGGCGGCGAGCCTGGAGACCGCGAGTGAGCATCCTTTCGCCCGCGCCTTCGCGGCGGCCGCGGCCGCCGCCGGAGTCGCGCTGCGGCCGGCCGAAGCCGTCGAGGCGGTGGTGGGCCGCGGGGTCCGCGGCCGCGTGGACGGGCACGACGTGCTCGTCGGCAGCGGACCGCTTCTCGAGGCTGCGGGCATCGACACCCATCCGCTGGAGACATCGCCCCGCGTCGGTGCGACCGCGGTTTTCCTCGCCAGCGACGGCCGCCTTGCGGCCCGCTTCCTCCTCGCCGACGAACCGCGGCCGGAAAGCCGCCGCGTGATCGACGGTCTCCGGCACGCCGGCCACCGCGTCTGCATGCTGTCGGGCGACGCGCCGGCGACGGCGGTGCACGTCGCCAGCATCGTCGGCATCACCGAGGCCCGGGGGGGCATGTCGCCCGAGGAGAAGGCCCGCCACGTGGCCGATCTGCGCCGCGCCGCGCCGACGCACGCGGCCGTCGTGTTCGTCGGCGACGGGATCAACGACGCCCCCGCGCTCGCCGCGGCCGACGTGGGCATCGCCATGGGAGCCGGCGCCGACGTCGCCCTGGAGACGGCCGATGTGACGCTGCTCTCCGGCGGGCTGGACGCCGTGCCGGAAGCGGTCGCGCTGGCCCGGGCCGCCATGCGCACGGTCCGCCAGAACCTGTGGCTCGCGTTTCTCTACAACGTGCTGGCGATCCCGGTGGCCGCGGGCGCGCTCTTCCCCCTGCTCGGCCACGGGATGAGCCCGATGCTCGCCGCGGCCGCGATGACGGGCAGCTCGCTTTCCGTGATCGCCAATTCGTTGCGTCTGCAGCGGCTCACGCGAGCGGCACGGTGAGTCCGTCGTAGGCGAATTCCACGCCCGGCGGCAGGCCGGCCGATGCCTTCGCGTGATCGATGTCGTGCGACATGTGCACCAAGAGCGTGCGGCGGGCGCCGGAACGGGCGGCGGCGGAGAGCGCCTCGTCGAGCGAGAAATGCGTGGGATGCCGGGAGGGCCGCAGGCAGTCGAGGATCAGCGTGTCGATGCCCTCGAGGAGGGACCAGGTGGCAGCGGGGATGTCGTTGGTGTCGGTGCAGTAGGCGAGGTTGCCGAAGCGGAAGCCGAGTACGTCGAACACCCCATGCCGCAGCCGCAGCGGCACGACGCGGGCGCCGAGCACTTCGAAGGGATCGGCCGCGATCCGCTCGAAGAGCACCTTCGGCACGCCGCCTCCCGGCACGGGTACCGTCTCGAACGCGTAATCGAAGGCCCGGCGGATCCGTCGCTCCACCCGCTCCTCACAGTACACCGTCAGTGGCCGCCCGGACGCAAAGCAGATGGGGCGGATGTCGTCGAGGCCATACACGTGGTCGACGTGGTCGTGGGTGTAGAGCACGGCATCGACGCCGCCGAGCCGCTCGCGCAGCAACTGCTGCCGCAGGTCGGGCGTGGTGTCGATGAGGAGCGTGCCTCCCGGCAGACCCAGGGCCACGCTCGTGCGGGTGCGCACGTTCCGCGGATCAGGGCTCGAGCAGACCTCGCAGCCGCAGCCCACCATCGGCACGCCCACGCTCGTGCCCGTGCCGAGAAAGAGCAACTGGCCTGTCAGGTCGCGTCGCGGGTGGAGGATCGGCTGAGATGGTGGCATGGCGGAAAGCGACCGAGTGTATCCGCCGCGGTTGATTCCGCATGCGATGGCATGCCCAGCGCGGGCCGGCTATTTTTTGGGCGGGGTGCGCGGCCCCTGGCCCGGCGGCACGATATCGGCGAGAGGGTTTGGCGCCTTGCCCTTGCGGATGGCATGCAGTTCCTTCTGGAATTTGGCCTTCTCCCCACCCTCCAGCTTTCCGTTGCCATTCTCGTCGAACGAGAGATAAAACTCCCGCTCCTTGGCCGCCACCTCCTTCTGGACGCGGTCCATCTCGCGTTGCCGGTAGGCGAGTTCTTCCTTCATCTGCTTGATCTGGGCCGGGCTGGGACCGCGCCGTTGCCATGCCTCGGCGACACGCGGGTGGATCAACGCCGCGGCGCCCAACGCTGCGGCCAGGGCCAGGGAGAACATGCGTTGCTGCGTCACGGTCATCCTCGACGGTGATGGGCCGGCGAAATCCGAGATGGTATCTTGTACCGTTTTCGAAACGGGAAGACGAGACACGCAACGCACTCGCCCCGCCAGGGCGGCGCCCCGGCGGAGCGGAAGCAGGAGGGGGACCCATGAGGCTGTGGCTGGCGATCACGATCGGCATGGGAACGGTGGCCGCTTTCGGGGGGGACGGATCGATCACGCTGCATGGCCGCGACGCCCGGGTCCACGGGACGAAACTACGGTACGAGCCCGAGCCCTATAAACAGACGCTCGGCTTCTGGACGCAGCCCGACGATGCGGCGGAGTGGACGTTCGCCACCGACCAGCCGGGCAACTACGAGATCGAGGTGCTCCAGGGCTGCGGCGCCGGTCAGGGGGGCAGCGTGATGCGGATCACGCTCGACGCCGGTGCCACCGACGCCCCCGCACCGATCGAGTTCACCGTCGAGGAGACGGGCCACTTCCAGTCATTCAAGCCCCGGGCCGTGGGCCGCGTGACGCTCTCGGCGACCTCCCATGTGCTCCGTCTCCAGCCGAAGAACATCGCCAAGGCCGCCTGCTGCGACATCCGGGAGATCCGCTTGGTGCCGATCGCCTCCGCCCCGCGGGCGACGCGACCGCCGAACATCATCTGCATTTTCTCCACCGCCCATGCCCGGCACGCCATCTCGTGCTACGGCTCCCAAGTGAATGCCACGCCGCATCTCGATCGGCTCGCCGCGGCCGGTGTGCGGTTCAGCAACGCCTTCGCCACCTTTCCGCGCTGCCCGCCCATCCAGGCCGCGCCGCTCACGGGCTACCACACGGGCCTGGTGGGCGCCTGGCAGCCGGGCGACCTCCCCTCCGGCTTCGATCGCTGGATCATCCTTTCAATCCAGTCCGGCCCGCGGGATCCCACCTTCCGCGTGCCCGACGGCACGCTCACCATCGCGGGGCACTCGACCGATATCATCGGCGACCTGGGCATCGAGTTCATCCGCACGCGGCCCACCGACAGGCCGTTCTTCCTCGTGCTGCACCAGGACGGGCCGCACCGCGAGTGGTTGCCCGACGATCGCAACAGGGCCCGCTTCGCCGCCGCGGACTTTCCAGCGCCGGCAACGCTGTTCGACGACCATGCCACGCGTCCGGCCGTGCTGCCGGGAAACAGGCAGTCGATCGCCCGCGACCTCACCCCCCGCGACCTGAAGCAGCAGCCGCCCGCGGGGCTCAAGGGCGACGCGCTCGTCCGCTGGAAGTATCGGCGGTTCATGCAGGACTATCTGGCCTGCGTGCAGGGCATCGACGACAACGTGGGCAAGCTGCTCGACCACCTCGCAGATGCCGGCCTCGCCGACGACACGATCGTGATCTATGCGAGTTGCAGCGGCGCCTCCCTCGGCGACCTCGGCCTCTGCGGCGCGGGATTCATGTACGAGCCGGGCATCCGGCTGCCGCTCATCGTCAGCGGGCCGGGCGTCCCGGCGGGTACCGCGGAAGACGCGTTCGTGGCCGACGTCGATCTCGCGCCGACCTGCGTCGAGTTGGCCGGCCTGCCGGTGCCGGAATCGATGCCGGGGCGGAGCGCCGTGCCGCTGCTCCGGGCTGCGCCGCCCGCGGGCTGGCGGCGGAGCGTTTTGTGCCGCGGCGTGGCCGACCCCCGGCAGCCCAGCCCGCCGGCTTTCGTCGGTGTGCGCACGCCGACCCACAAGCTCATCCACTATCCGCAGCAGGATGCCTGGGAATTGTTCGACCTCGGCGCCGATCCGCACGAGCAGCGGAATCTCCTCTTCGAAGCCGAGGAGGCGAACTCGCGCGGCGTGGCCAACACCTTCGCGGCGCTGAAGGCCGAGATGGCGCGGCTGCAACACGGCCAGGCGAACGACGGCGGCTTGGCCAACCCGGCCGCATCGCCAACGCCGGCCCCGACGGAGCGTGGCGGCGACGGCGAGGTGGGGGGCATGAAGACCATTGCCGAGGCGATCGGCGCGGCGGCCGCCCGACGGACCGTGGATCGCGCCGGCGAAAACTGACCACCAACCGTGGCGACAGACCTCTCCCACCAACCGTGGCGACAGACCTCCGGTCTGTCGAACTTCTTAGTGGCCTATGCCACGTGGGGCCCTCACTCCGCGCGGATGCGGAGCAGCGTCGAGGAAAACGGGGCAGGAATGCCCACGTCGATGCCTTCGGCAACGAGCCCGCGGCCATCGACCCGCAGGTAGGCATGCGTCCGCTGCGGCGGGAAAAGGTGGGCGATGCCGCTGGCGGCCGTCCGCACCGCCGTCGGGTGGTAATCGTCGCAGACCATCATCGAGTGGTGCCGCTGGAAGTTGCCGAAGTCGGCGCCGCCCATCGTGGGCGTCCAGTTGTCGAGGTAGAGCCGCGGAAACCGCTCATGCAGGCGGTCCTTGATCCAGTAATAGCCCTCCACCGACTCGATCCGCGTGTCGGTCGCATGCGGGCAGTGCACGCGTGATTCGGAGACGGGAATGATGTCAAAATCCTGCTTCAGCCAATCGACGTCGAATTCGTCCATGATGCGGCAGAGCTCGGCGAGCGCATGCTCGCGGGCGGGCTCGAAGGCGAAGCACAGGCTCCGCATGCCCCATCCGCCGACGAACAGCTGGCCATTCTTGACGACGCAAAACTCGGGGTGCTCGCGGACCACCGGCGCGTCCGCGTGGGCCTGACCATATCCCATCCACAGGCCGAACTTCATGCCGGCGGCCTTCACCTTCCGCGCGACGGCCTCCACGCCGTCGGGAAAACGCTCCGGGTCGGAGCGGAAGTCGCCGAGCAGCGGGAACCAGTCGTAGTCGAGGATGAAGAGCTCGACGCCGAGTTCCTGGCAGCGGCGGATCTCCTCGTCGAGCCGGGCGGGATCGAGGTGCAGCCGATTGCCGCTGAAATCCTGCCAGTTCGACCAGGTACAGTAGCCGACGAACATCGGCGGCTTCCCTTCCGGCCACGGTAGACCGAAGAGCCGCTCGGCCACGTGCCGCGTGGTGCGGCCGGCCTCTTCGGCATCACCGCGGAAGAATCCATAGAACACCCTCGGCGTCGTGAACGTCTGGCCCGGGGCGAGCACGCGGGCGTAGCCTCCCTCGTCGCTGAAACCGAGCCGCACCCCGAAGGCCCCGGCGCCGCTCTCCGGGTCGAGATCGCCCACCTCCGCGTCGAAGAGGCCCGACCACTCCCAGCCGGCGTAGAGGCCGCGGTCGAGGCCGGGATCCCGCAGCGCCAGCCACGACATGCTGCCGCTGGAGCCGTCGTGCCACCGCGGTGCCGAGGCGTCGGATCGCAGCCTGCGGCGGGTGGCGGGGCCGAGTCGCTCCATGTGGCGGGTCGCCTGCCGCCAGCGGGTCGGGCTGCGCAGCCCGATGGTGGGATGGGCGCAAGCCTCGATCCAGTGCAATTCGAGGTCGTCGATGCCGGGCCGCACCGAGATGGCCGCGCTCGTGAGCCGGTGGAGGAGGCAGGGGGCGGCCCCGGTGTTGCGGAGGCTCGTCCAGCGGCGGACCGCCGCGATGCCGTCGCGAACTTCCAGGTGCAGGCCGACGGCAAACGGCTGACCGTCGAGTGCGAACACGAGATCGAGCCGCGCGATGCCGTCCGCGACCTCCGCCCTCGATTCGTCGGCGAGCAGGCGGCAGGGGGCGGCGCCGGTGAGCGTCTGCGTGGCGGCCGTCGCCGCCGCGTCGAGATCGCCACCGGGCGAATACCGGAGCAGGAACTCGTTGGACGGCGGGGCGAGGTCGGCCCAGATGTCGTCCTCTCCCCACACCAGCGCTTCGATCATCTCCTCTTGCCCCGGCCCCGGCGCCTCGGCCGGTGGCTGTGGGATCCACTCCACGCCTCCGGCGAGGTCGCGGAAATGGGCGAGCCGCACGCCCTGCTTCCAATCGATCACGAGCTCGACAGCGTCGTTGCCGATCACCGCCGTGGCGGATTGCGGATCGATCCGGGCGGCCAGCGGCGCGGCCACCCCTGGAGATGGCTCGGCCACCACGAGGATCGCGGCCGCGAACAGCGGAAGAAATGTCTTGCGGTACAGGGAAACCGGCCTCCGTGGGGAACGCCCGCGTTATGTCCGACGGCGCCGGGCATTGCAATCCACGACCACAGGATCACGTGGGCGTTGAGCAAAAAAGCGCATGGTTGCCGGCGCACCCTTGCCAAGGGCCCGTGGCGCGGGATACTGCGGATCCTTCTGGCTGAGTTCAACATCGAAGATGTCCGCCCGCGGCCAGGAGGTGAGCGTTGAAAAAGCATGTTGTGTTCTTCGAGGCAGAGGGGGGCACCGACAAGGGGCCCGACGGGCATCGCCGTGACACGATGCCGATGGTAGAGGCCCTGCGGGCCAGTGGCTGGTCTGCCGAGGCGGTGTACTACCGCGACGACGAGCGCGACGAACTGTTCGACCGCGTTGTCGCCAAGGCTGATGCCTACGTCAGCCGCATCAACCCCGGCACCATTCCCGGCGGTGAGTCGGCGTACTTCGACATGCTCCGCAAGCTGTGCGCCGCGGGCGTCGTGGGCATGCCCCATCCGGACGCCATGATCGGCTATGGGGCCAAGGACGCGCTCGTGAAACTCGTGGGCACGGGGCTCGTGCCCCCCGACACGACCGCCTACTACACGGTGGATGACTTCCGGTCGCGATTCCCCGGCATGCTCGCCGGCGGTCGGCGGGTGCTCAAGCAGAACCGTGGCTCGACGGGCGAGGGCATCTGGCTGGTCAGCGTGGACGATCCGCGGGCGTCGGCTCCCGGAGCGGCCGCGCCGGCGGACACGCGGGTGAAGTGCGTCGAAGCGGTCGACAACCACGTGGAGCATCACACGCTCGCGGAGTTCATGAAGCATTGCGAGCAATACATCGTGGGCGACAACGGGATGCTGGTCGACATGCGGTTCATGCCACGGATCAAGGAGGGGGAAATCCGCATCCTCCTCGTCGGCGAGAAGCCCATCTTCGTAGTGCACAAGAAGCCCGCGGAGGCGGCCGACGCCTTCTCGGCCACGCTGTTTTCCGGCGCGAAGTACACCTACGACGATCCCGGCAAATGGCGGCCGCTCATCGACATGTTTCTCGGACAGTTGCCCGACGTCATGCAGCGGCTCGGCGGGTACGAGATCCCCCTGATCTGGACTGCCGACTTCATGCTCGACACGGCGGCGGACGGGTCGGATTCCTACGTGCTCGGGGAGATCAACTGCTCGTGCGTGGGATTCACCACGCACCTGGAGCACGGGATCCAGCAGGCGATCGCCGCCGAAATCATCCGCCGCGTGAGACGGGCCGGGGCGGCGAGCCCCGCCTGAGAGCCGTGCCTTTTTCCGCCGAGACCGAGTCGAGGGATCTCGCGATCGGCCATATCGCGAAGGGTATCGTGCTGCTCGGCGCGATCGTGGCGATCGGCGTGGGGGGATACCTTCTCGCCGGCTGGTCCTTCGTCGATGCCCTTTATATGGTGATCATCACCATATTCGGTGTCGGCTACGGCGAGGTGCGGTCGGTCGACGATCCCGCGCTGAAGTTTTTCACGATGGGTGTGATCGTGGCGGGCTGTTCCGCCGGGCTGTGGGTCATCGGCGGGCTGGTCGAATTCATGGCCGATGGGAAGATTCGCGAGGCACTGGGGAAACGACGCATGAGCCAGCAGATAGACGCGATGACCGGGCATGCGATCGTGTGCGGTTTTGGCCGGGTGGGGCAGATCCTCTGCCGCGACCTCGCCGCCGCGGGCGTGCCCCTGCTGGTGGTTGACACGGCTCCCGAGAGGCTGGCCCTCGCCGAGTCGCTCGGCTACCCCACGGTGGCGGGCGATGCGGCCGAGGAGCGCACCCTCCGCGCGGCGCATATCGACACGGCCAGTGTCGTCGCGGTGGTGCTCCCCGATGACGCCGCCAACGTGTTCGTCACGCTCTCCGCCCGCGAGCTCAGCGACTCGGTGCAGATCATCGCCCGCGGCGAGCGGCCCGACACCGAGCGGAAGCTGCTCCGTAGCGGCGCCAACCGCGTGGTGCTGCCGGCCGCCGCGGGAGCCAACCGCATCGCCCGGATGATCACGCATCCCCCTCCCGAATCGCTCCTCGCCGATGTGGACACCATGACCGAACTCAACCAGCGGCTCCTCGACATCGGCCTGGAGATCGCCGAATACGTGCTCGCCGACGATGACGAGCTCGTGGGATCGCCGCTTTCGGCCGTCGATCTGCGGGAGGCGGCAGTGATGGTCGTCGCCCTGCGGAAGCCCGACGGCGAGGTCCGGCGCAGCCCGCACGGCGGCTCGGTGCTCGAGGCGGGGGATGCGGTCATCGTCGTCGGCCGCCACGGAGACCTGCCGCGGTCGTTGCGGCGGCAGGCCGCCGCCACCCCAGTGACGTGGCGCGGGTCGAGCACCTGAAAACGGCGTCGGCCGCCACCGGCCGGCAGGCCGACCTTCATGCAGGGTGCAGCAGGCCGGCCGCGACGAGGCTCTCGGGCCCGGCGTAGCGGCGCGATTCCGGCCCGAGCAGCGATCGATCGCCGACGGCGGTGAGCGCCGCCTGCAGGAATCGATATTCGAGCGACTGGAAGTGGTACTGGGCATCGGCGACGGCGGCGGTGACTTTCCCGGCGAAGCCCGCAAGAAATTTGAAGTGTGCCAAGGCGACGTCGCAGCTGGTGGCCGGCGGCACGCTGATCTCATGGTCACCCTGCCGCGTGATTCCCTGGCCGTGCTTGAGGAGGGGCACTTTCCAGCACTTCGTCCTCCACGAAGGCTGTGGCCGGCCGTAGATGTGCTCCATGACCCAGGGCTGCGTGGCAAGCAGGAAACGATGCAGCCGGGCCCGCACGCCCCGATAGAGACGCCGCGGCAGGATTCCCGATCCGTCCCACTCGTAGAGCGGACCGACGTCGAAATAGGGGCACACATCGAACGGCGTGGCCCCCGGGGCCGCCTCGGCAGCGGCGAATGTTTCCGGATAGAAATCGACCATCGGCGCGGTGGCGTAGCACTGCCCGCGGGCGTCGAGCACCCCGCACATCTGCGGCAGCGTGGCGATGCCCGGCGGCAGGATCATGAATTCGTCGACATCCACGACGACGGCCCATCCCCGGGGCGCGAGCGTCACCGGAAGCGTCTCGCGGAGCACGGAGCACAATCGCTTGGGCACGCCGGTCGCGTCAATGCCGCAGACGTCACCGAAGCGGTGCGGCGACGTCAGCACCGTGCAGTCGGGCTGCGCCCGGAGCAGGGCGGGCGTATCGTCGGTCGAGTGGTCGTCGTAGACGAAGAAGTGATCGATGCCGAGGCCGCGGTAGTGGCGGAGGAAGTGCGGCACAATCGCCGCCTCGTTGCGAACCAGGGTAAACAGCGGCCAGGCCGCCGTCACCTGGCGGGCCCGGTGGGCGACGGTGATCGCCGGCCGTTTCGTGGAAACGACGACCCGCGGCATCGGCGCGGGCACGGGTGCGGCGGCGGTTCGATAGACCTGCACCAGCCGACCCAGCCCCGTCGGTTCACGGACGACGTACTGCGAGGTCGGGGGCCTGCCGAACCACGACCGCATGGTGTGTTCGTCAACGGGATCGTGGACGTGGCTGCGGCAGAATCCCCGCGGCCACTTGTAGGGCACGGAGACGACGACGATCTTCCCGGCGGCAAGCAGCTTGCGGGCGAACGCCTCCGCATCCGGCACGTGCTCCAACACCTGGAGGCACGTGACCAGGTCGAATGGCTCCTCGATCGGGTAGGCCAGGAAGTCCTGGGTGACCGATTCCACCCCCTCGGCCACGTAGGGATGCCGCAGATCGACCGACACCAGCCGCCGCGCGGCCGCGCGCCGCCATTCGAGGATCGGCGTGCCCTTGGAGCCGACGTCGAGCACCGTCTCGGCGCGGCTGGCGATCGTGTCGCAGACCCCGCGGACGGCCTGGAGATACGCGGCGTCGCGACGGTTCGCCCAGTAGTGTTCGGTGTCTGTCATGCGCGGGTGGCCGGGGCCGACGAGATTCCGAGAACGAGACGCTTCATGCGGTGAGTGCCGCCTGCCACCACCGACGCGACACGCTGGCCGCGCTCCGCTCGGCCAGCCAGCCGGCGATTTCGTCTCCAGGGAGCGGGGTCGAGGCGAGCGTGTCCAGGATATGGGTAGCATGCAGATCCCGAGCGGTCATCGCAAATCGCTCCATGCCGGGGGGGAGATCGATGTGCTTCACGGCCTCCGCCGTGTGGAACACGGCGAGCCGGCTGCCGCAGTAGAAGTTGATGACGCCACTGTTGAGCACGGGCTCGCGCACGAACAGGCTGAAGTGCGAGCGGGCGGCGAATCGCAACGCTTCCTCCGCGGTGAAGCGTCGCCGCAGGATCACGTCGTCGGCGGCAACGCGTTCGGCAGACACCCGTTCGTCCGACACGTGGCGGGCGAACCGCGGCGAGGAGAGGATGGCCTCGAGCAGCGACCCGGCCTGCTCGTTGCGCGGGGCTCCGAACTTGAAGAAGCCGAAGCGGGCGGGCGCCGCCCGGCGATCGGCGAGGAAGGGGTTTTCATCGACGTAATGAGGCACGACCGCGACCTTGGCGGCCGGGATGAAGGGAAACAGATTCCGATGTTTCTCTGACATGAGGAACACGACGGCGGCGTGTTCGGCGAGGCCCTCGCGCACGATCTGCTCGGCCCGTTTCCAAGGCTGGGAATGGGCCGTGAGATTGTGCAGCGTCCAGAGAATCCGCACGCCGCGGCGGCGGCATGCGGCCAGCGACGCGACGACCTCGTGGGCCCGCGCCTCGGCATCGGCCGCCGTGCCGCAGGGCTTGAAAAAATAGTGCTCCCACCCCACGTGGATGAGGCCGGCATCGGCGGGCGGCTGCCAGGCGGGCGACCGAAGCACTGGAATCGGGGCCGCCGTGTCGATCGTCCTGCACTGCCAGGGGTTGTGCACCGAGAAATTCGGGAAGTCGTAGAGTTTCATGGGGCGGGCCACCCGTGTCACGGCCAGCGGCGGCGGTTCTCCGCTCATTCCACGGCGGCCGCCGCAGCGAGGGCTTTGATCTTCGCCTCGACGGCGGCTGTCGCCACGAACGAACGGGCGATCTCGTAACAGGCCGCGGCCGACCGCGGCAGCGGCCGCTCTCCCTCCAGGAACAGGTCGCCGAACCGCTCCGCGAGGCGGGCGTTGGTGGCCGGGTCATCGGCGCCCGAGAAGGTGCTGAACGGGTGCCGGGCAAGAAACTGCATATTGCACCGTTCCCGGAAGGCCTTGATGAGCGGCTTGTTCTCGGTGACCTGTCCCGGCCTCATCCGTCGGAAGGTCGAGCACCAGTCGATCTTCGCCACGTTCCACCTGGGGATCACCCGCGTCAAGAGCTCCAAGTCCTGGATCGCGGTGAACGCGGGATCGAACAGCCCCGCCGCCACGAGCGACTCCCGCCGCGCGAGCATCGTGCTCGTGAGCACGGGATACCACCGCGGCAGAAGATACTGCCAGAACAGCTGCGGCCGCTCCAACGGACCCCGCACCTTCACCGGCTGCGGCGACGCGCCGCCGAGATCGACCCGCGCGTAGTCGCAATAGGCGAAGCCCACCGTGGCCGGCAGACGGGGGATCGCCGCCTGAAACCGTTCGATCGACCGCGGGTGGTAGAAGTCATCGGCGTCCAGGAAGGCGATGAACTCACCGCTGGAGTGCCCGATGCCGAGGTTGCGGGCCGCGGCCGAGCCCGCGTTGTCCTGCCGAAGAACCCGCACCCGGGGGTCGGATGAAAACGGGGCGAGCACCCGCGGCGTGTCGTCCGTCGAGCCATCGTCGACGACGATCACCTCCCATCCCTCGCGTTGCGACTGGCCGATGCAACTGCGGATCGCCTCTCCCACGTAGGCGGCGCAGTTGTACGTGGGGATAATGATGGAGATCATCGAAGCATCGTGCCCGCGGCGCGAACCCGCGGCGAAATCGGATCCATGGGTTCACGATAGGCCTCGCCGCCCACCCACACAAGCGGCGGACGGCAGCTCGGCCGGCGCGACTGGGGCCGGGGTGTCGCGGATCGGTCTTTCCGCGTTCGCCACGCCGGATGCCGATCGCGGGTCGGCGGCCGCGAAGAACGCCCCGACGATCGCCCCTGCCGTTCGGAGCAACACGTGTTTTCGGGGGGATACTCGGAAATGTAAAAAATTCTGGCCGCGCCTCCTGCCCTCGTGCGCTGGGAAACACAGGAGAAGCGACCATGAATGAGATGTGGTTTTATCGTCATGACGGCCGGATTTACGGTCCTGTTTCGGCCGATGAACTGCGGTCGACGATCGCCCTGCGATTCGCAGATCCGTCGGATCTCGTCTGCCGCACCGGTGTTTCTGCATGGGTGACGGCGAAGACTTTTTTGGATTCTCACGGACCAGGCGAGCTTCAGCAGAAATCACGGCTGGCCCACGTGGCGAAACACCCTGAACGAAAGGCGTTCACACTCGTCGAACTCTTGGTCGTTGTTGCAATCATCGGCTCCCTGATCGGCCTGTTGCTCCCGGCCGTACAGCGCGCGCGTGAAGCTGGCAGGCGGGTCGCTTGTGCGAACAACCTTCGTCAGCAGGGCCTGGCGCTGCTGAATTATCACGATGCCCGAAAACGGTTTCCCATGGGATCCGGCTCGGGAAAGCAACCACTCTGGAACACGACCGGGATCAATTGGCGACTGTCCATCTTTCCGTTCATCGAACTGGAAAGTGTGTACACCCAACTGGAGTTCGGCACGTCGAATGTCTTCAGCGGATCCGGCCTTTACGGCGTGAAGTGGTCGGCGCCGAACAACATACTCCAAGGATTGTTCGTCTCGTCGCTTCGCTGTCCTTCCAATAGTTCGAGTCCTTGGGCCACGCACAACCCCGTGCAACCGCACGAGGACGAGGAACAAACCTTCCATGCCGATTACGCCGGCATAGCGGGCGCCTATCCCGACCCAGGCGGAAGGGGGAGCGCGGTTTGCCGTCGCACCTTCAACGGCTACACCTGCAACACAGGCCTTCTTGTTCCGCATCAGACGAAGCGGATCGCCGACGCGACGGACGGTGTTTCCAACACGATCCTCGTGGCCGAGCAGTCGGGACTCGTGGATGGCAAGCCGCGGGGCTCGAACTATTTCGGCGCATGGTGCGGCGCGCGGGACGATTGGGGCGGATTTTCCGATAAGCCGCGGCCAGCGAACCAGGTTCCCGACGATGGAAGCATTCACTACCACCACTCGGGGGTCGTCGTCGTCCGCTTTCAGATCAACACGCCGTATTCGACTCCCAATGCCAGCCAGAAGACGGAAGACAACAACACGATCATCAATTCATCCCACCCTGGCGTCGCCATGTCCCTGTTTGCCGACGCCAGTGTCCGCCCCCTCGAGGAGACCATTGAAATGGAGACATTTCGCCGGCTGGCAACGGCAAACGACGGACAGTCGATCTCGGCGGAATAGGAGAGCTCATGCGCTACCCCCTGATTGTGGCCGAAGTCTGCGATACCTTGCGACGCCTGGTGGCGGGAAAGGCGGAGGCTGCTCCCGTCGCTACGGTAACGCTGACGACTCCCATCGTGGCCGTCTTGCTCTTCGCCCTCTGGCATACTTTCTCCTGGCTGCTGTGGCCCGCGGGTGGAAGCAGATGGGGATCGGTGCACGGGCAGGTGACATCCGTCACGGGCGAACCGGTGGAAGGGGTCGTGGTGTTGTTCATCGACGATCATGCGGGCGTCGGAGCCAGCGGAAAAACGGACTCCAGCGGCGCATACCGCGCCTGCGGCATCCAGGCCGGCCAGTATGTCGTCGCGGTACAACCACTGATCGACACGACCGATCACGAAATCCGTCGCGAGGACGTGCTCGCCGCGCGGGAGCAACTGGAGACGAGCGTCCCCTCGCGATTTCAAGA
>JBIIIP010000129.1:0-6852 GCA_044234625.1 Pirellulales bacterium | reverse complement strand
GAAAGGGCTCCGAAACAGGGGTGTGCTGGCGGGCGGCGGCGACTACCGCAGCCGCGACTTCGCCACGCCCACGCGCTCCTGGGCGCGGCGGCGGAAAAAAACCATGAATGCCACGACCAGCGGCGGAATGGGTGGCAGCAGCACCGCCAGCCACTTCTGCCGGTCCTGCTCGCGGCGGATCGTCGACTCGAGCCGCCGTTCGACGGCCTCGACCTCAGCGTCGCGGGTCCGCTTCATCTGCTCGATTTTCGTGTCGAGCCGCCGCTGCGCGAGCCGCTGCTTGCTGGCCAACTGCTGGATGGCCTGCATGGCAGCCTGTGGGTGGGCGTCGCCCTGGGCCTCCATCTCCTTGATCTTTCTCTCGAACTCGCCGATCTCGCTCTGCATCGCGTCGCTGGCGTCGCGCTCCGCTTTCTCGAACTCGGCGTTGAAGGCGGCCCGCTGTTCATCGGCCTGCTCACGGCTCTCGGCCACGGCATCCTCGATCCGCTCCAGCGTGCGGTGCTTGGGCTTCCGCTTGCGGATGTCGAGAAACCGCTCGTCGCCGGCCAGCGAGTCGAGCACGTTGAGCACGAACGTGACGTTGTCGAAGTTCAGCCCAAACACGTCGTCGGGGCGGTTCCGGAGGCCGAAGATCCGCCCCTCCATGAGGTCGATGTCGGCCACGACGACGGCGCGGATCGGCTTCGCCGCCGGCGCAGCCTGCTGCTGTGCGTCGCCCGCCGCGTCCCCTTGTGGGGCCGCCGGTGGCTCCCGCTCGACGGCCACGGCCAGCACCATCGCCTGGTCACCCGGCCGCTCGAAGTTGCGGAGCGACCGCATGTCGCCGCGGTTGCTCATCACCTGCTCCACCTCGATCGTCCCCGACCGTGTGCCGGTTTGGGCCAGTGGCGTCCATTCCACGCTCGCTGACTCGTCCCTGGAGAGCGCTCCCGGGAAGGGGAACAGCACTTCCTGCAGGCCGGCGGTGATGGCGCTGGTGGCGTTGAAGCCGGCGGCTCGCTTGCCGGCGGTGTCGGTGAGCTTCGCATCGACGAACACGAACTCCCCGGGAAGCTCCAGCTTCGGGTGCGGGTTGTAGTCCTGCCAGACGACGAGCGGGTCGGCCCCCATCCGGCCCATTGCCGGCCGCGTGGTTGCCGCGAGCTTCACGCCCAGCGCCTGCCAGAGCAGGTTCAAATCGCCCTTCGGCTGCTCGCCGCCGCCTCCGAACATCGCCATCGGACCCATCGGGCTGCGCCGCGGCTGTGACGTGCCGGGCACGCCCATCATCAACACCGGCAGCGGGTCCTCGAAGATCGCCGTCGGCTGGCCGGCATGCACGGCGGCCACGAAATGCTGCATCTGCTCGGGCCCGAGCGACGAGGGCTGCACCGCCAGGAGCACGTCATACGTCTCGGTGATCGGCGCCGAGGCATCGACCTGGACGACGTCGTACTGCTTCTCCAACTCCTCGACGATCGCCTGACGCGGCCGCTGCTGGCCGCTCATCAGGTCGAAGCCACCGAACAGGTCGGCGTCGGTGGTGAGCACGCCGAGCCGCTTCCGCTTCTGCTGCGCCGCCGTGCTGATCGAGCGGATGAGCTCGTATTCCACCGGGGTGCCCTTGTCGAAGAAGGGCACGACGACCTTCTCCAGGCCGCACTGCACGGCGCAGCCGAGGAAGATCTCCTCCTCGCGATAGGTGCCGCGAACTCGCGAGAGCACGGTCACCGGCTCGATACCGAACTGCTGCCTGGCCAGCGCCGCGGCCTCCGTCTTCGGCTCAGTGTCGACGACCTCCACATTCACCTTCCCCCGGCCGAGCCGCTGGAACTGCCGCAGCATGTTGAGGAGCGTGAGCCGCGTCTGGGCATAGTCCTCGGGCACGGTCGGGCTGACGTAGGCCTTGATATCGATCGGCCGCGGCGTGTCGATCTCGCCGAGCAGCCTCCGCGTGTCGCGCGCCAGCGAGCTGATCCGCTCCTCCGAAAGATCGGCCCGCACGTCGATGCCCCGCAGCAGGAGCACGGCCCCCACCGCCGCGGCTACCAGCCCCAGCGTGCGGACCACGTAATGCACCCCGAGCTGGCCGCCGTCGCGGCGGCTCGTCCAATGCCGCCGGCCGATAAGTACCATCGCGACATACAGGCACACCGCGGCGATGCCGAGGAAATAGGCGATCGACGACAGGCTCACGACCCCACGGCCGAAGTCGGAGAAGTGCTCCGCCAGGCTCCAGCCGCGGACCCGGGCCGCGGCCGCCGGCCCCATGACGGCGCTCGCCTGGTCAGCCACCACGAGGGGCGCGTTGAGGAGCAGCCCGAGGATGAAGGCCACGGTGAGGTTGCTCGTGAGGAAGCTGGCCACCGTGCCGGTCGCCAGCATGGCCACGCCGGTGAACCAGTAGCCGAGATAATTGGCAAGAAACAGCCCGCCATCGGGCGTGCCCCAGCGGAGCAGGATGATCAGGTTACAGACGCAGGAAAACAGCAGCGCGACCGTGTAGATGCCGACGGCGGCGAGATACTTTCCGAACACCACCTCCCAGTCACTGGCCGGGATGGTGAGCAGCAGTTCGTCCGTGCCCTGCCGCCGCTCCTCGGCCCACACGCTCATCGTGATCGCGGGCACGAAGACGAGAAGGATGTAGGGCAGGTAGCGGTTGAGCTGGTCGAGGTTGGCGAGATTGGAATTGAAGAACTCCGGCGGCCAGAAGGCAGCCAGCGACCCCAGCAGCACGAACACGCAGATGAAGACGTAGCCCGTGGGGTTGGAGAAATAGGCGACGAAGTTCCGCTTGAAGACCGCGTCGAGTACGTGCCACTTCATGGGTGAGAATCCTTCGGCCGGCGTCACGCCGCGCCGCTCCGAGTGAGTTCGTGAAAGCGTTCGTCGAGGCTGCGGCCCTCGCGGCGCAGCTCGGCCGGCGTGCCGTCAAACCGCAGCCTGCCTTCCGCGATGAGGATCACGCGGTCGGCCATGGCCTCCACCTCCTGGAGGATGTGGGTCGAGAGCAGGATCGTCTTCTGCTCGCCGAGCCGGCGGATGGTCTCGCGAACCTCGCGGATCTGGTTCGGGTCGAGGCCGCTGGTCGGCTCATCAAGAATCAGCACGTCAGGTTCGTGGAGCAGCACCTGCGCCATGCCGACGCGCTGCCGGTACCCCTTCGAGAGTTTGCCAATCGCCTTGCCGATCACGCTGCCCAATTCGCACTGCCCGACCACGGCCTCGATCCGCTCCTCGCGGTGGCTGCCGGTGAGCCCGCGGGCGTCGGCGAAGAACTCGAGCAGGCTCCGCGGCGTCATGTCGGGGTAGAGCGGGCCGTTCTCGGGGAGGTAGCCAAGGTGTGGTGCGGCCGCCAGCCGGTCGGTGGCCATGTCGTGCCCCGCGATCCGCGCCGAGCCCGCCGACGGCGCGAGGTAGCCGGTGAGGATTTTCATCGTCGTGCTCTTGCCGGCACCGTTGGGCCCGAGGAAGGCCACGATCTGCCCGCGCGGCACGCGGAAGGAGATGTCTTCGATGGCGATGAAGGGGCCGTAATATTTGGTCAGCCCCGCGGCCTCGATCATGGCCGGCGGCGAGGATGGTCGTGCGTCGTGCATCGGTGCTGTTCCTTGCGGGAGACCCGGCACGATACCTGCGCGGGCCGGATCCGTCGCAGATATTTTTTCCGGGTCGCCGCGGAGCGGCAAGCCCCCATCTGCCGCGGCCGTCAGGGCACGGTGGCGGGAACGGGCTCGAGCACCGGCTCGTCGCGGTCGCGCTGCCAGGCAATGTGCATTCGCCGGGCGTCGTCGGTAGCGGGATGGTCGCTGCGGCAGTGCACGCCCCGCGTCTCCTGCCTTTCGATCGCGCCGCGGATCATCAGCCGTGCCACCTCCAGCATGTTCTGCAGCTGCCAGCCACCCGGGTCGGGGAACTGGCGGGGCAGCACGTAACGGCACCAGCCCTCCACCGTGTCGAGCGCCTCGGCCAGCTGCGCACCGGACCGTTCCACGCCCACCTGCCGCCACATCAGGGCCCGCAGCGAATTGCGGATGTCGGCCAGATCGAGCCCGTCTGGGCTCGACCCCGCGACCGCCCCGGCGCCCCGGCCGTTGGCGATCGCCGGCACGCGAAACTCCTCCACCGGCGCGGCTGCCCGCGCGTCCAACACCTCCGCGCTCGCGGTCTCTCCGGCCCGCGCACCATACACCAGGCCTTCGAGGAGGCTGTTGCTGGCAAGTCGGTTGGCGCCATGGAGGCCGCTGGAGGTGACCTCGCCCGCGGCGAACAGTCCGGGCACACTCGTCCGGCCACGGTCGTCAACGGTCACGCCGCCAATCATGTAATGGGCCCCCGGCCGCACGGGAATCCGGTCGCGGGCCAGGTCGAGGCCGAACTTCGCACAGATTTCGGCCATGCCCGGAAACCGGCGCCGCACCACCGCCGCATCGAGGTGGGAGAGATCGAGGTACACGTTGGCATGGTGCGTGCGATGCATCACCTCGGTGATCGCTCTCGACACGATATCGCGCGGCGCGAGCTCTGCCCGGGGATCGAAGTCGGGCATGAAGCGTCGGCCATCGCGGTCGACGAGGTGGGCGCCCGCGCCGCGCACGGCCTCCGTGATCAGGCTCCGCGCCCCGCCGGCGATGTAGAGCACCGTGGGGTGGAACTGCATGAATTCCATGTCGCGAAGCTCGGCGCCGGCCCGCCAGGCCAGCGCCATGCCGTCGCCACTGGCGCCCGGCGGGTTCGTGGATTCGCGGTACAACTGCCCCGCGCCACCGGTGGCGAGAATCGTGCGCTTGGCCCACACGAGCGTCTTGCCATGGGCCGGATTCCACACCAGTGCGCCGCGGCAGGCGCCTTCGTGCGCCACCAGATCGATCGTGAACGTCTCCGCCCACACCTCCAGGTTTTCCAGCTTCCGCGCCTCCCCGATGACGGCCCGCATCACCTCGCGGCCGGTCGCGTCGCCGAGCGCATGGACGATGCGATGGTGGCTGTGGCCGCCTTCGCGACCGAGTTCCAGCGTGCCGTTGTGGGCATCGAACCGCGTGCCCCAGGCGATCAGCTCGTTGATCCGCATCGGGGCCTCGCGGACCACCGCATCGACGACATCCTCGTGGCACAGTCCGCCGCCGGCGGTGAGCGTGTCGGCCACGTGGTTGTCGAACCGATCCTCGGGGTCGACGACACCGGCGATCCCGCCTTGAGCCCACTGGCTCGACGAGCTCTGCAGGTCGTCTTTCGTGACCACCGTGACCGACAGCCGCGGATCGACCGCCAACGCCGCCCGCAGGCCAGCCAGGCCGCCGCCGAGGATGAGCACGTCGGTAAAGCAATGCGGCACGCGCTTGGGGCCGAAGGCCACGAGATACCGCGGCCCGCGAAACATGCCGGTCGTGATGCGAGTCATTCCGTGGCCGCGCCCTGCAGGTAGGCTTTCACCTGGTCACGATACTCGCTGGGCGGACGGCCGCGGCGCCCTTCCGTCTGGCCGCCCCGCACGTCGGCCGGCACGTCGCGTGACGACCGCACGCCGTCGGGACGCAGGCCGAGGCTGCGGATCGCCCGCTCGAATTCGCCCCGCTGCCGCGGATCATCACTTTCGGCCATGCGCCGCATCGCATCCCATCGCGCCAGGAAGTCGCGGGCCTGGTCGGCCGTCCAGCCGAGCTGCTCGAGCACCTCGGTCCGGCCCTCCGCGACCGATTCCCGCAGATGCTCGATCGCCAGGTCGGCCGCGTTCCGGGCGCGGGCGACATCCTGCTCCACCCACTCCGTCTCCTTCGAGGGAGGCGGATCCTGGCTGCCGTCGTCGGAGTCTGCCGCTTGGCTCTCGCCGTTCGACGAGCCGCCGCGGCCCGTGGGGCTCACCTGATCGGACGGGCGCCCCGGCTGCGGCGGGCCCGGCTGGCCTCCGGGCTCATTGCCCCCCGCGGCATGGCCCGGTGTTTTTCCGGCCTGTTCGGCTTGGCCCGCGCTCTTCTCGGCGGCGTTTCCTGCCGCATCACCGCCGGCGCGTTGCGCCGGTCCGCTCCGCTGCTGATCTGCCTCTCCAGCATCTTCTCCTTCCCGTCCCTGTTCCTCGCCGCCTGCCCCGCGACCTGACTTCTCACCGCCTGACTTCTCACCGCCTGACTTCTCACCGCCTGACTGCTCACCACCTGACTGCTGACCACCTGACTGCTGACCACCTGACTGCTGACCACCTGACTGCTGACCACCAGACTGCTCACCACCAGACTGCTCACCACCAGACTGCTGACCGCCAGACTGCTGACCGCCAGACTGCTCACCGCCAGACTGCTCACCGCCAGACTGCTCACCGCCAGACTGCTCACCACCAGACTGCTCACCACCAGACTGCTCACCACCAGACTGCTCACCACCAGACTGCTCACCACCAGACTGCTGACCGCCAGACTGCTGACCGCCAGACTGCTGACCGCCAGACTGCTGACCGCCAGACTGCTCACCGCCAGACTGCTCACCACCAGACTGCTGTCCACCAGACTGCTGTCCACCCGACTGACGTCCGCTGGCGCTCGAATCCTGGCCAGACTTACCCCCATCGGAAGACGAGCCACCCTGCTTGCCTCCACCGCCGCACGACGAGCAACCTTCCTGACCGCACGGCTTCCCATCGGCATCAGCGCACTCGGGGCTGTTCTGCCGCTTCCCAGACCCTTCCTTGTCGCTTCCTTGCTGTTGCTGACGGTGCTCCAGAATCCGCTCCATCGCCTCGCCGTCGTTGGTGCCGTCCGCAGCCACGGTGTCGCGCGGCTTCGCGGCCCCGCCCTTCTCCCCTGACTCGCTGCCTTTTCCGCCGCGATTCCCTTCACCCGGCTGATTGCGTGCCTGCCCCTGCCGCCCCTCGCC
>JBIIIP010000120.1:0-8602 GCA_044234625.1 Pirellulales bacterium | reverse complement strand
CCTCGCCTTGCTGCTGGCCTCCTTCACCGCTCTCGCCCTGGCCGCGGCCCTGCCCGTCTTGTCGGCCATCTCCAGAGGGACGCGAATCGCTGCCGCGCGACTGGTCAGCCCCGCCCTGCTGCTCACCACCGCTTTGACCCTCACGCTGCTTGCCGCTGCCGCTCGGCTGGTTGGCTCCCTGCCCCGCCGCGCCGGAATCACCGGCCTCCTTGCCCTGCTGCTGGCCTCCCTGGCCGCCATCGCTCGCGCCACTCTGCTCGCCCGGCTCGTCTTTTCCCTGTGGCTCATTCGCGCCCTTCTCGTTCCGCGAACCTCCCTTCTGCGGCCGGTCGTCGGCAGCCCCCTGCCCTCCTCCTTCTTTGCGATCGCCCGCGGCCGCATCGCGCGACGAAGAATCGTCGCCCGCGCCCTGATCATCCTGCTGACCCCGCTCTTCTCCGGCTTCCCGCTCTCCTTGCCCGGATCGTGGAGGCTTGTCATCCTGCCGTTCTTCGTCACGCTTGCCCCCAGCCGGCGGTTGTTCGCGTTGCGGCAGCGCGGAGGGATCGACCACCAGCACCTGCCACGGCGAATACGCCACGTTCGGCTGCTGCGGACGCGTGTCGGCAGCCACGGCGCGGTATTCGATCACCGCGCCTGCTCCAACGCCGAGCCGCGCCGGCACGAACCGCGCCATCCCCTTGAAACTGCCGGCTGTCTGCTTTTCGAGCAGAACCACACCAGGGAGCGGCTTGCCGTTTTGAAAACGCATCTCCAAGCCGACGCGGGTCAGGCCGAAGTCGGGGTCGGCGGCCCGCACCAGCACGGCCACCGGCGCCGCGGCAGGCACTCGCAGCGGCGACTCGCGCGGATCATCGATCGACACTTCAGGCGACAGATCGGCCACCACCTCGATGCGGTGATCCATCGGCTCGCCGAGCGTGGCCTGCTTGGCGCCGTCGGCCGACCGCGGGCGGAACATCAGCCGATACGCCCCGTGCTCCGGCCGGGAACGATCCGCGCTCATGTGGAGCTCGAAGGATCCGGTCGCCCGGGCGAGGTCGCTCGCCCCGATCTTCATGTTGCGGTCGCGCCGGCCCGCGCCGTCGAACTCGATCCATGCCGACTCCAGCGGCCGGTTGCTTTCCGCGACCACGGTCACCCGCGTGCCTTCGACGGCCCGCACGTCGCCCTGCCAGGCCACGGTCTCCGGCGCGAGCCCCGTATACGGGGGGTAGTCGTAGCGAATCTCACGCACCAAGAGCGACGGTGAATCGACGACGGCGATCCGCACCGGGTCACTGCGGGCATCTCCCGCGGCGAGGACGAACTCCAGCCCGTGGTCGATGCCGCGGCCAGCGTCGGGAAGCACGGCGATGAACGTGTCGCCGGCCCCGGCCGCAGGACCCCGACGCTCCATCCCGGCCTCCCATGCAGCAGCCGCCGGATCCATCGAGCCGTCGTCGCGCATGGGCATGATCTGGAGCACCGGCCGCTCCTCGCGGCGCAGGCCGCGGATGTCGGCGGCGACCACGAGCTGGCGGCCGCGCACGAGCGTCGCCGTTGTGCCGTCGAACGGCAGCCGCTGCCCGTCGAGGGAATCGCCCTCGGTCGCCCGTTCGTCGCCGGGCATGCGCCAGTGCAATCGTGGCGGCGACATCTGCACGCGGGAGGGCGCCACGATGGCCGACCACGGGGCCACGAGACGAGCGAGGCTCTTGACCAGGCTCTTGGGGCCGAAAACCTGGTAGAGACACGCCACCGCCACGAGCACCGCGAGCACCGCCGCCAGCCGGACCGCCGGGCCGCGGTCGATCACTCCCTCCGCGGGCACCGCGGCCAGGCTCTTGGCGGCGCGTCGCTCGAGCGACCGCACGACGAGCGGCGCGCTTTCATCAGGGTGCGCCTTGACGAGCACCGCATTCACGATGTCGTTGTGCAACTCGGGGTGTTCCCGCTCGATGACGCGCGCGGCATAGACCATGTTCACGCGGTAGCGGACGAGGGGCACGATCCACCGGGCAACCGCCGCGGCGAGGGTGACCAGCCATGTCGCCAGCCATGCCCAGCGTGCCCACCGCGGCAGCCCACCGGGCACGCACCAATGCTCCACCGCGGCGCCCGCCCCGAACCAGGCCAGCGTGCCCACTGCCGCGGCCAGCAGGAAGGTGATCAGGGCCACGCCCTTGAAGTCATTGCCCGCGGCCGCCAGCCGCCGGGCGAGATAGCGTTCCGACTTCGAATCGTGCTCGGCGTCGGCAGCCCAGCCACCGACCGCCAGCGAACGCGAAGAATCGCCCGACACCGTTGCCATGCACGCCCTCCGCGGCCAGGGCATGCCACCCGCGGGAAGGCGTGCAGAAGGGCGACGTGCCTGGCATGAGAAAGTATATCGGCCGGCGGCATGGCGCCCGTCGTGCCAGAGCCACGGTTTTTTCCCGTCTGCTATGTTTCGGCGGTCGGCAGCGGCCAGCCATGTGTGCCTGCGGCCGCTTCCCTCGAGCCAAGGTGTCGCCCCGGTGCTTCCCGACGCGGCTTCATTCCGACGGCTGGTCGACGGCTCGGAGCGTGGCCCGCTCGCGGCGGTCGTCCGGGGGGCATTGGCTGCAGCCGCGGTGCCCTACGCCACCGCCATGCGTCTGCGGAATGCCGCGTATGACCGCGGCCTGGCGGCGGTCCACCACGTGCCACTGCCGGTGATCTCGATCGGCAACCTCACGCTGGGCGGCACCGGCAAGACGCCCCTCGTCGCCTGGACGGCCCGCGTGCTCACCACCGCCGGTTTCGCGCCGGCCATCGTCAGCCGCGGATATGGGGCGCGGCGGGGCGCGCGGAGCGACGAAGCCGCCGAACTGAACCTTCTGCTTCCGCACGTGCCGCACATCGCGAACCCCGACCGCGTGGCGGCAGCCCGCGCCGCCCTGGCCGGGGGAGCCTCAGCCGTGGTGCTCGACGATGGCTTCCAGCACCGCCGGCTGGCCCGCGACCTCGACATCGTGGCCATCGACGCCACCGATCCCTTCGGCTGTGGCCACCTGTTTCCCCGCGGCCTGCTCCGCGAACCGCTGGCCGCGCTGGCCCGCGCGGATGCGGTCGTGCTCACCCGCGCGGCGCTCGTCGACGAGAACCGCCGCGCGGAGATCCGCGCGGCTCTCGCGCGGTGCTGTTCCGGCCGCCTGCCCGCCGTGTGGGCGGAGGCCATGCACCGCGCCGTCGGGGTGCGAACGGCCGGCGGGCAAACACAGCCGCTCGATCGGCTGCGGGCCACGCCCATCGCCGCCTTCGCCGGCATCGGCAACCCGGCGGCCTTCGGTGGGTCGCTCCGCCGGCTGCAGGCCGAGCCCGTCGGGCTCCGCGCCTTCCCCGACCACCACCACTACACCTCCGACGAACTCGCCGGCCTCGCGGCCTGGGCCCGCGGCTTGGGCGCGGGCATGCTCGTCACCACCCTCAAGGATCTGGTCAAGATCCGCCGCGACGAACTGCAGGGGATGCCCCTCGTGGCCCTGGAGATCGCCATCGACATGCTGGCGGGGGGAGCCGACTTGGAGGACCGCATCCGCGCGGCGGCCGAGGGGGCTACTTCCGCTTCTCGACGTGCAGCGTGTGCTTCCGCAGCCGCGGCGAATACTTTTTGACCTTCAGCTTTTCGCCGCCGGTCTTCCGCCGCAGGGTGTAGTTCTGGTCGCCGGTCTCCTCGCACACGAGCTGGACGACCTCCAGTTTTTTCTTGCCTTTTGCCATCTTTTATTCCCGCGACCAGTCCAGGGGGAGAAACGGGAAAATGTACCCGCCGACCCTGCCTGCCGCCAGTGGCCCCGTTGGCTTGGCCTGAACCGGGTGATATTCTTTTCAAGGTGGGATGAACGAATCCTCGGCGGGGATCTGACGCACCATGTCAAGCAAAATCCAAGCGGAAGCCGAGAAGAAACCTCTGCCGAAAACGGCCCCCCCAGCGCAGCCACAGGCCCGCGACGCGAAGGGGAAACCGGCGAAGCCTGCGACTCCGCCCCCCGCAGATGACCAGGATCCCGAGGACGAGGAATCGCGCGAGTCGGCCCGACTTCTGAAAACGGCACCGGCATGGCTCGTCAGCATGTTGCTGCACATCGTCGTGCTCCTCGTGATGGCCCTCATCGTCTCCGAGCCGCCCAAGAAAGAGCCTTTACGAGTCATCACCTCCACGCCGTCGGAGGAAGTCGAGGAACTGGAGGACATGGCCGAGGAGGAACTCTCCAACGAAGAACCGGAGGAGATGGCCAGCGACGCCGGAGATGCCCCCGAGGTTCCTGAAGTGACGGTCGTCCCCCAGGTGCAAGTCGCCGCGGAAACGGCCGACGTGACACAGGTGCCCGTCGAGTTCACCGAATTCAGTTCGGAAACGGCCATGGCCAGCGAACTGCTCACTTCCGTCAAGGCCTCGGGGGGAGGCAAAGGCGGTGTGGGGGGTGGATTCGGCGGCCGCGGCAAGGGACGCGAAGCGCTCGTGAAAGGAGGCGGCGGAAGCGGTGCCAGCGAGGCTGCGGTCGATGCCTCGATTAAGTGGATCTTCAACCATCAGCTGCCGGATGGCAGCTGGACGTTCGCCCATGACAAGACGCCGAGCTGCAACGGCCAGTGTTCCCACCCGGGAAAGTATCGCGACAACGCCGGCGCGACCGCCATGGCCCTGCTGCCCATGCTCGGCCGCGGCTACAGCCACAAGGAAGGCCCCTACAAAAAGCAGATCGAGGCCGGCATCACTTACCTGGCCAACTTGGCCGCCGCCAACGGCGGCAAGGCCTTCTTGGAGCCCAGTCACGGGCTCTACGTGCAGGGTCTGGCCGGGATCGTGCTGTCGGAAGCCTACGCGATGTCGCAGGACCAACGGCTCAAGCTCCCGGCGCAGGCGGCGCTCAATTACATCATGGCAGCCCAAGACCCGGTGGGCGGCGGATGGCGGTATTATCCCAGGCAGCCGGGCGACACGTCGGCCGTGGGCTGGCAGCTCATGGCCCTCAAGAGCGGCCACATGGCCTATCTGCAGGTGAATCCCCTCACGATCAAGAAGGCCGCCGACTTCCTCGACAGCGTGCAGACTGATTCCGGTTCGGCCTACGGCTACGAGGGACCTGGTAATCAGTTCCCCACCACTGCCGTCGGCCTGTTGTGCCGGATGTACATGGGCTGGAAGAAAGACAATCCCGCCCTGGAACGGGGCGTGGCCAGGATGGCCAAGCGCGGCCCGACGAGTGACATCTATTACGACTATTACGCCACCCAGATCATGCACCACATGGAGGGAGACGTGTGGACGGAGTGGAACGCCAAGATGCGGGATGGATTGATCAATGCCCAGTCGAAGCAGGGCCACGAGGCGGGCAGTTGGTTCGAGGGCTACAACGGCGGCCTTCCCCATTCCGCCGAATATGGCGGTCGCCTGTATGTCACCTCCATGGCGACCATGATCCTCGAGGTCTACTACCGCCACCTTCCGCTCTACGGCTCGGCGAGCGTGGAAGAGGAATTCAAGGAGTAGGGCTGGGAGTAGGGGGGCTGGCCCCACGGCTGGCATTTCGGTGCTCTCCGGGTCGATGATGTCCGCAACGAAACCATGCGGATCGCCGTCTGCGCAGGCCGCAGGCGCCCCCCCCGGGCGAGCCAATCCGCACGGTCGATGCAATCGGAAAAGTTGCGCGAGCCGCCGTCGATGGCCACCGACCAGCATGTATCGCCATGGATCGACCGCGTGCTGCGCAGCCCGGCTGTGCGGTCGGGATACACGAGCCTCGTCGTTCACCTCCTGCTCGCGATCGCCCTCGCGGTGCTCGCTCTCCGTGGCGTTGATCGGCCGCGGCCACGGCCCACACTGATCTCGTTCGCCTCCGAGAAGCCGCTCGCCGAGGGCGATGCGATGCACGCCGAACTCGATGCCGCGGTGGCCGTTGCCGCGCCGTTCCCCGCCGAACCGGTGGCGGTTCCCGATGCCACGGCCACCGTTGTCGCCGCCCCCGCCCCGATCGAACCGCCCGCCGCACCGGTGCTCGAACTGGAGCCGACGCCGCCTGTAATCGATGCCGTGGACCGCAGCCTGTTCGTCCCCGTGGCGACGGCACCGCGGCCCGCACAGCCGGCCGGCGGTTCCACATCGCGCCCCGCTGGCAGCCCTGTCACGGCCGTGATCCTCGAAGCCCGCCGCGGCCGCGGTCGCAGCGGCACCGCGCGGTCGCGGGGCGCCACCGCCGCGAGTGAGATGGCCGTGGAGCGCGGCCTCGCCTGGCTGGCCGCCCATCAGGCCGGCGATGGCTCGTGGCAGTTCGATCTGTCGGGCTGCCGCTGCGACGGAGCCTGCCGAGACCGCGGCACGATCCACAGCTCCACCGCCAGCACGGCCATCGCCCTGCTACCGTTTCTCGGCGCGGGCAACACGCAGCTCGACGGGCCGTATCAGCAGACGGTGTCGCGGGGGCTCTATTACCTGATCAGCCGGATGCAGCCCACGCCTCGCGGGGGCGACTTCTGCGAGGGCACGATGTATGGCCATGGCGTGACGACGCTCGCGCTGGCCGAGGCCTACGGCATGACACAGGACGCCATGCTCCTCGAGCCGCTCCGCGAGGCCATCCGCTTCATCGCGACGGCCCAGGACCAGCACGGCGGCGGCTGGCGCTACCTTCCCGGCCAGGCGGGCGACATCACGGTCACCGCTTGGCAGGTGGCCGCGCTCAAGAGCGCCGCGCTGGCCGGCGTCGAAACCCCGTCGCCCACGATCGACGGCGTGCGGCGGTTTCTCGAGAGCGTGCAGGCCGCCAACGGCTCCGCCTACGGCTACCGGAGCCCTGACGCCAAGCCCTGCACGTCGGCGATCGGGCTGCTGTGCCGGCTATACACCGGCTGGAAGCGCGACGATGAACGGCTCCACCGCGGCGTCACCACCCTCGCCAAGGCGGGCCCGCAACCGATGGCTATCTACCAGAATTTCTACCTCGCGCAGACCTTGCTCCAGATGAACCATCCGGTCTGGCCCCGGTGGAACGCGAAGAACCGCGACCAGACCGTGGCCCAGCAGGCACGGTTCGGTCACGAGGCCGGCAGTTGGTTCTTCGCCGACCCTGACACGGCGCCCGGCGGCCGGCTGGCCCATACCGCGCTGGCCGTCCTCACGCTCGAGGTGTACTACCGGCTCCTCCCCATTTACGGCGAGGAGGCCGTGACGGCCGAGTTCTGAAAGCCGGCTACAATGAGATGGGAGTGTCACATGCGGCTGACGACCTACTCATGGCTCGCGGTAGTGCTGGCGGTGGCGTGCGTCGCCATCGGCTGGCTTGGGCTCGCCGGCTGGATGGCGGTCGTGGTGCTCGTGGCCAGCATCGCGATGCACGTTGCGGGCAATGCCCTGGGCACCGCGCTCCGCGACGCCACGGACCGCGACCTTGGCGGCCGTCGCCCGGTGGAGGGCGATCGGCCGGTGGGCGGCCTTCCGCTGCCCGTGCTCGCCCCCTCGCGGCTGGAGCGACGCGAATCGCTCGGGTGGCTGGTGCCGGTTTCATGCGGCATCGGCGCGGTCCTCGGCGGATCGATCGGCACGATGGCGCTGCTCTGGCTGACGAGCAGTTCGATTCCCGGTGCGGTGATCGGCGGCACATCGTCGGCCGTGATCGGGGCGCTGGTGGGGTTTCTGCTCGCGAGTTTCATCGACATCCTCCGCACCGCGGTTCGCGATGCCATCGCCCACGAGCGGGCATCGCAGATGGCAGCCGCCCCGCGGCGACACTGATTGCGCGAACCCGCAGCAGACCGGCCCGGCATGGAACCGGCCGGCCGCGCATGGTAGAACTTTTCTCCCAACGTCTGCCCGCCTCTCGATGACAGGAGTGTTTCATGGCCAAGCCGCACCGCGGTCTGAAGAAAGCCAACCACGGCTCCCGCCCCGCCAACAGCAAGGCCCGCAAGGCGAAGCGCAAGCATATCCGCACCTGACCTGCCCGAGCCTGACGGAGTGACTGCAGTGGCCCCGCGCGACTACATCATCCATCCAAGCGAATACGACCTCGCGAACGTCATCGCCGACATCCACGAGATCCGCCGCTGGAACAAGCAGCGGTTCGAAATGGAGCAACTCACGGCGATCGTCCACGAAGACCAGGTCCGGGCCCTGTGCGTCGGCTACAAGGACGTCACCCGCGAGGAATTCTGGGTGCGCGGCCACTTTCCCCAGATGCCCCTCATGCCCGGGGTGATGATGTGCGAGGCGGCGGCGCAGCTCTCCAGCTATTACACACAGAAGCACAATCTCCTCGATGCGGCCGTGGTGGGCTTCGGCGGCATGGAAGAAGTGCGGTTCCGCGAGCCGGTGGTGCCCGGCGATCGCCTCGTGATCGCCGTCGAGCGGGTGCGCGTGCGGCCCAAGGCGATGATCGTCTGCCGCTTCCAGGGCGTTGTCCGCGAGAGCATCGTGGTCGACGGCATCATCAAGGGCGTGCCCCTGCCGGTGGACGTGCTCCAGGGCAGCGCCGGCGGCGCCGCGCACTGACATGCCGCGTCGCCCGCCGAAAAAGCCCCCCGCAACGCTGGATCTCTCGACCCACCTGCTCCCCCTGCAGTCGCTCCCAGAGCGGGTCGAGCCGCGAGCGCTCTTCTCCGC
>JBIIIP010000008.1:0-46672 GCA_044234625.1 Pirellulales bacterium | reverse complement strand
CGTCTCGAGGTAGGTGCGGGCGAGTTCGAGCAGTTCCGGCCGGCCGGGTAGGCCAAAGTCGTCACTGCGGGTGCGGCCGCGGTTGGAGGAGGGGGAGGGTTGGGAATCGTCAAACGAAAAACCGCCGGCGCTGCCGGCATCATTGTTGAAACGAAACATTGTTAAAAACCTCGGAGGCGATTGAATTGCCTCCGGGGTGGAGCAGGGGGGCGGGCGTGAGGCCGGCCCCCGTCAGCCGCCTCCGCGTTTACGCCGAGACCCCGATCGCGCCCGCACCGCATCCCCGTCGAACCAGATCTGGAACGGGAAGGGGAACGGGCAGAGACCGGCGGATTTCTCGGGCGTTTCGCGAATGTGCTGCCTCGTCAGGGAACGCACGGCCGGGGTCGCCCCGACTTGCGGTGCGGATCAAGAGGCATGGAGACGAAGGTGCCGCCGCACCAGTGGTCTTCCGGCTACCGTGCCAAATGATCGAGGTCGTTTTTGTGGTGGACGAGTCTCCTGAAGGTGGCTTCACCGCCCGGGCTGTCGCGGAGTCGATCTTTACCGAGGCTGGCACGCTCGAGGAACTGCGGACAAATGAGCGATCCGCGGCGGAGTGTCACTTCGACGAAGGGAAAGCCCCCCAAGGTGATTCGTCTCCACATCGTGCGTGACGAGATTCTCGCCCCATGAGCCCGCGGCTGCCCCGGGGCATCTCCGGGCCGGAGTTGGCCAGGCTCCTCGAAGCCTTCGGGCATGTCGTGACGAGGCAGAAGGGTGACCTCCCCCCCGGCAGTCCCACATGCCGGACTTCCTCGCCTCCCTCGTGGCGGCTCAAGCGGTGGCGTCGACGGCCACGCGGCTGGAGAACGTCCAGAGAGGCTCCCAGTAAGACGCGAGCGCCTCGCGGGCAAGCGCCGGCGACTCGACCACGTAGCCGAACTCCTGGAGGTTGTGGGGATAGAGATTGTCAGAGCCGACGTGAAATGCCCGGTCGTCCACCATCCAGAACTTCGCGTGGTTGATGATCTTCAGCTCCCGCCCGTCGTGTATCCACCGGTCGCCGGTGGCCGAGAACCGCAGCGGCGCCAGCCGCAGTCGGCCGGTCACGGGCCGGTCGCCAATCGCGCGACGCATCTCGGCGACGATGTCGGGAAGCGTCGTGCCGAACGAGTAGGGCCCCCCCGCGGCGGTCTTGGCCCCGGGCTCGCTGAGCACCATCTGCACGTCCATCGCGCGGGCGGGATCAGTGAGGATGTCGGCGAGGGCCGACACGAGGTCGGCCGACCAGAAGTTGACGCCGTCCCAGTGAAAGCCGAAGTCCATCTGGCTGATGCGGATGCTCGACCGCGCCTGGCGGAAGGCGAGCGCCGCGACCGCCGCGCCCACGTTCGCCGCCCGCGGATCCGCCAGCACGCCCGTGCCGAGGCGGCCGACCACGAGAGCCGGGATCGATCCGGCCGGCGCGGGGGGAATCGCGACCGGCGGTGGCGGACCGGACGGCTCGATGCGGCCGGCCGCCCAACGGACCGCGTGAAGGCTGCCGATGTCGGACGGCGTCGCGAGCTGCCGGGCCACCCAATCCCAGAGACGGTCGAGGAAGGCGATGGCCTCGCCGGCGGCGGCGCCCGTGACGCGGGCGGAGAGATCGTGAACCGGGGCGAAGCCGAGGTAGTCGGCATGCCAGAAGTTGTGGCCGCCGACGATCGCCTCGCGACCGTCGGCCGCCACGATCTTCGCGTGGTTCCAGGAGGGCCGTTTCTGATCGTTCGACGTTTCCATCCGGCAGGCGTGGAGGCGAACCGCACTGTCGGCAGGCAGATCTGCCGCGAGGTCGCGGATCGACGCCTCGAAGTCGGCATCTGTCTGCGTCACGAACCGATGGCGGCCGTAGAGGACGCGCACCGTGAGCGGATTGCCGCGGCGGGCGGCCCGCGCGAGCCCGCGGCGGATCGCTGCCGCGAATCCGCCGGATGCGAAAGGCTCGAGCGACGCAATGTCCACGAGCCGCTCGGCACCGGCGACCACGTCCTCGATCGCGGTGAGCAACCGGCCGCTGCCCGCGGGCAGCGGCGCCGGGCCGCCGTCGGCCGCGAGCCAATACGAGTTGTCGGCGGGATCCGGCCCCCAAAGATCCGGCGTCTGCAGGAGTTCGAACCGCCCGAGCGTGGTCAGCGACAAGAGCCCGGGCATGCCTCCGTCGGGCGGCGCGCCGAGCGCGGCGAGGCAGCCGGGTATGATCGTCATGTTCATGGCTGTCACTCGCCGTGTCGTCAATCGTCGTGAGCCTACCGTAGCCGCCTGCCAATGACACGGTATCACCCGACCATAGCAGTTTTCTTCATCCTGATGGCGGTGCTCATCGACATGACCGCTGTGGGGGTGATCATGCCCGTGCTGCTGATCGGCAGGCTTTACGCTTACCGTGTGTTTCACGGCCGGGGCTGCCTGGCGTTGCGATGGCCGTCTTTCAAGTGATCGATGGGCGAGACGTTCGACTCGTTCACCGCGCGGCCGGCCGTCGCGGCGTTCGCCCGGCGGTCGCTCGGAGTGCCGTGGTAGGAGTTATCGAGGTGAGGGCGACGCAGGGCTCCACGGCGCCGTGTCCCATTGCGACAGTTTGATCGGATGCAGGTAGCGATGCTGGTCTGGAAACTCATTCAGCAGTCGCCGGAGCGACCCGGCGTAGCGGTCGAGGATCGCGCGGTCCTCGGCCGTCCAGAGAGCCCGGCCCTGATACGGGAGCGACTGCTCCGTGACGATCGTGTCGGCCACCAACGCGAGCGCCGTGGGAATCGCCAGCTCCACGAACAGACGCCCCACGGCAAACAAGCCGCAGAGGTGCGCGAACGGCCGGATGCACTTCCGACTGACGACGAAGATGTCGGAGTAGCCGCCGACCAGCGGATATCGCATGGCATACCGCACCCTGCGCTCGGCGTCGGTGGCGGGCTGCCTGTTCATGACCTGGAAAAACGTGAGCGGCTCGGCTTTCAGCCCGAAGCGGGCGATGCGGCGAGCCGCTGTGGATGCATCGGGCAGCAATCCGACGATCTGGGCGCCCTGAACGCTGGGATTCCAGCGGGCAGCCTCGGTCGCCCGGGGCCAGTACTCCGTAAGCTTGTGAAGCTCGACGAATCCGGGAAGAAAGCAGGCCTCGGGGGCCAGCCGCAGCCGCTCCCGATAGTTGTCCTCGGAGATGTCGGGCCGCAGCACGAGATCGTCCGCCACGAACAGGTAATGGTCGAACGCGTCGTCGACGATGCGCGAGACCGCCTGGCTGACATACCCCTGGAAAAAACGACTGTTTTCGTAGACCGGCACGACGTGCGGTGCCGGTCCCGTGAAGAAGGGGGCGAGGTGCCGGATGTGACGAAACCGGCCGCCGTACAGCCTGTCGAGCGTGTCGATATTCGCGTAGTGGGGATGATTGTGAATGATCACCAGCGCGACACTGCCCATGGTCGACCTCTAGCTGTCCGTGGAAAAAGCCATCCATGGCCTTTTTCCACTTGGTCGACCGCAAAAAACGCCGAGGGTTTTCTGGGTCGACGGCTATCGCATCCTGCTCAGGCAGACTTGTTCCACCGTCTGCTAGACTGCCAGAACCGTGCTACGACGTCGCGCGATTCCAGCCGCTCGGGGTCGCGCTTCAACTTCGGGGCACCGAGCATCGCAGGATAGGGCGGCCAACGGCACTTCGCCAAGCGTCGGCTGACCTGCCCCCCTTAAACGAGGCCACTTCGGGAGCGACAATCCTTTGTGGTGACGCCGCCCCCAACTTGGTACCAGCCGAGTTGTTAGCCATGCAGGGCCGTTATCTGGGCATGCCTAGATAACGGCCGCGCGAACTCCGACGGCGTCCGGTTGCCCAGAGCACCATGCGGACGGACGCGATTGTAGTCCTCCCTCCACGCTTCTGTCACGGCTCGGGCCTCGTCGAGCGACAAGAACCAATGCTGGTTCAAGCACTCGTCGCGAAGCCTGCCGTTGAACGATTCGATCACTGCGTTATCCGTGGGCTTTCCCGGTCTGCTGAAGTCGAGCTTCACACCGTTGAAGTAGGCCCACAGATCCAAGCTCCTCGAGCAAAACTCCGGGCCGTTGTCGACTCGAATCGACTTCGACTTGCCTCGCTGCATCGTCACCTGCTCCAAGGCCCGCACGACGTCGTCTCCGGTCAGCCGCTGACCGACCTCGATGGCCAGGCTCTCACGGCTATGGTTATCGACTAACGTCAGCAGCCGAAACCGCTGCCCGCCGACCAGCTGATCCGACATGAAATCCATGCTCCAGCTCTCATTGGTCTGCCCGGTCGGTGGCCGTGCGTCCCGAACCTGAACGCTCTTCCGCCGACGTGGCTTTCGCCGCCGAATTCCCAGGCCTTCTTCGCAATACAGCCGGTAGACCAGCTTCTTGTTCACGACCCATCCTTCCCGGCGCAAGAGAATCCAAAGACGCTGATAGCCATAGTTGACCCGGCTGGCCGCCAGGTCACGGAGTCGAACCCGAAGCTCGGCCCGCTGGTTACGCCTGCTCTTGTAGCGGAAGCTTGATCGAGCGAAACCGAGCACCCGGCAAGCCCGACGTTCGGTCACCCGGTAGCACACCCGTACTTCCCGCACCAGAACACGCTTCACCGCGGGCCTCAAAGTTTTTTTAGAGCACGTCCTGCAGCATCTTCTTGTCGAGGCTCAGATCCGCCACCAGCTGCTTAAGCTTCCGGTTCTCTTCCTCCAAGGTCCGAAGGCGACGTAGCTCAGCAATGCCAAGTCCTGCGAACCGCTTCTTCCATCTGTAAAAGGTCTGCTCGCTGATGCCGAGCTTCCGGATGACCTCGCCCACCGATGTGCCCGACTCAGCCTGACGGAGCGCGAACGCGATCTGCTCTTCCGAAAAATGCTTCTTTCCCATCCGAAAAACCCACCCTTTCTGGTGATGCCAAGGTAAAAAAACCTAACATCCCGGATGGACCAAGAAACGGGGAGGACGTCAGGCCCTGCATGGCTAACAACTCGGCTGGTACCAAGTTGGGGGCGGCGTCAGAGCCATGGCCGCTTGGCCGCGGCTTTGCCATAGCGATGCCCATTTCCGGGTGCGATCCACCGACTTCACGGTGCCTCTTTCCGAGGCAGCGGCAATGGCGCTTTGCGCGCGATGAAGGCTTTCTCCCGGCCACTTCAAAAAACCGGCCCCGAGGAAACCGCGGCAAGCCGGGAAAAATACCCAACTAGCAGTCACTGCAAAGGCTTGGCACGCGGTTTGCCGTGCGATTTTGCATGACCAGGCACTTTCACTGTTGCCCCGCCAGCCCATCCCCGCCACCTGCCCGCCTCGCAATCCAGCCCACTCCAACATTCATTGCGCCCACGACGGCTTCAAGAACGTTCCGCTGCCGCACTGGGTCGCTAGAAAGAGTTTTTCCATGCACCTGCTGCTGAAGTTTTTGGCATCGTGCGTGCCCAACCTCCTCGTGCTGGGGTCGCTGGGGCTTACGGCGTTTTATGGGCACGAGACCGATTGGACATTTCTGCCGAGTCAATGGGGCAAGCATCATGCCCATCACCAGGAAGCTGGCGACAGCGACCATGGCCATGGAGCCAATCACACGGCGGAAGAGCCGACCTCTCTGGCCCACGGAGCGAGCAGCACTGCGGCTTCCCAGGCTTCGGGCGCCCTCGCAGAAGCGGACCGGCGCGAGCAGATTCACATCGACTCGGAGACGCAAGGAGATTCGTTCATCGACGTCCAGCCGGTGATCGAACGGCAGATGGAGGAACATGTCGTCGCCCCCGGCGCCATGACGTATGTTCCCAACGGCGTCGCCGCGCTGGCGGCTCGTGCGCCGGGAACAGTGTGGCGGGTCGAAAAGCGGCTGGGGGATGTCGTGCGACAAGGCGAGACCCTTGTCATTCTCGATGCTTCTGCGGTGGGCGACGCGAAGGCTGAGTTCCTCGAGTCGCTGGTCGCCGCGGAATTGAAGCAGCTCACCGTCAGCCGACTTGAATCGGCCGGCGAGGCGGTGGCCGGACGTCAATTGGCGGAGGCCAGATCGGCCCTGCGGCAGGCGCTCGTCGCGCGGTTCAACGCCCAACAGGCGCTCATCAACCTTGGCTTCTCGATCCACCACGAAGACTTTGAAGGCCTGAGCGATGTCGAGCGGAGCAGGAAAATTCACTTCCTCGGCCTGCCCGCAGGGCTCGCCGGGTCTCTCGATCGTGCGTCGACCTCCGCCAACCTGATCCCGGTCGTGGCGCCATTCGACGGCGTGGTGATCAAGTGCGACGTCGTCCGCGGCGAGGTCGTGTCGCCCGAGAGTTCGGAACTTGCGATCGCCAATATCGACAAGATGCTGCTGCGGCTGAACATCAACAAAGAGGACGCGCTCCGAGTTTCCGTCGGTCAGCCGATCGAGTATGTCGCCGATGGGATTCCCGGCACACTCAACTGCAGGGTCAACTGGATCAGCACCGAACTGGACGACAAGACCCGCACTCTGCAGGCCTTGGCCGAAGTCGATAATCCGTTGGTCGATGCCGACGGCATGAGCCACCGGCTCTTGAAGGCCAACACCTACGGTGTCGGCAGGATTCGGGTGCGCAACCGGCCTTCGGCAATGGCCGTGCCGGCCATGGCAGTGCAATGGGACGGCGACAAACACTTTGTCTTCGTCGAAGAGCGTGCCGTTGATGACGATGACATCGACGCGATCTATTGTCAGCGCGAGGTCGTGCCCGGCACGGTGGACGATGGATATGTGGAGATCGTCAAGGGTTTGGAAAACGGTGCTCGAGTCGTCGTTGACGGCAGCCACATGCTGAAGTCGGAAATGGCGACGCGAAGGCTGACCTCCACGGCTCCCTAGAGACTGATAGGCTCCTGGGATAGGCTCCTGGGATAGGCCCCTCGCCGCCAAGCCTCCATCGCGTCTCTCGTTCTTCCGCCTCTGCTGATTCCATGCTGAACGGCATCATCACCGCCTCGATGAACAACCGCCTGGCTGTTCTGGGGGGCGTGTTGCTGTTGACGGCCGCCGGTGCTTCGGCACTGATGTCGCTGAACGTCGACGCGTTCCCCGACACGACGCCGATCCAGGTGCAGATCAACACCGTGGCGCCATCGATGGTGCCGGAGGAGGTCGAGAAGCTCATCACCTTCCCGATCGAACTTTCCCTCGGCGGCCTGCCGGGCCTGCAGAGCGTGCGATCGATTTCGCAGTTCGGCCTCTCGCAGGCGGTCGTGACGTTCGAGGACGGCACGAACATCTACTTCGCCAGGCAGCAGATCGCCGAGCGGCTGTCGGGGATCGAGATGCCTCCTGGCATCCCGCGGCCGGAAATGGGCCCCGTCTCGACCGGGCTGGGTGAGGTCTTTCACTTCACGATCAAGCCCAAAGACGCCTCCGAGCAGGCCCTCACCGAGGCCCGCACCACGCTCGACTGGCGGGTGAAGCCCGAGCTGCGCCAGGTTCCCGGCACGGCCGAGATCAACAGCTGGGGGGGGCTCAAGAAGCAGTATCAGGTGCTCTTGAATCCCGACCGGCTGTCGAAGCACGACCTCGACTTCGACGAGGTCGTGGCCGCGCTCGAGGCAAACAATCTGAACGTGGGCGGCGGCAACATCAACCGCCGCGGCGATATGCTCCTCGTGCACGGCGTCGGCCGCACGACGAACGTCGAGCAGATCAAGAAGATGATGGTCACGGCCGAAAACGGCGTGCCGATCCGGCTCGAGGACATCGGCGAGGTGATCATCGGCCACGAAATCCGTCGCGGCGCGGTGACGGCTAACGGGATGGGGGAAGTGGCCCTGGGGCTCGGCTTCATGCGGATGGGTGAGAACAGCTACACCGTCACCCAGAGCCTGGCCGACCGATTCGAACGCTATGTTCACGACCAGCGCGACCAGGACGGCAACCTCGTCTCGGCCTCCCAGTTGCCCGAGGGGATGACGGCCGACATGGTCTACGACCGGACGAAACTCGTCGACAAGGTGATCGGAACCGTCCGAAAGAACCTGGCCGAGGGCGCCCTCCTCGTCGTCGCCATCCTGTTCATCTTCCTGGGGAACCTGCGGGCGGGCCTGATCGTGGCGAGCGCAATCCCGCTGTCGATGCTGTTCGCCTTCCTTGGCATGTCGCGGGCGGGGATCGCCGGGAGCCTGCTCAGCCTGGGCGCGCTCGACTTCGGCCTGGTGGTCGACGGGGCGGTCGTGACGATCGAAAACGTGGTGCGGCGGCTGTCGCACAACACGTCGGGCCGAGAACGGTTCGACGTGATCCGCGACGCCTGTTGCGAGGTCGCCAAGCCGGGCCTGTTCGGCGTCCTCATCATCATGATCGTCTACCTGCCGATCGTGGCGCTGGAGGGGGTCGAAGGCAAGCTCTTTCGCCCGATGGCACTGACAGTCGTGTTTGCCCTGGCGGGGTCGCTGCTGCTGACGCTGACCGTCATTCCGGTGCTGGCGACCCTCGTGCTGCCGAAGCAGATGAGCGAGACTGAGCCTTTGCTCGTCAAGGGGCTGGCTTTCCTCTACCGCCCGCTGCTCGCGGCCTTCATGTCGCGGCCGACGATCGTGCTGGGAGCCACGGCGATCATGCTCGCGGTAGCCCTCTCGATCGCCATGCGGCTGGGAGGCGAGTTCGTCCCGCGGCTCAACGAGGGTTCGATCGTGATCGGTATCCTGCGGCCGCCGGGGACGAGCCTGGAGCAGTCGATCAAGATCAACACCGAGATGGAAAAGATGATCCTCCGGGAGTTTCCCGGGGAGGTGGAGCGGTGCTGGTCGCGGCAGGGGGCACCGGAAGTCGCCACCGATCCCGGAACGATCGAAAGCACCGACATCTTCATCATGCTGAAGCCGCGCGAGTCCTGGAAGAAAGTCGTCGAGCTCGAGCGGGTCGTCGATGGGGTAAAGACGACCGTGCAGAAGCGGGTCGAGTCGCAGGAAGAACTCGTCGAGGCGATGAGCATGGAAGTCGACAAGTTTCCGGGACAGATCGTCTTCTTCACTCAGCCGATCGAGATGCGGATCAATGAGATGATCTCGGGCGTGCGGGCCGACGTGGCGGTCAAGCTCTTCGGCAAGGATCTCGACACGCTCATCACCAAGGGCCGCGAGATCGAGGATGTCTTGCGTTCCATCCCCGGCGCCGCCGATCTGACGACCGAACAGATCAAGGGGCAGCCTGTCCTGCGGGTGAAGATCGACGAAGACAAGATCGCCCGCTACGGCATCTCCCGGAAGAGCGTGCTCGACGTGGTCGAGTCGATCGGCGGCAAAGTGGTCAGCGAGATCATCGAGGACGAGCTGCGGTTTCCGCTGGCGATCCGGCTGCCGCAGGACCTGCGGACCTCCCCGGAGACGATCGCCAAGCTCACGCTTACGACGGCTTCGGGCGAGCGGATTCCCCTGTCCCGCGTGGCGACGGTCGAGGAGACGATCGGCGCCCGCGTGATCTCGCGCGAGTGGAGCGAGCGGCGGATCACGATCCAGTGCAACATCCGCGGCCGCGACATGGCCGGTTTCGTCCAAGACGCCCAGCGGGAGATCGCGAAGCGGGTGGAGCTCGGCAAGGGTTACCGGATCGTCTGGGGCGGGCAGTTCGAAAACCTCCAGCGGGCCACCAAGCGGCTGCAGATCGTCGTGCCGATCGCGATGGTCTTGATCATCGTCATGCTCTACATGACCTTCGGAAACCTGTTCGACTCGATGCTCGTGTTCACGAGCGTGCCGTTCGCCTGCATCGGCGGCGTGATCGCGCTCGCCCTGCGGGAGATGCCGTTCTCGATCTCCGCGGCGGTGGGCTTCATCGCCTTGTCGGGAATCTCGGTGCTCAACAGCCTGGTGCTTGTCGAGTTCATCCGGCACCTCAAGGATGAGGGCAAGCCGCTGCACGAGGCGATCTTCGAGGCGGCCGTCACGCGGCTCCGCCCGGTGCTCATGACGGCCACGGTTGCCAGCCTGGGATTTGTCCCGATGGCGATCTCGACCGGGATGGGGGCTGAGGTGCAGCGGCCGCTGGCATCGGTCGTGATCGGCGGCGTCATCAGCAGCACCTTCATGACCCTGCTGGTGCTGCCGACCCTGTATGAAGTCGCCTCTCTCGCCCGATCCTGGCTCGGTAAGCGGATAGGGTATGACTTCGCTGCGGCCCACGCGGTGGCCGGCGTTCATGCAGGCCACTGACGAGCGGCGGCGCCGCGGATGGCTTTTTTGATTCGGGGTATCGAGCCGTGGTATGCTCCCGGAATGTTAAAGCGGGCTTTTTTCTCCTCTTCGCCGCGGTTGCAGCCGTTGGCCTTTCACCTGGCGGTCTTTGCCTGGCTGGCGACCTCGTGCGCGATCTCTCGCCGGATGTCGCAGCCCGGCTCGACTGGACCCCGAAGCACTTCCGACAGGTCGAGCCCTCGCTCCATCACCTCGCCGGCCGCGTGAGACTACACTTCCGCCTTTAGCAGCCCTGTTTGCGGCAAACCCCGCAGGAGGTTCCCTTGCGATCGGCGGCCCGAAGGTTCCAAAGGCGAACGCTGCTGGCGGCGGGGGCGACCGCTGCGGCGACGGCTACGGTGGCCCGGTTCAGCAGGGCCGCGGCGACGGACGAACTGCTCGTGGGGCACTCCTCGGTCGATGCGACGCCACCGAACGGCGTCGAACTCGCCGGATTCCACAGGCCGCCGGATGATCCCCGGCTCGCCACGGGCTCCCGGCAGCCCGCGGCCGTCCGCGTCATCGTGCTTGAACGGGGGGCGGTCAAGGCCGCGATCGTCGTCATCGACATCCTCGCCGTGTCGGCCGACTTCGCCCGCAGGCTCTCCCGGGCACTCGAGAACCGGGTCGGCATTCCGGCCGATCACGTGCGGGTCTGCGCCACCCACACCCACTCGATGCCGACCTTCCTCCCCTTCCGGCAGTGGGGCGGCGTTCCGCCGGAGTATCAGAGCCTGGTCATGGAGCGGGCCCTCGAGGCGGTCGAGCGAGCCTGGCACGACCGATCGGCCGCGCGGCTGCTCGTGGGATCGAGCCGGGTGGAGGGGGGCAACTCCAACCGCACCGTCAAGCCGGGAGAATGGCGGACCGACGCCGAGTTTGGCCCCACGTCGGACGACTCGCAGCGCTGGCTCGACACGATGCTCCACACGCTCGTCTTCGAGCGGGGGGCGGGCAAGTTGCCGATCGTCGCCTATCACTTCTCGGCCCACCCCGTCTGCTTCCAGGACACGCTCTCCGGGCCCGACTGGGTGGGCGCCGTGGCCGACCGCTGCCGGGCGACGCGGGGCATCGACCCGGTCTTCCTCCAGGGCCACATCGGCGACGTGAATCCGGGCGACGGCACGAAGTGGATCGGTGAGCCGGAGCCGACGGCCCGCGCCATCTCGGAGGGGCTCGAGGCGGCGCTCGCAGGAGCGCGGGAAACGAAGATCGACCGCTTCGAATCGATCCGCCGTCCGCTGGACGTGCCGCTCGATCTCGACCTCCAGCGGGAATGGCTCGCGGCCTATCGCGACAATCCGGCGGCCTGCTCCTCAGGGCCATGGGTCGATGCCGGCTTCGCGGCCGCCTGGTTTCAGGCGGCGGCGGTCGAGCACCCGCCTGGAGTGCGGCCGACGACGATCTCGAGCCTGCAGCTCGGCCCGGTTGCGATGCTGTTTCACCCCGCCGAACTCTACAGCTGCTACGGCCTCGCCATCCGCCGCGATTCGGGAGCCCCGACGACGATTTGCGTGGGCTATACCGATGACTTCGTCGGCTACCTCACCGATTCGGTAGCCTATGCCGCGCAGGAGTATGCCGCGGTGACCGTCCCCAAGATACTTAATCTTCCCCCGTTTACGACCGACTCGGGACGCCGCTTCGCCGCCGCCGCGACCGCGCTGCTCAAGGGGCGGTCTTGAACCGGCGGCTGCCGCACGTAAAACATTTTCACCAGGAACGCCACTTCACCAGGAACACCGCCGATGAAATCAAGCCGGTGTCGATCGGTGCCGCTTCGCGGCCGGCTGCTCAGGGCCTGCGGGACGCTGCTCCTGGCCCCCGGCCTGGCAGCGGCTACCGAGACGGAACTGCCGCCGCTGGCGCGGGTCGCCGCAGGCGTGTGGAAGGTCGATCTCGATGGCGACGGCCACGACGACGTGGTCGTCTCCCACGAGCAGGGATATGGCGTCTACCTGTTCGTGCCGCCTGATCGTGCCAAGTCGAATCTGGGATGGGCGGCAGGCTGGACGCGGGTGATGCGGGAGGGAACGCCCGGCGACGAGCATGCGCTGCCACTGCTCACCGGGCCGGATGTGACGTTTGCCGACGGCACGATGCAGGCCGGCGGCGTGCGACTGACCTACGAAGAACTCTTGCGGGTGCCCGGTCCGAAGCCCATGAGTCCGCAGGAATCCCTGCGCACGCTGCGACTGCCCGACGGATTCTCCGCGACGCTGGTGGCGGCCGAGCCGCTGGTGATGGATCCGGTGTTCATCGACTGGGACGAACGCGGCCGGATGTGGGTGGCGGAGATGGGCGACTATCCATTCGCCGAGGGAGAAGCGACGTCCGACGGCACGATCACCTGGCAAGACGGCATCCCGGGCGAGGGGGCCGGTCGGGGTCTCCAGGCCGGCCGCGTAAAAATCCTCGAAGACACCGACGGTGACGGCCGGTACGACACGAGCACGCTCTTCCTCGACGGGCTCAGGCATGTCACGGGCCTCGCCTGCTGGCAGGGGGGCGTCTTCGTGGCCAGCGTGCCTGACATCTTCCACGCCCGTGACGTTGATGGCGACGGCCGCTGCGACGTCCGCGAGCCCTGGTTCACCGGCTTTCAGGCGGGCAACCCGCAGCATCTCGTCAACGGATTCTGCTGGGGCCTCGACGGCTGGCTGCACGGGGCCAACGGCGACAGCGGCGGCGAGATAGTGAACGTGAAGACCGGAGCGCGGATTCCGCTCCGCGGCAACGACTTCCGGTTTGATCCGCGGACCGGCGAGTTTCGCCTCGAAACCGGGGCCACCCAGTGCGGCAAGTGGCGGGACGACTACGGCAACTGGTTCGGCAACAACAACGCGACGCTCGGCTGGCATTACTGGCTGCCGATGAGCTATCTCGAGAAGCATCCGGACCGCGTCGCCCGCTCGCTGCGGGCCGATCTCACCACGGACCAGCGGGTGTTTCCCGCGGGCACCATCGAGCGGCGGCTCAACCAGGCAGCCGCCGCCAACACCGTCTCCTCGGGCTGCAATCCCATGCCGTATCGCGACACGGCCTTCGGCCCCGCCGGCGCCGACTGCCTATTCATCTGCGAACCGGCCCATCATGCCGTGCTGCGGCGGGTGCTCGACTACTCCGAGGCGACGATCACGGCTCGCAGGCATCCGGACGACACCGGACGGGATTTTCTGGCCAGCGAAGACCGTTGGTTCCGGCCGGTGATGGCCCGCACCGGTCCGGATGGGGCGCTCTATGTCGTGGACATGTACCGCCTCGTGCTCGAGCACCCGGAGTGGGTGCCGGCCGAGATGGCCCGCCGCATGCAGCTGCGGGGGGGCGAGACGATGGGCCGCATCTGGCGGATCGCCCGGGATGGCTGGCCGACGAGGCCCGCCGCGATCGATCTGGCCTCCCCCTCGGGCTGGGCCCGCGACACCGCACAGCGGCTCGCCTTCGACCGCGGCGGCGTGGACGACGAGGCCGCCCTGCGGTCACTGGCTTTTTCACCGTCGCGGCCGGTGCGGGTCCAGGCGCTGTTCACGCTCCGGGGCCTCGGCCTGATCTCGGCCGACGAGCTCGCGGAGACGCTTCGGAAGGAATGGCCCCAGGTCCGCGGGGCCGCCCTCGCGGCCGCCGGCGCCGACGCCCTGATGCCCGCGGAGATGGCGCTGCTCGACGCCCAGCAGCGGCCCGCCACGGTCTCCCTGCCGAGCACCCCCCCGCTGCCCGTGATCGAGTCTTTCGAGTCCGATCGGCAGCAGATCGTGGCCCGCTATCTGGTGGCGGCGACGCTCGCCGGTGATGCCTCCCGGGGGCGCGAAGTCCTCAAGCGAGGCGGCTGTTTCGCCTGTCACAAGCATGGCGGGGCGGGGGCGGAGGTGGGTCCCGATCTGGCCACCGTGGCCGGCAAGCCCCCGGCCCAGTTGATCGAGGCGATCTTCGACCCCAACCGGGCCGTGGAGCAGCGGTACACCGTCACGGCGTTCGTGCTCGAGGATGGCACTGCGGTCAGCGGCCTCATCGTGGCCGAGGCACCGGGGAGCGTGACGGTGCGGATGGCCGGCGGCGTTGAGCGGGTGTTTAGGCGCGACGAGATCGACGAATCGCAGCAGCTCACCACGTCGCTCATGCCGGCGGGGCTCGAAGCCGTGATCTCGCTGCAAGACTGCGCCGACCTGCTGGCCGCACTGCGGGTGCGGTGACGCTTCTTCACTCGGATCGACGCCCGTCGTCTCCGCCCGCAGCGAGTCGAACGTGAATCGCCGGTGGTATCTCCGCCCGCCGCATGTCCGCCGACCGCATGCCCATCAGTCGCGGCATCGCGCCGCTTGCCGACATTCCCGATGGCGAGTGCCGTGACGGCGGACCTGAGCTTGTGATTCGGGGCGAACACCCCGTGATAGCGATGCCGGTGCTTTCGCGGCGGCGGGACCAGATCCGCGAGCCGGTCGAGGAACTCAAATGGGGAAAGCTCGACGACGCCGTTAGCGCCCGGCCGCGTGGTCTTCCGCCCGCGCCCCGGGCCGACGCAGTTGGCCGCCTTGTGTCGGGGGAGCACGTAGCGGACGCGACTGATGCGGCCGTCTTCGCCGCGGATCACGGAGAGCCGCTCCAGCGCGAAGGGCGGCCGGGCACAGCATCGCAGCAGGTGCTCGAGACTCTGAAAATAGCTCGGCACGTCGCGGTCGATGAGCGTGATCCGGACGCTTGCGCCCACCGAAAAACTACTGTTCTCTCGAGCGATCATGTCGGCGGCCGCATCGGCGTCGAGGAGCCGCTGATGTGGCATAGACCTCCGATTAGTGACTAAGAATTTCGACAGACCGGAGGTCCGTCGCCACGTTTGGGAGAGGTCCGTCGCCAGGTTTCGGAGCGGGCGAAGAAGCTCGTGGCGATCCATCCATGGGCGGCGATCGCGGTTCATACCAACTGGCGGAATGGCGATGGCTCAGTCCGGGGAGTGACTGGCCCCCCCAGCGGCCATGATTCTTTGGATCCAGTCGGCCGACTGCGCCGCGGCGGCCGCTGGCGTCGTGTGGCCCGCGTGCTCACCGTCGATTGTGAGCGACAGCCGGTCGGGAACTTTTTGCGCGACCGCGGCCGCATGGACGGCGGCCGCGAAGGCGATCGTCTTGTCGGTGCCGACCCGGTCGTCGTTGGCACCGATCGTGATCCACACCGGCCGGCCCGCCAGCCGGCCTGCCTGCTCGCGGAGGGCTGCGGCAGAGACTGCGGGGAGCGACTCCGCCCCATGAAACTCCCTCAGGGCCGAAAGCTCCGTCACCGGCGCATACGCCACGGCACACGCGATCCGCGGTTCACGGGCGGCCACCTGGAGCGCCATGAATCCGCCCCGTGACGTGCCGATGATCGCGATGCGGCCGGCATTGACGCGACCTCCGGCGACGAGGTGATCGAGCACGTTCGCCAGCCGCGTCGCGGTGTCGGCGACGGGATCGTCGCCCTGCTCCAGACGATGCCGCCAGCCTCCTAGCTCCGGCGGCTCCCCCGGCCGGCGTTCCTGGCCGTGGCAGGGCAGGTCGATCGAGACGCAGAGAAAAGGTTCGACTGCCCGCGGATCGCCGAGCGTGCGTCCTGCCTGCCGGAAATATTCTTCGCCGAGCGTCCCCTCGATCGAGTTGGCCAGGATGACGAGCACCGGGGCCGGCCCCGACTCCGGGCCGCCCCACGTGCCGAAACGTACGCCCGTGTTCGTGGTTTCGACATGGACATTCCCCGCCTCTCCGGCGCCGGCCGCGGCCGCCGATCCGCCGATCACCAGCGGAATCAAGACCGCCGCCAGGATGCGGCGATGGATGCGCCCGACGGTCAGGACTCGCTTGGTGATCTTCATGATGAGGAGAGGCCGACTCATTCAACGCGCGAGGTAAGGGCGAAGACGCGCGGATCGACGCGGTCGGACCGCCGCAGGTTGACCCGGAACCGCACGGTGCGGCCGGCGAGCGAGGAGAGGTTGGTCGACCAGGTCACCGGGCAATCGAGGCCATCGGGGCCGGCGACCTTGCCGCCGGTAAAGGCGGGGATCGGGTCGAACCGCTCGTCGAGCAGGTCCACGGAGAGCCCTGCCACGCCGTCGGCGTTCAGGGAGACCTTGCATCCGGCGGGAATGACGACCTGTGCGGAACAGATGTTGCCCTCGCTCGCGCCGGGGTTCAGCGCGAGAGCGCCCCAGCGGTCGCGAGGCAGCGTGGCCAGCGCCACCTCGGCACGGTAATACTCGGTGATGTCCTGGGCTTCCTGCCCCGCGTTGCGCCAGCGGCCGTGGTAGATGCGTGTCTCGTCGCCCACGTTCAGGATGCCGTTGCCCTGGCAGAGGATGGTGTTGAGGGAGCGGCCTGGTGCCGGCGTCACCGGTGAGTCGTCGCGGTGGAGGAAAGGCTGGCCGGGCGCGGCAGACACCTCGCGGAACCGGACGCCGTCGTTGGAGACGACCAGGCCAAGGTCGCACGTGATCTCGCCGAAGTCTTTCCGGTCATGCCAGAGGCCGTAGACACCGACGCAGACGTTGCCCAGGCTGGCGGCGCCGACGCCCAGATGCACCTGCGGGAACTCGCGGAGCTCCGCCGACTGCCCCCCAGTCATCCCGGTGCCACGGCGCGACGGATCAACTGGCTCCGGCAAGGTGAAGGCCCACTGCCAGAGGTCCGGCCAGCGGTCAAAGTCGTGGGTCAATCGCGCGATGCCGGCCCGCCCTCCGGCCATGCCCCCCTCGGTGTAGGCGCCGCTCCACGCGTTGCCGGGGAAGACCTGCGAATGCACTATGTAACGCCCGCCATGCTTGATGAACGAGCAGTGCTCGACGAACTGGTTCACGAACGGCATGGCTGCGACCGTCCAATTCAGACCATCTGGCGACACGGCACAGGCGATGCTGGGCAGGGTGCCGTATTCCGGAATCACCGGCTCGGTCTGGTCGGGAAAGAACTGGTAGACCATCTTGTAGCGGCGGGCCGGATCGGGATCGGCCTCGTCCTTGATGACCGCCGCGCCGCTGACGATCGTGTGCGGCAGGTCGAGGGCGTTGTTCTCGCGGCTGCCCTTGAAGAGCACCTGGCCGAGCGCGGGCTTGGTCCACGTGATGCCGTTGTCGCTCTCGGCGTAGCAGAGCGGCCCCTGGACGACTTCGAAGCCCTCCTGAATGCCCTTCAGCCAGCCCGGCTTCTTCGCCACCTGCTGCCGCTTCCGCGCCGGCCAGTCGGGGTTCATGCCGCGGTGGCAGGCGTAGTACCACATGCGGAATTTGCCTTGATCGTGCAGCACGGTGCCGTAGAAATGGGCGGCCAGATTGTCCGGCGCGTTGCTTTCGACCGGGCTTGGCTCGAGCACCGGCTCGCGGCGGACGCTGGGCTTGCTCAGGAACAGGCAGACGTTCTTCCGCAAGGGAAGCGAAACGTCGTCGACGGCGAGGAAGACCATGCGGCCGGCGGCGATCGGCGGGGCCGCCGCCGGCGACTCGGCGCGGCCGGCCAACCCTGCGCCCACACCGATGCACACACTTGCCGACGTGATGACGATCGACCACAGTCCGAGACGATTCATAGCCAACTCCTACTGTTTGCCGGGTCAGTCGCGTGTCGCCCGTGGGTCACGTCAGCCTTGGGCCCGGGACTGACGTCCGATCGGCGAAAAATCGTAACACATAAGGAGACCACAGGCCGTTGGCCGGCAGCCTCCCACGGGCACTGGCTTCGGCTGCATCGCTCACCATAAGCCCATTGCCCTTTCATCCAACAAGGGCTGCCGCGGCTTCGATGCGACAGCCGCACCCGGACAGCAAGCCTCACCGCGTGGCAAGGACGTCGTCGGCCAAGGGGGCTGCCCAGTCGGCGAGGGGGCCGTAGAGGGCGAAGTGATGCCAGCAGACCAGCGATGCCGCCCCGGCTCGGAAGCCGTCGATCAATGACAACCGTTGTCCAGCGGAGCGCCTCTCGCGGTAAAGCATCCCGCTCAAGGATATCGGCTTTCGTGGCGTGGCGGAAGCGGGCGCACGCCAACCCTCTCCCAAAGCGAAAGGGAGAAGAGGGACAACCCCGATCCTCCCCTTACCAGTTGAGGGGGCTTTGGGCTCCCCGTGTCCCGGAGACGGCGCATGCAGGCAAGCGCGGCCATGGATGGCGAAGCGGTGCGTTGGGCACGTCGGCGGCTTCCAAACCCGGGACGTAGTCGATCACGTCCATCACCAGCCGGAATCGGTCGATGTCGTTGAGCACGCACATGTCGAAGGGCGTCGTTGTCGTGCCCTCCTCCGCGTACTCGCGGACGTGCAGGCGGGAGTAGCACCGCCGGCGGTAGGTCAGTCGGTGGATCAGCCATGGGTAGCCGTGGAAGTTGAAGATGACCGGCACGTCGGTTCCAAACAAGGCATCGAACTCGGCATCGCTCAGCCCATGCGGGTGCCCTTTCTGATCCTGCAACTTCATCAGGTTGACCACATTCACCACCCGGACCCGCGCGTGCGGCATGTGCTCCCTCAGAATGGTGGCCGCAGCCCATGTCTCCATGGTCGGCGTGTCGCCGCAGCACGCCAGCACCACATGGGGCCGAGCCCCGCCGTCGGTGCTGGCCCGTTCCCACACACCGACGCCGGCCTCGCAGTGCCGGGCCGCCTCGTCGATTGAGAGCCATGCCGGTGCGGGCTGCTTTCCTGCCATCACCGTGTTGATCCGATTCAATTGTCCGAAGCACATGGTCGGTCACCCAGAGCAGGCTCGAGGTTGTCTGTACCGATGCCCCGACCGCCCTTTGGGATTTCACCAATTTTCTGGCCGAGCACGATGGGCCAGTCGTTGAGCCGCTTCGCGATTCCCCCCGCATCGGATTCCGATCTGGGACGAGACTATGTAGTACATTCGTGGTTTCTGCACGGCACGCACTGCATGAGCGAACCCACCGCCGCTACCGCCGCCAACAGCCGACGCCACCGTGTGCTCGTCGTGGACGATACTCTGCTCGTGGGCAAGGTGGTGCAGCAAATGCTCGCCAACGAGCGGGATGTCGAGGTGCACTACCGGCAGACGGCAGCCGGGGCGCTGGAGGCCGCCGTGGCCGTGCAGCCCACAGTGATCCTGCAAGACCTCGTGATGCCCGACGTGACCGGCGCGGAGATGGTCCGCCGCTACCGGTCTTTGCCCGAGACGGCGCTCGTGCCGGTGATCGTGCTGTCGGCGGTCGAGGAACCCGCGACGAAGGCTGAACTGCTCGCCGGCGGCGCCAGCGACTACGTCGTGAAATTGCCCGACCGTGTCGAGTTGGCGGCGCGGGTGCGGCTCCACTCGGAGGCCTTCACCCGGCTGCTCGAGCGGAATGCCGCCTTCGCCGCGCTGGAGCAGGCCAACACCGAGCTCGCTCAGGAGCGGGAGCGTGCCGACCGTCTGCTCCACTCGATCCTGCCGATATCGATCGCCGATCGGCTCAAGTCGGGCCCGCAGGTGATCGCCGACAACTACGCGGCCGTGACGGTGCTGTTCGCCGATATGGCCGGCTTCACCGATTTCACAGCCAGAAGCCAGCCGCGGGAGGTCGTCGAACTGCTCGACGAGGTATTCGCCTGCTTCGACCGCCTGGCCGTGGAGCATGGCGCGGAGAAGATCAAGACGATCGGCGATGCCTGGATGGCCGTGGCCGGGCTGCCAGCGGCGCGGGCCGATCACGCGGTCGTGGCGGCCGAACTGGCGCTCGCCCTCAGGTCGGCCTTCGAGGCCCTTGTCGCGCGGCGTGGCCTGGCAATCGGGCTCCGCATCGGACTGCACTCAGGGCCGGTTCTGGCGGGCGTGATCGGCCGGGAGCGGCCGGCGTACGACCTGTGGGGTGACACCGTAAATCTCGCCAGCCGCATGGAGTCGCACGGCGAGCCGGGCAGGATTCAGATCACCGCCGCGACCGCGGCCCTCTTCGGTGACGCATTCGCGATTGTGGAGCGTGGCGAGATCGACGTGAAGGGAAAAGGCATCGTCACGACGTTCTTCCTCGAGGGACGCAAGCCGTACAGTTCAGCGGTCGGGTGAGGAGGCGGTGGGTTCCCGAACGACGCGATCATGCACATCGGCCTGAATTGCCCGGAGCTCTCCGGGCACCTGAATCCCATGACGACGCTCGGCCGTGAGCTCGTCCGGCGTGGGCATCGGGTCACGGTGGTGGCCCGGCCCGATGGCCAGGCCAAGGCGGCTGCCGCGGGACTCGGCTTCGCGGCCATCGGCACGCTGGAGTTTCCCGTCGGGTCGATCGCCGCACAGGCCGTGACCCTCGGAGGCATGTCGGCGGTCCGGGCGCTCCGCTACACGGTAGAGATGATGCGGCTCGCCGCGGAGGTGACGCTCCGCGACCTGCCGGCGGTGATCCGGGCCGAGGGGATCGACGCGATGCTCGTCGATCAGGTGAACCCTGCCGCCGGCACGATCGCCGAAATCGAATGCATGCCCTGCGTGCAGATCTGCAACGCGCTCGCGCTCAATCGCGATGCCGATTGCCCGCCGGCGGTGCTTCCGTGGCGGTATCGCCCGGGCGTCGTCGGACGATTTCGCAACGGATGTGGCAACTGGTTTCTGTATCGTGTGACCGATCCGGTGCGCCGGGAGATCAACGAGTATCGCGTGCGGCACGGCCTCGCCCCACGCATGGGCAGGAGCGTGCCAGCCTATCTCGCAGAGATTGCACAGCAGCCCGCCTTCTTCGACTTTCCGCGGGGGACGCCCGAGCCGCGGCTGCACTTCACCGGGCCCTGGCACGGGCCGGCGACGACGGCCGCGACCCCGTTTCCCTGGGACCGCCTCGACGGCCGCCCGCTCATTTACGCATCGCTCGGCACGCTGCAGAATCGGCTGGCAGGCACGTTCGCCGCCATCGCTGCGGCCGTGGAGCCACTCGATGCGCAACTCGTGATCTCGCTCGGATCAGCGGATCAGGATGCCGCGGCCGTGGCGGCCCGCTGCCCGGGCGCACCTATCGTCGTGCCCGTGGCGCCGCAGCTCGCGCTCCTCGAGAAGGCAGCCATCGTGATCACCCATGCCGGACTCAACACGGCGCTCGAATCGCTGGCCCGTGGCCTGCCGATGGTGGCGATCCCGATCACGAACGACCAGCCGGGCGTGGCACGGAGGCTCGAGTGGCTCGGGGTCGCCGAGGTGGTGCTTCCCGCTCGGCTGACCGTGTCGCGGCTGCGGACGGCGATCTCCCGCGTGCTGAGCGATCCCTGCTATCGAGAGCGGGCCCGTCTGCGAGCCGCGGAGATCAGGGAACTCGACGGCGTGCGATGCGCGGCCGATATCGTCGAGGAGGCCTTTCGTACCGGCCAGCCGGTCACACGACATCCATGCTCGCGCGGGCCGAATGCTCCCAGAGCGGCGTCCAATAGTCCCGCACGAGGTCGCCAGTAGGCGATTCCGACTCGAACAGGTAGCCGAAATCCTGGAGAAAATGGAGGTAGAGGTTGTCGGAGCCGACATGAAAGGCATGGTCGTCGACGATCCAGACTTTCGCGTGGTTCGCGAACGCGAGCGAGCGACCAGCGTGGCTCCAGCCCTCGCCCTGCGGGGAGATGCGCAGCGGGGCAAGCCGCATCCGGCCGGTGACGGGACGGTCGCCGATCGCCCGGCGGATTTCCGCCACGACATCAGCCGGCTTCGTGCCGAACGAATACGGCCCCCCCGACATGGTCTTCGCACCATGCTCGCTGAGCACGAGCGACACCTCGACGGCCCGCTCCGGATCGGTGAGCACGTCGGCGATCGCCGCGACCACGTCGGCCTGCCAGTAGTTGACTCCCTCGAAGAAGCGCGCGAAATCCATCTGGCTGATCCGGATCGTTCGCCGGGCCTGACGAAACGCGATCGCCGTCACGGCCGCGGCGGTGTTGGCCAACCGGGGATCGGGAAGCACGCCGATGCCCAGCCGACCGAGGGCGAGCGCCGAAATCCGGCCGGCCGGCATCGGAGGCAACAAGACTCGCGGCGGGGGCGGCGCGGCCTCCGTGCGGCCTTCGCTCCAGCGGATCGCATGGACTTTCGCATCGCCGTTCGGGTTCGTCAGCTGCCCGCCGACCCAGTCCCAGAGCGTGTCGAGAAACACGTGGGCCTCGCCGGCAGCCCGGCCCTCCACGAGCGCCGAGACGTCGTGGACCGGGGCGAACGAGAGATAGTCTTCGTGCCACAGGTTGTGCCCGCCGACGATCGCCCACCGACCGTCGGCGGCGAGATCCGCCACGAAGGCATCGAAGTCGGCCTCCTGCTAGTACACAAAACCCTCGCGGGCATAGCCATGGCGGCCGTAGAGGATGCGAACGGTCGGCCGCTTGCCCTGTCGAGCCGCCCGGGCCAGGCCGCGCCGGCTCGCGGCCGGCAGCGGCGTCAGGCTTTCTTCAGCTGCGAGCCAATAGGAATTGTCGGTGGGATCGTGCCCCCAGAGGCCGGGCGTCTGGAGCAACTCGAAGCGATCGAGGGTCGTCGGCGCGACCATGCCGGGGAGCCCGCCCGGCGGCAACTGGAGCGTGGCGCGGCAGGTATCAATCAGCGGACTAGCCACGGGGTGAGGAGCTCCGCGGGCCATTGAGCAGCCAGCCGATCGGCGTGAACCGCACGCCCCAGCGGTAGGTGACGAGCAGCACCACCACCGTGACAACGTTCACAGCCGTGAACTTCGCCAGCGCCGGCCAGGGCAGATCGCAGGCATACGACTGGAGAATGATCACGAGTGGCAGATGCGCGAGGTACATCCAATACGAGGCATCTGCGAGCCAGCGGACGGCCGCCGAAGGCCGGGCCATCCACCGATGAAATATGCCGATCAGCCCCAGCGACATTCCCCAGGCGAACGACGGCTGCAGCGTGGCCGAAAAAGGTGGCCTTTCGATCGTGGCCAGGGCTGCGGGAAAGATCACCAGGAGCGAGAGCGGCAGCACGATCCTCCAGTGGCGGCCGAGGGGCGTCTCGAGGCCCTCGCGGCGAAACGTGCCAGCGCCAAACCAGAAGAAACAGGCATAGAAGAGCAGAAGGTGGGGGGGCGGGATCAGACCGAGGTCCGTGTCGGGGCCAAACGGCCAGCGCATCATCGCGAACGGCAGGCAGCTCGCGGGCACGAGCCACCAGCGGTGCCGGCCGGACGGCCCGAGGCCCGCCATCTCTGCGACCGCAAGCAATCCCACCATCAAGCAGAGATACCAAAGAAACCAGAGATGGTCTAACTGGCCAAACTGCAGGCGCGACGACGCCATCACCGTGTGATAGCCGGCGACGAGCGTCGCGAGCAGCCCGGGGGACTCGGCCGCGGTGGTTTCCACAGCCAGGATGCCCGCGATGGCTTCGCGACCCCGTTCCACGTCGAGCGCCGCTCGGGCCGGCAGCCCCAGGAACTCGGCCACGTTGACGGCGATCGCGACCGGAGTCGCGGCGGAATCCCGTGGCAGATCGCCGCCGGCGTTGGCTGCGGCCGAATTCGCCCCCCGTTCGAGCAGCAGTCGGACGACGTCGGCCTGTCCCATGAAGGCGGCGGCGTGCAGCGGCGTGCTGCCGTCGCGGTTCGGTGCGTCGATCGGAGCCCCTGCGTCGATGAGCGAGGCCACGATCTCGGTGTCGCCTCCCATGGCTGCCAGCGAAAGCGGTGTGGCACCGGATCGCGCATCGGGGCCGAACTCGACGGCCGACGTGGCCAGCCAGTGACCCACTCCCGCCCGATCACCGGCCAGAATCCGGCCGACGAGCGGCGAGCCTGCAGCGGCGGCGGCGGCAGTCCGCCGCACCGCCAGCGTGATCGTCGCACCGGTGAGCGGCAGGATCGTGAACGCTGCGACGACGAGCGGGACGAAAATCCGCAGCGTCCGCTGGGCGAGCAACGTTCGCAGCCCCCGGCGGTCGAGCACGAGCATGGTGAAGAACCCGCTGAGCAGGAAGAAGAGCGGCATGCGGAAGCCGTGGATGACCGCATACACCAGCCCGAACGCCTTCGACTGTTGGGAATCTTGCACCGGCCAGGGAAACGGAAAGTAGGCGAGGCTCGCATGGAGCACGATGCCGAGCAGCATGGCGAAGCCACGCAGGGCGTCGAGGTCGTCGCGGCGGACGCTCGTGCCAGACCCGGCGGATGGAGGCTTTGGCTGGCTCATCCGATCGTCGCCACGACGTTGCGCAGATACCGCTCGAGGTCGGGGGCCAGGCCGGTCCCGATCGCGTCGTCCACCTGGCGGCGGAGCGTATCCAGGCACTCGGCCGGAGTGGCCTCCGCAGGGAGATCGATCACGGCGTCGAGCGACACGTGGGAGTCGCCGGTAAGGAAGCGGAACAACTGGGCGATCGACTTCAGTCGTGGATCGCCCGTCCGTGCGGCGGTGTCGTCGAGCAGCGTGCCCACGAGGGCCGAGTTGAGCGACAACCGCCGCTGCACCTCCGCCGCCGTCGCCGCCCGGAATCCCGGCTCCTGCTTGAGTTTCTCGAACCGCGCGCGATCGATCACGATCACCTCCAGCCGGTTCGGCTCGCGGGAAAGCACCGTGGCCACGGCCGGTTGCCCCCGCCACATCCCGATCTCACCGAGCACAGTGGGCGCCGCCAGCGTGGCGACCTGGCGCGGATCCGCCAGGGCCTCCGTGGCATGGAGCACCACGAGCGGCGCGGTGGCGGAGAGCACGACGTACATCTCACCCACGCTTTCGCCCTGGCGGATCAGCGGTTGGCCCTCAGCGAGGTCGATCGACCGCTGCTCGAGCGGCTGCGCGTCGGCACCAGAGTCGAGAGCGTAGAGCAGGATCGCACCGATGAGGCGGTCGTCCACCTCGTCGGACGTGTTGACGTGCACGGCATTGTGATAAGCCCGGTGGAGCGCGGCGACGTCCGGCCGTTCCCAGATGGCCCGGCGGTCGCGCGACCGCCTTTCGATCCCAGACGTGCGTCGCTCTGCGGCCTGCCGCCGCTTCCACTCGAGCCGCTGCGGCTCGAGGTCAGCCGAAATCTCACCGCCGGGAAACAGATACTCACGTGTCTCAGGATCGATGTGCCGCGCGATATGCCCGGCCACTGTTTCGTCGGCGTGGGACGCGGTGACCGGCACGATCCGTCGGGCGATCTCCTGGGCCATGCGCTGCACCCGCGGTGAGGGCGGCCGCTCGTGGAGGTGCCGATCGAAGGCATCGCGGAACCTCTCATGGGCGGCGAGGTCGCGGGGCATGCGGGTGAGCCCGGCGAGGCCCGCCACCTGATAGAGCACCACGCAGATCGGCCAGGCGAGGTCGCGGCCCTGCCTGCTGCCGGACGGCAGGCCGCAGAGTTCCAGGCCGCGGCGAATCGACTCGATGAAGGCCGTGGCCACGTAGGCAAACTCGGCCTCGTAGGGGTCGATCACCCGCACCCGGTCGCCTTCCTCGGGCCTACAGACGCCCGCCACGTGGTGCCGCAGATTGATCAGCCGCACGATCTCCCGCGCATCGGCCCCCGACCGCGGCAGCACGAAGGTGCCGACGAAAAAGTCGCTCGTGCCCCTGATCCGCTCGCCGGAGCGGAAGTGGCCCTCGTTGCGGTACGACGTGGTGACGATCGCGCTGACAAACAGCGTGCGGTAGATGCCGCCCCAGGCGAAGCCCATGGCGTCGCTGGTGAAGCGATGGCCGTGGACGAGCAGGTTGCGGAGGGTGCAAAACCTTCGCGTGAGCTGCCAGCCCGCCTGCCGGCGAATCGCGTCCCAATCCTGCTCGGCAATCGCCGGGATGCTCGCGATGTCATCGGCCGGCAGATAGTCGTCGAGCGTGCCGCGGCGGGCTGGCGAGAGCATGGCGATCGATCGCGAGGGGGCCCGCATCGGGTAGAGTGGGAGAAGGCGTCACTCGACGACGTCTTTTCTTTGCCGATTGTGGCCCGTGCCGCTCACCCGCACAACCCGGAACCCCCGACGCGAACCATGGCCGGACTCCTCTCCACGCTCATCGGCGGCGACCTGGCGGCGCTCGTTCGTGATCCTCTCGGGGAGTTTTGCCGCCGGTCGAGCCAGGGGGCCGTGGTGCCGCTCAAGATCGGTCTGCAGCGAGGGCATCTCGTCTCCGACCCGGCGATCATTCGGCATGTCCTGCTCGACAACATCGGCAACTACGACAAACACACGCCGGCCTTCGACGCCGTGCGGGTCGTGCTCGGCAACGGCCTCTTGACGAGCGGCGGGGCTTTCTGGAAACGGCAGCGGCGGATCGCGCAGCCCGCCTTCCACGGTGAGAGCGTGAAACGATTCGGTCCGATCATCTCCCGGATGGCGGCCGAGTGCGCCGCCGATTGGGAGGCGGCGGCCCGGCGGGGCGACACCGTCGATGCCTGCAACGACATGATGAAGGTCACGCTCCGCGCGGTGGCCGAGACGCTCTTCGGCGACGACCTCGCGGCGAGCGCCGACGAGATCAATCGCGTGTTTCCCACGATCCTCGCCGGCCTCGCGGCCCGGGTGTCGTCGCCGGTGCGGCCACCCCTGTGGCTGCCGACGGCCAACAACCGGCGGCTGCGGCCGGCGCTCGACACGCTCGACGCAATCGTGAAGCGGCTGATCGCCTCGCGGCGGCAGCGGCTGGCGGGCGGCGGGTCCGACGACGGGCATCGCGACCTCCTCACGATTCTGATGGCGGCGCGGGATGCGGAGACGGGCGAGTCGATGAGCGACGTCCAGCTCCGCGACGAGGTGATGACGATGATGATCGCTGGCCACGAGACGACGGCCAACGCACTCTCCTGGCTGTGGGTGCTCCTCGATCGGCATCCCGAAGAGACGGAGCGGCTGCGGGCGGAACTTGTGACGGCCACCGGCGGGCGGCCGCCCACCGTGGACGACGTTGGCCGCCTGCCACGGCTGAAGGCGGTGATCCAGGAAACGCTGCGTCTCTACCCGCCGGTGTGGATGTTCGACCGCCGGGCGCTCGGGGCCGACGACCTCGCAGGCACCCGGGTCGCGAAGGGTGATCTCGTGATCTTCTGCCCCTATGCCTTGCACCGCCTGCCGCAGCTGTGGAGCGATCCGGAGGCCTTCCGGCCGGAGCGGTTCGAGCCGGGCCGCGAGGAGCAGAAGAACAAGTTTGCCTATCTGCCCTTCAGCGCCGGCCCCCGTATCTGCCTGGGTGCGAGCTTCGCCATGATCGAGTCGCAGATCATCGTGGGCACGATCCTCTCGCGGCTCCGCCCGCGGTTGGCCGACGCTGACCCCGTGCTGCCGCAGCCGAGGGTCACGCTCAGGACGTCGCGGCCGGTGGTGCTCCGGCTCGAGCCGGCACCGCTCGCCTGACCAGCATCGTTTCGCTCATCCGCGGAGCCGCAGATCAGCTCTCACGCAGGCCTTGCGGCTGGCCAGTCGGTTAGCAGACTGTGGAACAAGTCTGCCTGAGCAGGATGCGATAGCCGTCGACCCAGAAAACCCTCGGCGTTTTTTGCGGTCGACCAAGTGGAAAAAGGCCATGGATGTCTTTTTCCGCGGACAGTTAGCGCTCGGTAGGCGCGAAGGCCGCTGCCGCAATCAGTTCACGGGGCGGATGCGGGCTGCCACCCACAGGCTCGCGATCGTGACCGTCGCGGCGATCATGCCGACCGTCCCGAAATGATGCAGCGGCTCACCCGCTCCGCCGCTGACGATCAAGCCGGCGCACGTCGTCCCGAGGCCGCTGGCGACATGCTGCACCGACGAGTTGACCGACAGGAAGCCGCCGCGACGGCGGGGCTCGATGCTCGCGGTGATCAGCGCCGTGGCGGTCACCATCCGGCCGGCGTTGGTGGCCATCAAAGCGGCTGCCACTGGAGCCGCGCCGAGGATGCCGACAGCGGGCAGGCGCGTGAGAACGAGCATCATGGCGGCCGACAGGGGCACGGCACCCCTGAGCACCGACTGGGCGCCGAAGCGGTCGACGAGCCAGCCGGTCAGCGGCGTTGTCAGAAACGTCAGCAGTCCTCCTGCCACGAAGATTGCGGGTAGCTGGGCTTGGGTGACGCCCGCATTGGCCACCAGCGAGGTGCTGATGAAGGGGATCACGGAGAAGGCGCCGGCCGTCAGCATGGCGATGAGCGCGAAGCCGCGGAGATGGGCGGGGGCCGTGAGCGTGTCGAGCAGGCGGGCGAAGGGATGCCGTCGCGTGCCGTCTATGTGCGTGGCCAGGGGCGGCAGCGCCCACGCGGCAAGGCCGACCAGCGGCAGCCCGAGCGCCGCCAGGACAAAGAACGGCACCTGCCAGCCGAGCCGGGTGCCCAGCGCGATCCCCAGCGGCACGCCCACCATTGACGCGACGGCGAAGGCCAGCATGAGCGTGCCGGTGGCCCGGCCGCGGCGTTCGGGAGGAAACACGTCTGCCACGATCGCCATGGCCAGCCCGCCGTGGACCCCGCCGAAGCCGCCGGCGATGCACCTCGCCGCCAAGAGAAGCGGGAAGGTGGTCGCCAGCCCGCACGCCACCGTGCCCGCGAGCAGGCCGAGCGAGAGGAAGATGTAAGCCGGCCGCCGCGGCACGCGGTCGAGCCAGGGGGCCGCAAGGAGTCCGGCGAACCCGGCCGCGAACGTATATGCCGAGACGACCCAGCTAAACCGCCTGGCGTCGATCCCGAGGTTGTCGAGCAGCTGCGGCCCCAGCGGCATGATGATCATGAAATCGACGAACCCGACGAACTGCAGGGCCGCCAGCGCGAAGAGGATCGTCGCTTCTCGGCCGCTCGCACGGGCTCCCGGTCGGCCGGGGTGAGGCGGGTCGACGGTGGACGTGGCTGCCACGATGCTGCGCGATCTTTCCTGGGCCGTGCGATCCTTGCGGCGCTGACGACCGGTGCACTATACCTCAGGTGATACGCGGATCGGCGATGCGCTCCGGCGAGAATGCCCCCGAGAGACAGGCCCGCCGTCGCGGACGACCGGCTGCCTCCCGCGCTCCTGTGCGATCCTTTCCCGATGCTGCATCACCTGCTCACACGTGCGCTCGAGATCAACCCCGACAGGCCGATCGTTGAAAGCGACGGCGCGTGGACCACTGCCGCGGAGCTCGAGCGGCTGGCGTCACGGCTGGCGTCGGGCCTGGCGGCCATGGGCCTCGAGGAGGGAGATCGGGTCGCCCTCCTCCTGCCCAACCGCCTCGAGACGGTCGTCTGCTACCTGGCCTGCTTCCGGATGCACCTGGTCGTCGTTCCGCTCGACTACCAGTACAGCCCTCTGCAGGTCGGCTACGCACTCGGCCACAGCGGCGCTTCGATCCTGGTGGTCGATGACGAACGCATCCCCGCCCTCGAGGAGGCGGGCATTCTCAACGCGGTGCCGCGGGTCGTGGTCGTGGGCGACGGCTCCGCCGCCGGCAGCCGCCGGCCATTCGCGGCACTGCTCGGAGCCGATCGCGAGCTGGCCTCGGAGGCCCCGCATGACGACATCCCGGCCGTGATGATCTACACGTCCGGCACGACGTCCCGACCCAAGGGCGTCGTCCTGTCGCACGGCGCGGTTACCACCGGCGTCCGCAAATACCTCACCCGCGTCACGCTCACGCCGGATGACGTCACCCTGATTGCGACGCCTGCTTCGCGGCCCCTCGCGCTTCGCTGCCAGCTTCTGCCCACGCTCTGGACCGGAGGACGAGTCAGCCTTCTGCGGACGTTCACGGTCGAAAACTTCGTCGCCGCCCTGCGCCGGCAGCCCGCCAAGACGTTCCTGACGCTCACGCCCGCAGGCCTGGGGAAACTGCTGGCGAGCCCCGAGTTCCGCGCCTGCGACTTCAGCCGGTTGCGGCTCTGCCTCGCCGGTGGCGACTGCGTCCCGCCCAGGCTCCTCGAGGCCTTCGAGCGGCTGACGGGCGTGGCAGTCACGGAGCAGTGCGGCTCCACGGAGACGGGGCCCTACGCCATGAATCCTCCGTTCGGCCGCAAGAAGCCGGGCTCCGTCGGCCCGCCGTCGCACGGCGTCCACGTGGCGGTGGTGGACGAGCACGGCGCCGAGCTGCCCACCGGGATGGTCGGCGACGTGCGCGTGAGCGGACCGGGCATCATGGACGGCTACTGGAACGAGTCGGCCATGACGCGCAAGACCCTGCGCGACGGCTGGATCCTGACCGGCGACCTGGCCCGCTATGACGAGGACGGCTACCTGTGGTTCGTGGGCCGGCGGAAGGACATCATCGTGCGCGGCGGCCTAAAGATCGCGCCCCTCGAAGTGCAGGCAGCGCTCACTGAGCACCCGGCGGTCCGCGAGGCCTGCGTCATCGGCGTGCCCGATGCGGTGTACGGCGAGGTCCCGCACGCCTACGTCGTCCTGCAGGCGGGCGGCGCGGCTGACCCGCAGGAGCTGCGGGCGTTCGTCGGTGGCAGACTCGCGGAGTTCATGGTGCCGGCCGAGGTACACGTCATCACCGAGATGCCGTACAAGGGACCGGGCAAGATCGACCGCGAGCTTTTGCGGATGCGGGCCATCACCGCGGCCCTGATCGAGCAGGTGCCCTTCTTCAGGAACGCGAGCGGCGATTTTCTGCGGGACGTCATCCCCCGGCTCGATGCCCGACAATACGCGCCGGGCGAAATCCTCGTCCATGAGGGAGACGTGGGCGAGGAGATGTATTTTCTCACGAAGGGCCAGGTCGACGTGATGCGCGGCGATCCTCCACAGCGGCTGGCAGTGCTGCGGGAGGGGGCGTTCTTTGGCGAGCTGGCCATCCTCAGGGATGCCCCCCGGGCCGCCACGATCCGGGCCGTCGGCGACGTCGAGGTCTACGCCCTCCGCCGGGATGCGGTCCTCCAGTTGGCGCAGCTTCATGTGGATTTCAGCCGATATCTGCAGGGTGCCGCGCGTGAGTATGCGGCCTCCCCGGAGGTTGGCGGGAAACGCGATCCCGCGTCATAGTCCCGCTCGCCCCAACATTGTCCTCGCGCCGGTCTCCCGTTTCCCTCAGCCGCGGGTGCGGAGCCGCAGGCTCTGCCCGACGGGCTGGAGCGAGAAGGCCATCAGCTCTCGGGCAGGACCGCCGTCTGGCGTGTCCACCGACTCGATGTCGAAAGACGCCAAGAGCATCGCCATCGCCACCTTCATCTCGAGGATCGCCAGATACCGGCCGGGGCACACCCGCGGCCCCGCGCCGAACGGAAGCGAGGGGCGGCGGGCGTGAAGGGCTGCTCCGCGTCCTCGAGCCAGCGTTCCGGCTCGAACGCCTCCGGCCGCTCGAATGAGCGGCTGCTGAGGCTCTCATGGCGGAGCACCACGAAGATCGTCGTGTCGCGCGGAATCGCCACGTCGCCGACCACGGTGTCGTCGATGGCCTGGAGCGTGAGGATCGGGATCACCGGCTTCAGCCGCATCGTCTCGTGAACGCAGGCCTCCAGGTATGGCAGCCGCTCCATCTGGTCGAACGTAAAGGTGGCGGGATCGGGTGCGGTTGACCGCAGCTCCTCTTCTGCCCGCCGCAGGGCGGCCGGGTGACGCGCGAGCAGGTCGATCATCCAGGCCAGCGTGTTGGCGGTGGTTTCCTCGCCGGCAAGGAGCATGTTCAGCACGTTGCCGATCACGTGGGCGTCGTCGAGGCCGCTGTCGGGCTCATCCGCAGCCACGAGCATCGCTTCCAGGAGATTCTGCGGCGCTGCCACTCGGCCCGGGTCGTCGCGGAGCCGCTGCCGCCCGTCGGCGACGTAGTCGTGGATGGTGGCGTTGATCGCCGCCACGCTCCGGTCAACCGCCCGATCCGCCGGCAACTTCACCCACCGCCAATGCGGCACGATGCTCAGCATCCGTCAGTAGAGCACCGGCAGCACCTTGTCGAGGTGCGCCTGAATCATGTCCTCGGCCGACTCGAGCGTGTTGACGTCGCTGCCGAAGGCCAGGCCCGCGATCACGTCCACGGTGAATCGCATCAGGTCTGCCTGGAGTGGAATCGCCCGCCGCTCGCGTGCGGGCTGCTGCCACCGGCCGCGCAGCCGGAGCGCCACCCGAACGAGCGCGGGGAAATAGCTGCGAATATTCCCGGGTGCAAAACTCGCCATCACCATCCGCCGCTGCTTCCGCCACTCCTCGCCCTCGGCGTTGATCATCCCCTCGGGCAGGCCCATCTCCCGGCCGATCCGGGCGCCGAGCGGGTTGCGGCGAAAGCCCTCGGGGCGGTCCCGCAGCACTGCGGTGGCCAGGTCGTGGTCGGCGATGACGAGCACGTCTTTGCGGCCGAACCGCAGGCGATGGAGCAACCCAACCTGGCCGCCCGGTGGTTGCAGGTCAACCATGACGGTGCATGCCCCCCGAGCTGGCGAAGGCGACGATCAAGGAGCGGAACGCGATGGAAAGTTTCATGCAAGAAACAGTGGACGCATGAACTGCCGGTGCTGCTTGGAGGCGTGTCCGCAGTACGCGCAGCTTTGCGGCTAGGCTCAGACTGCGCTGTGGACCGGGCGAGGGTTTCGCTTCCGAGTCCGCGCATTTGTAGCAGTGGCCGGCCGGAAAGGGACGTCGAGCGAGTCACCTCGTGAATCAGCGCATCAGACAGTGTCAGTGTGGTGTCATGGCATCCGGCACGCCCGCTCGACTTCCCGGAAGCGACTGATGAGTTCGGAATGCGACCGGACATGGAGTATGTACCCCGGAATCCTCCGGTCGTGATGCACGGCCATGAAGGGCTCCCCCCAGAAGCTCACGAGCGCCTCGGCTTTGCCGTTGATGCTGTCGGTCTCGGCGAGGAGGAATGAAACGCCGGAGTCGAGATTGGCCCATGTGGGCGGCGCGACTGTGCTGCCTCCCAGGTAGGCCTCGAGCGTCGCTTCCACCCGAGTGCGCCAGTGCTCTCGCTGCTGCTGGTCAAGGACGAGGCGGATCGCGGTGACGCTCCGGTTGGTGAGAAAAGGCCGGAGCAGGACATCACACAGTTCCTTGTTCTCGAACATCTGCGGACAGGCGTTGAACCAGACCACCTCCCCCTCCGCGCGTTCAGCAAACTGGGCCGTAGCTTGACGTAGCTGGGTTGGGCCGACGAGATAGATCTCCGCCGGGTGTGTTGTTTCCTTGATCTCCTCGAGCAGCCGCACGGAGAGCCTCGATGCACTCTCGAGTGAACTCCATCGCGTCTCACTGCGGAGGTCACGCAGAAACAGGAGCGCCACGAGTACGAGCGTGATCACGCGGAGCACATTCACGTCGGTGACGTGCAGGAAGTGGAGGACGATTGCCACCACCGCGGCGATGAGGCCGGCAATCGCCTCCCACTCGAACTTTCGCAGGGGTGTGGTCAAGGGATACTCCGGTGGCGGCGCGCCGCCCTGCAAGTTTCAATTCTCGCGGCCAGCCGTCGCGTGGGGCCATCAGCGATCGCTGGTCACAGTGGCCGGCTTGCGACACTTGGCCCCCGTGGGACAGAGGCGGCCGTGTCCCATCGGCTGGCGGCCGCCCCGCCGCAGCGAGATATGCCCATCACAGCGGCTGCGAAAGCGAAGTGTCTCTGACACAAGACGAACACCTCCTGCGTGGGCAGTGCATTTGTGGCGTTGCGCGACGGGCGCCCCGTATTGTTTTCATGCTGGACACGTTCCCTTGCCATCGATTCGCCACAGCGGACTAAGGAGGCACCATGAGCCCTCTGCGCTTCGATCTGCTGATCATCGCTGTGGTTGCAGCGGGAGCCTTCATCGCGGCTGTGTACCTGTTCATGCTCGCCGTCCCACGAAACGATGACGAACTCCTGCACGACGGCCTCAGTGGGCCCGGGCACATGAAGACCAGGTTCCTTCGGGCGATTGCGAGACTGCGGCGGAGGTTTTCCCGATAACAGTGGTTCATTGTGTGGGAGGAGGAGTGATGTCACGAGGTGATCGGAATCCCGCTGGCCCCGCGGGGCCGCAAAATGGCGAAACGGCCGCGATGATCGAAGCCGAGGTGAACGAAGGGGGGGCGCCTTCCCCTGTCCCGTGCGACACGCCGTCCGAGAGGGCGGCCTGTGAGGAGGAACACACGTTCATGAGCGAAGAACAACCACTGATCGAAACCTGCCCAGCCCCCGATCGAATCCTGCATCTGCCGGTCGGTAGGACCGTGCGAACTGCCAAGTCCGCGACGCTGATGAAGTCGGCCGGGCTCGAACTGATCCGGCTTGTGATTCCTGCCGGGAAGGAGATTCCACCGCACCGGGCTTCGGGCGAAATCACCGTGCAGTGCCTCGAGGGGCATGTCGCGTTCGAGCACGATGGTCACGCGATCGACCTGCGCTCCGGTGATCTTGTGCACCTGTGCCCCCAGGAAAGTCATGCCCTCAAGGGCATAGTTGACTCCTCGGTGTTGATAACGCGACTCCGACCCCACGCGGATGAACTGCCCGAGAAGTTCCCGCCGAACTGACCTGCGGTCTCGGTAATCGTGTGACGCGGCCACGACGTCGTCGCCCGCTTCCGGAACGCTCCTGCTTTTTGTTCGGGCCGCGTGGCCCCGGCAAATCGACGTGGATTCATACCGCCGTTCGGCCGGACGTAAGTTGCGACCTGCTCGACGCGAGCGAGGCGATCCGACTTGCCGCCGACCCGGGGCTGTTGGCCCGTGAGACCGCGGGTTTCCGGCCGGAAGCTGGTTGGCGATCGACGAGATCCAGAAGGCGCCGGCGATTCTCGACGAGGTGCACCGGCTGATCGAGTCGCGCCGGCTGCGGTTCGTGCTCTCCGGATCAAGCGTGAGGAAGGTGCGTCGCGGGGGCACGAACCTGCTCGCCGGTCGGGCCGACATGAAGCGACTCTTCCCGCTCGTATCCGCAGAGATCGGGCCGGGCGTCGACACCAACCACATGATCGAGTGCGGATCGCTGCCCTTGGCCGTTACCGTTGGCGATCCGAAGGCTTTCCTTCGGAGTCACTCGCTCACCTATCTCCAGGAGGAAATCTGGGCCGAGGCGCTGACGCGGAACCTCGGCGGCTTCGCCCGATTCCTCGAAGTCGCGGCGCAGCCGAACGCGCAACTGACCAATGCGGCTGGTATCGCCCGCGACGCCGGCGTGAGCCGGCAGTCGGTCTGGAACTGGTTCGCGATCCTCGTCGACACGCTGCTCGGCTCCTGGCTGCCGGCCTCGAAGCTGAAGCGGGCCACGACACAGGTCAGCCATCCGAAGTTTTACCTTTTCGACAGCGGCGTGGCGGGGGGCTCTCCGGCCGGCCGCGACGCCAGCCTGCTTCGCGACGTCGTGGATGGTGACCGCCGTCCGATGAATCTCATTCCCGGCTTGAGCGGTGGCAAAGTGACCTTTCCGTCGTGCATGCGTCGATAGAACGGAGTTGGCTCTGGGTCGGTAGAATCTTTCCATGGTCGCTCAAGAAACTCCTCCGCCCTCCGGCCAGACGTGCGCTTCGTGCCTGCACTGGCGGCCTGAGAAGCTTGCCGAGAAGGCTGTTGGCTGGGGGCAGTGCCGTCGCATGCCGCCCACGATGCCGCCGATCCAGGATGACAAACTGGTGCACGTGGGCGTCTGGCCCCATACGCAGGAATCAGACTGGTGCGGCGAATGGAGTGCTCGCAGCCCGGAATAATGTGGTGCCGGCCACTACGTCTGGGCGAGTTGCAGATCGCCTATCTCTGTTGGGTGGCGCCGTCTTTCTTCCTGCCCGGCTGATCGCGTTGAAGCGTTCCGCTGCCAAACCTTTCCGTGCGGGAGCTCGAGCCGTCGGATCTGGTCGTGATGGTTCCCGAACCGAACTTCTGGGTATGGCCCGTCACAGTCGTGCCGTCACGGCCGCGTTCAGTCGTGAGGGAACCAGAACCAAAGGGACGGGTTTCGGTCGTTGAGCCGTCCGACCATCTGGTGATCGTCCCGGAGCCGAACTTCTGTGTGTGGCCGGTGATCGTCTTGCCGTCGCGAGTCGTCTCCGTCGTCAGCGAGCCGGAGCCGAAGGGGCGGGTCTGGCTGCTCGTACCATCCGACCTGTGTGTGAGCGAGCCGGAGCCAAACTTCTGGGTCTGGCCGGTGCGAGGTTGGGTGAGGGTGGATCGCGGGGGCGTCGGCTCGATGGCCAATGCGGGGCCGCTGAGCGAGGCCGCCAGCAGGCACGATACAAGTGGCAGCGATCGAGTTGGTGTCTTCATCGCGAGTCGCTCCGAGGGTGATGGGGTGAGAAGTGCGCTGGTGCGGTGCGGCCACCGCGAAAGCAAGGCGTCGTTCGATGTTTGTGGGGAAGATCTGCGATGGGCACGAAGCTCGAGGTGCTGTCACTTCGCGTGGCTGTAGGAGTAGTTGCCCGTGATCACGTTTCGGGCGTCTTCAGTGAGCTCCGGGAAGTGCTGCCGCAGGCCCTCGTGCACGGCCTGGTCGAATTCGTTGTTGGGCAGCATCCAGTCGAGGGGCAGGGCGCGGCTCACGCGGCTTCCGAAAAACTGCTCCTGCAGCCTGATCCGTTCGATGTCCGCATCGGGGCCAAACTCCTCGCGGAGCCAGCCCAGCCGAGTCTCCGCCGATCCCACGGGCGTGTATCCGATCGCTTCGCCTGGCTTTCGAGGCCCGGCATGGTAGGCGACGATCGCCCGGCTCATGTCCTCGGGAGTGAGGCCGCAGTACGTGTCGGGCGGGATGCCGTGCTGCCGTTCAAGGTCGGAGAACGACCGGGCAGCGAGGGTTTCGTCAGCGGTCATGAGAAGGGGCCAATGTGGCGATGGGGGGAGGGAACAGTTGTGGCTCGGATATGGAAGGATACCCCGGCGGAGGGGTGCGTGGGGAGTCGGGGCGTTTCTCCCGGGGGAGATCGGGTGCCGGATTGGGCGTCACGGCCGCGTTTTGCGAACTATTGTTCAGGGCAAGGCGTCAATCGGGCCCTCAAAAAGGCAGTCAGCATGTTCGAATCGGCGGCGGCGTGGATGGTGGTCGTATTGTTCGCGGCGGGCATCTGGCTCATCGCCGGGTCGTTTTCAAGCGCTGGTCCGCGCCGCAGTTTTTGGCGCTGATGTGCACCGGGGATTTGCTGAACTCTGTGGAATCCCATGCGTAGAAGAAAAGACGGGTCACGGCACAACGGCAGGGCGCAACCATGGTCACGGCAAACAAGAGCTTGCTGAAACTCGTCCGGCGTCTGGCTGCCAAAGACGAACTGGCGGCCATGCGGCTCAGGGGGCGGCTGGTGAATCCAGCGGCGGACAACCTTCTTCGCCGCTCCCGTCCCGGCTGCAGTTAGCAGAACGTACGTGCCGATTGGCTTCGCCTGCCGGAGCATGCTCCGCAGGGTGTCTTGTGGTCGAGCCCGGGGAAAAGTGCCGCGGCGTTCGCGTCACTCGCCAGGATGATCCATGGCCGATGGCCACGTGAGGGACGGCAACTGATTTCTCCGACCGTGTCGTCAAGGAGGCCATGACGCCGACGCCCATCGAGGTCGGGCCCGAGGCGCCGCTGGCAGAGGCCGCCCGGATCATGGTCGAGTATGGCATCCACCATCTGGCCGTGACTGAAAGCAAGCATCGCTTTCTGGGCATCATTTCATCGCTCGATGTCGTGCGGGCAGTCGCTCAAGGCCCGTGAGCCGTTCGGGCGTGTTCGTCGTCGGTGAAGTGTGAGGATGCCATGAGTGGCTGAAGAAAGCCTGCGGTCGTGTACCATGGGGCGGCGTCGAGAAGCTGGTCGCCACGAGCCTCGACCTCCGCGGATGATGCATCAGCCCATGCTGCCACCCCGATTGTGTGCCGAGGCATTCGGCACGTTCTGCCTGGTCTTCGCCGGCACCGGCGCGGTGATCGTCAACGAGATCTCCGGCGGCGCGGTGACGCACGTGGGCGTGGCCTTTTCCTTCGGGCTGGTGGTGATGGCAATGGTGTATTCCCTTGGCAGAGTCTCGGGATGCCATATCAATCCCGCCGTGACGCTCGGCCTGTGTGCCGCCGGTAAATTCAACCGGGCCTTGGTGCTGCCCTATGTCGCGAGCCAGTGCGTTGGAGCGATTCTGGCCAGCGGCGTGCTGCGGCTGCTCTTTCCCCAGAGCGCCACGCTCGGGGCAACCCTTCCCGCCGGCGGCGCCTTCCAGTCGCTCGTGTTAGAAGGCGTGATGACGCTCATCCTCATGGCCGTGATCCTGGGCATTTCCGCCGGCGGCAGGGAGGCTGAGCTTTTTGGCGGAATCGCGGTGGGCGGGGTGATCGGCCTCGAGGCCCTGTTCGGCGGCCTGGTCAGTGGGGCGTCGATGAACCCGGCCCGGTCCCTGGCTCCCGCGGTTGTGACGATGCAGTTCGGCTCGCTGTGGATCTATCTCGTGGGGCCGATCGTTGGTGCCTTGGCGGCCGTGCCTCTGGGCTGGTGCATGTATCCTCGGACCGGCCATGGCACGGGCGGAGCGGGAGGACGGTCATGAAGACGCTGTTATTCGTCTGCGTTGAAAACTCGAATCGCAGTCAGATGGCGGAAGCTTTCGCGCGGATGCACGGCGGAGAGGGGGTGCAGGCGGCCAGTGCCGGTTCGCGTCCCTCCGGCCGGATCAATCCCAAGGCCGTGGCAGCCATGAATGAGGTGGGGTATGACCTCACCACCCACGCCTCGAAGGGCCTGGAGGACTTCAATGGCAAGGCGGTTGACGTGGCTGTTACGATGGGATGCGGCGATGAATGCCCGCTCGTGGTCGCCGCTCGGCGCGAGGACTGGCAGATTCCCGACCCACGCGAGATGTCGCCAGAAGAGTTTCGGGGCGTCCGCGACCTGATCGAGAAGAAAGTGCGTGAACTGCTTGCCACGCTTGGTGACCCCCGGTGACGATTGTGGAGATACGACCCATGACGGTTGGAGAGTTGCGAGCGGTGCTTGCCGCCAATGCCGACGCGAAAATGCACTGGATGCTGCCCGACAAGTCATTCATCCCGCAGCACTACCACATCACGGAAGTGGGCCGGGTGAGAAAAGACTTCATCGACTGCGGCGGCACCGTTCGCGCGGTGGAATCGTGCCTGCTGCAGATCTGGGTGGCCGACGACACGGATCACCGCCTCGAAACGACGACACTGGCGAAGATCATGGATGTCGCCGCCGCCGCGGTGCTGACGGGCGACGGCCTTCCGGTCGAGGTCGAGTATGAGGAAGGGGCGGTGTCGCAGTATCCGGTTGCCGGCGTGGAGGCCACGCCCGCGGGGCTGCTTTTTCATCTCGGGGCCAAGCACACCGCCTGCCTCGCGCCGGAGAAGTGCGGAGTTGGGGGCAGCGGCTGCTGTTGAGCCGCACGGGTCAGATCAGGCCCGTAGCCACCAGAGAACGGCTGCGAGGCACACGATGGCCGTGACAATGACCCACATCGGCCGGCGGGGTGATGCGAGGTCTTCGGCGGAGAGATAGTGCTCGCAGTACGGGCAGCGCGGCGAGTCCTCGAGGATCTCTCGGCGGCACGAGGGGCATTCGATGGTCGGTTCATCGTCGTCGTCGGCCTCGGCATCGTCGTCATCCGGGCCATCGTCCCAGTCGGTTTCCCAGTCGTCGTCTTCGTCATGTTGCCGATGAGCCATCATGAGTGCACCAGTGTCTTTTCGATGCCGGGGCGGGACCCGAGTGGCCATGCCGGCAGCCGGATCAGCGGTCGTGGCTTTGTTTCAAGTGGTGAGCGGCTGTATCAGAGGACGAGGCCGGTGGTGCGCCGCAACGCGAGCCGGCCGACGAGGTGCACCAGAAACCCCACGGGCCCGGCCAGAAACGTGAGCACCAGCGCCAGGCTCCGCAGTGGCCAGGGGATGCCGAGCCGCACACTGTCGCGGGCGATCAACGCGCCCACCACCATGTCGAACACCAAATAGTGGGTCCACGCGGCAGCAAACACCCAGTCGTCGGAAAACACTTCCCGCAGGCCCGTGAGCGTCATGACGTCTCCCGGGGGCGGGCCGTTCGTGGCGAGTTTCCAGCCGATCACGCCGGCATAGGCCAGGGCGAGCAGACCGGGAACGATGACGGCGCAGAGGATGCTCGAAATGATCCGCTTGCCGGGAAAGAGCAGAAGCGCGATCCAGGCGAGGAGGGCCAGCGTGTTGGTGGCCTGAAAAAATGTCTCGGCCATCGATCGTGGGCCTGGTGGTGATGAGGGAAGAAGGAAAAGACGGTGCGTATAGCGTATGCCGCGGCTGGAGCAGGGTGCAGCCCCCCCGGCTCGATTGCGGCCCGGTGATTCCCTGGGTCTGCCGGCCGTAGAATCCGGCATGACTGACTCACGCTGCCTGATCGTCTGCCAATCGGTGCATCACGGCAACACGGCCCGGGTGGCGGAGGCGATGGCAAGCGTGCTCGGCGCCGAGGTGGCTGCGCCGGCCGAAGTGTCGCCCGCGAGCGTGGGCGAGCGCGAGCTGGTGGGGTTTGGGTCGGGCGTTTACTACGGCCGCATGCACGAGGCGATCTTCGAGTGGGTCGGCTGCCTGCCGGATGGGGCGGGGCAGGGCAGGCGGGCGTTCGTGTTTTCGACGTCCGGGCTGCCTTTCCTGGCACGGGTCTGGCACCAGCCGCTGAAGAAGTTGTTGCGGCGGAAGGGCTTCGAGGTCGTGGGCGGATTTTCCTGCGGCGGCTACGACACGTGGGGGCCGCTGTGGTTTCTGGGCGGGCTCAACCGGAGGCATCCGGATGACCGCGACATGGAGCGGGCGCGAGCGTTCGCGGAGAGGTTGTTGGGAAACAGGCGGTAGGCGGGCGGGCGTGGCCCCAGGAGCGCGCGGAGGCAGGCGGTGATTTCATCGGGCAACCAGCGCGCGCCATTAGGCGATTTGAATGAGCGATCGGAGCCGATGCGATCGCCATGAATATGCAGACGGGTGCGATTCTGCCGCTGAACGAGTGGCAACGAGTGTCCTTGGTTTCTTGGACAATCGTGACTTACGCAATCGCCTGGGATTGAACCTGCCGGCGAAACTCGAGGGGATTTGCCAGGAAAGGAAAGCTCTGTTTTTCCGTCGCCACGGTGAGCCGTACTGTGCCGAAGTTAAAAAGTCGCCCGACAATCGCGATCCCGCCCGGCCGAAAACCCTGCGGATGAGGGGGTTTATCAATCGTAGTGCGGGCACTCAATCAGTGCTCTGGCATGCAAGAGTCTGGCTGATTCGCATTCTTTGCAACCCCGCCAAGGACTTGGGGGCAGGCATGCTCCAAGCAAGCGGCTCTTTGCAGATGACTCTGGCGACTTCAGTGTCGTGACCCGCTAATCCCGGCTGCGGAGTTTGGCCAGCAGCCGCAGGATCTCCATGTAGAGCCAGACCAGCGTCACCATCAACGCGAACGCGCCGTACCACTCCAAATACTTGGGCGCCCCACGCTCCGCTGCCTGCTCGATGAAGTCGAAGTCGAGCACCAGATTCAACGCCGCTATCACCACCACCACCAGGCTGAACCCGATCCCGATCGGCCCCGCCGCATGGATATACGGCACCGGAAACCCGAAGAACCCGCCAATCAGCGAGATCAAATACACCAGACAAATGCCACCCGTCGCTGCCACGATCCCCAGCTTGAAGTTCTCCGTGGCCTTGATCAGCCCCGATTGATACGCCAGCAGCAGCCCCGCCAGCGTGCCGAACGTGCCCCCTACGGCCTGGATCACGATTCCCGGATACTGCGATTCAAAACTCGCCGACACGCCCCCCAGAAAAAGCCCCTCGGCCAACGCATATACCGGAGCCAGGGCCGGGGCCCACGTGTGCTTGAAACAGATCACCAGCGCCGTGATCGCCCCCACCACCAAGCCGCCAAGCACCCACGGCATCGCCGCCGTCGGATTCGCCTCCACCGCCGCGAACGTCTTCGACCATGTGAAGCACGCGGCCCCCATCGCCAACAGCAGCAGGAAGAACGTCTTCTGCGCCGTGCCGTTGATCGTCATCGCGTCGGCCGGAAACTGCTCGGCCACCACGTCGCGGCGATACGCGCCGAAGTTCTCGAACGTCTTGTCGTTGAGGGCCGGATTTGCAGTGCGCATGGTCGGAGCTCCAAGACTCGGTACGGGGCGGGCGATCGAACGCAATGGCGTTAGGCTATCACCTCCGCCGCTCCCGCGTCACGGGCAAGGCGGAGGCCGAGGCGACACGAAGGAAATCTGCTCCTGGAGACGCTGCACCGACGCGGGAAGAGCGGCCAACAGCTCTTCTTCCGTGAGCCCCAACGCAGTGGCCATCTCGGAATGGCTCTTGCCATCGATCCACAGCTGCATCAGACGCCGCGACCACGGGTCGAGCCCCGCCATCGCCGCATCCAGCCGGCTGCGATCCGACATGCCTTCCGATTCACTGCTCACGGATACCCTCCCACGCCACACGCTACCGAGACCACGCACCAGGGGGGAACGGGGGCATGCAGCGACGGGCGGGAGTATCGGGAAGAGGTTGGACACCCTTGGTCCGGGTAGGGGGGGTTTTTGGGGGAGGAAGCCGTAGGCCAAGGGCCTACGGCACTTTTCTTGGTCACAGACCGGAGGTCTATGCCACGGTGGGGCCACGCTGGGGATGCGTTGGGCCACTTTCGCCGGATTCAGCCGCGGCCGAGATGGTCGGCGGCGCGGATCGCACGGGCGACGGTTACTGCGTTTATCGGAAACGGCATCGCATGGATCGTCTCGCCCGGCCTCACCGCCCGCTCCGCTGCCTCCTCGATCACGAGTTCTCTCTCCGCCTCGGAAACACCCAGCCCCGCCAGCGTGCAGGGCAGGCCGACGGCCCGCAGAAAACGGACGAGCGCGAGGGCCTCCTCACGCGACCTCGCCGGATCGAGCTGTGACGACGCCGGCGCCTCGGCCTCCAGCATGAGCTGCACGAGCGTGCCAAACGCCACCTTCTCGCCATGCAGCGCATCGAGCGCGGCCAGGCCGTTGTGGATCGCATGCGCCGCCGCCAGCCCCGCCGACTCGAAGCCCAGCCCGGAAAGAAGCGTGGCCGCCTCGATCACCCGCTCGAGTGCCGCAGTGGGCTCCTGCCGCCGGCAGTCGGCCAACGCCGCGGCCGCATCGGCAAAGATCGTGTCGCGGCACAGCGTCGCCAGCGCCATCGCCGCCAGCGTGGCGCGGCCGCCGCGCATGTTCGCCCGGCCGGAGGCCACCGCGGCCCGGGCCTCGTAATAGGTCGATACGGCATCGCCGATGCCGGCGGCGAGTGTGCGCGGGGGGCTCTCGGCGATCACCCGGCTGTCGACGAGCACGAGATCCGGCGAGCGGCGATGAATCTCGTAGCCCTCCACCACGCCATGGCCCGCGACGGCCTCCGCATAGATGACCGAGAGGGCGCTCGTGGGAGCGTCTGTCGAGCAGATCGTGGGGCAGGAGACAAAAGGCACCCCGAACTCAGCAGCCGCGGCCCGCGCGGCATCGATCGCCTTGCCGCCGCCGGCCGCCACGAGCGAACGGGCCGCCAGGCTTCGCGCCTCGCCCACGACGGCGGCGATCTCCGCGCGGGTGCACTCGCCCCCAAACCCGCGGACGCGATGCACGAACCCGACACGAGCGAAACTGCGGGCCCACGCGGGAGCGAGCCGCGCCACGGCATGCGTGCCGGCAACCACCAGCACCGGGCCGGTGAGGCCGACCGCGACCATCTCCTCGCCAAGGCGTTCACTGGCGTCGATGCCCTGGACGTATCGCAGCGGCGCACAGAAAACGGAGAGCATGGGGCGATCCGCGGCCTCGCAGCCGCGCTCCTGGCTTCCCGTCACGACGCCGGCTGGGCCTCGGCCCAGGCCGCCACCGGCACGCAGCTGCAAAACAAGTTGCGGTCGCCGTAGACGTTGTCGACGCGGCCCACCGGCGGCCAATACTTCCGCTGCGCGATGCCCGGCAGCGGAAACACGGCCTCCGCCCGCGAGTAGGGATGCGTCCAGGCCGAGGCGGCGATGCTGGCGGCGGTGTGAGGGGCGTTCTTGAGCGGGTTGTCGTCCTGCGGCCACTCGCCAGCCTCGATGCGGCGGATCTCCGCGCGGATGGCGATCATCGCGTCGATGAACCGGTCGAGCTCTGCCAGGCTCTCGCTCTCCGTCGGCTCCACCATCAAGGTGCCGGGCACCGGGAAGCTCAAGGTCGGCGCATGGAAGCCGTAGTCGACGAGCCGCTTGGCGACGTCCTCGGCCGTCACGCCGCTGGTCTCCTTCAGCGGCCGCAGGTCGAGGATGCATTCATGGGCCACGTGGCCGGCGCCGCCGGCGTAGAGCGTGGGGAAGTGGTCGCGGAGCCGCACGCTCACGTAATTGGCCGCGAGGATCGCCGCCTCCGTGGCGTGCGTGAGGCCCTCCGGCCCCATCATCCGGCAATACATCCAGCTGATCGGCAGCACCGCGGCATTGCCCAGCGGCGCCGCCGACACCGCGCCCACCGCAGAGGGCGGCAGGCCCCCCGTCACGTGGCCGGGCAGAAACGGCACGAGGTCGGCGACCACGCACACCGGCCCCACGCCCGGCCCGCCGCCGCCATGCGGGATGCAGAATGTCTTGTGCAGGTTGAGATGGCTGACGTCGCCCCCGAACTCACCCGGCGTGGCGAGCCCCACCAAGGCGTTCATGTTGGCGCCATCCACATACACGCGGCCCCCGTGGCGATGCACGATGGCGCACAACTCCTTGATGCCCGTCTCGAACACGCCATGCGTGCTCGGGTAGGTGATCATCACAGCGGCGAGGCGGTCGGCATGCTCGCGGCACTTGGCCTCGAGCTCCACCAGGTCGATGTTGCCCTGCACGTCGCAGCCCGTCACCACCACCTCCATGCCCGCCATCTGGGCGCTGGCCGGGTTGGTGCCATGCGCCGACGACGGGATGAGGCAGATATTCCGTCGACTTTCGCCGCGCGATTCGTGCCAGCCGCGGATCGCCAGCAGGCCGGCATACTCCCCCTGGCTGCCGGCATTCGGCTGAAGGCTGATGCCCGCATAGCCCGTCGCCTCGCAGAGCCATTCCACCAGTTGGCGGGCGAGGATCGCATAGCCCTCCCGCTGGTCGGCCGGGGCGAAGGGATGCACGTGGGCGAACTCCGGCCACGTGACGGGGATCATCTCGCTCGTGGCATTGAGCTTCATCGTGCAACTGCCCAGCGGGATCATGCTCCGGTCGAGGGCGAGATCCTTGTCGGCCAGGGCCCGCATGTAGCGGAGCATTTCTGTTTCGCTGTGGTGCGAGTTGAAGACCGGGTGGGTGAGGAAGTCGGTCGCCCGCTCGAGCGCCGGCGGCAGGAGCGGCGCGGCCACGGCGGCGACGTCGGCAAACTCGGGCACCGCCCGGCCGGGTTCCACGCACACCTCCCACAAACACACGACGTCGGCACGCGTCGTCGTCTCGTCGAGGGCGATGCAGAGCCGGTTGTCATCGAGCACGCGGAGGTTCATGCCGGCGGCGCGGGCGCGGGCCGCGATGTCGGCCGTGCGGCTGCCGGTGTCGAGGCAGAGCGTGTCGAAGGCGTGCGTGTGCGCGAGGCGCATGCCGGCTTCGCGGAGGCCGTGGGCGAGGATCGCGGTGAGCAGGGCGACGCGCTCGGCGATGCGGACGAGCCCCTCCGGCCCGTGGTACACCGCATACATGCTCGCCACCACCGCCGGCAGCACCTGCGCCGTGCAGATGTTGCTCGTGGCCTTCTCGCGGCGGATGTGCTGCTCGCGGGTCTGGAGCGCGAGGCGATAGGCAGGCTGGCCGTGGGCATCGACGCTCACGCCCACCAGCCGCCCCGGCAGCGACCGCTTGGCGGCGTCGCGGCAAGCCAGAAACGCAGCGTGCGGGCCGCCGCAGCCCATCGGCATCCCGAACCGTTGGCTCGTGCCCACCACGGCGTCGGCGCCCCACTCGCCCGGCGGCACGAGGAGCGTGAGCGCGAGGAGATCGGCGGCCACGCACAGCGAGGCCTGCCTGGCATGAACGCGGTCGGCGAGATCGCGGTCGTCTCGAACGTCGCCGCTGGTCGTCGGATACTGCACGAGTACGCCGAAGCATTCGCGGGCCGCGAGCAGTTGCCGCACGTCGCCCACCACGATCTCGATGCCCAGTGGGCGGGCCCGCGTCTGGAGCACCTCGATCGTCTGTGGGTGGCAGCCGGCATCGACGAGAAACACGTCGGCTGGGCTGGCGGCCGTGCGCCGCGCGAGCGTCATCGCCTCGGCCGCGGCCGTCGCCTCGTCGAGGAGCGAGGCATTCGCCAGCGGCATGCCGGTGAGTTCACAGATGAGCGTCTGGAAATTCACCACGGCCTCCATCCGCCCCTGGCTGATCTCAGCCTGGTAGGGGGTGTAGGCCGTGTACCAGGCGGGGTTTTCCAGGATGTTGCGCAGGATCACGGCCGGCGTGTGCGTGCCGTGGTAGCCCTGCCCGATGAAGCTCTTGAGGGGCCGGTTCTTGGCGGCGATGGCCTTCAATTCCTCGAGCGCCGCCACCTCCGAGATCGCCGGCGGCAGTCGCATGGCACGCCGCCGGGCGATGGCCGCCGGCACGATGCTCTCCACGAGCGCCGCTCGCGACGGCTCGCCGATGGCGTCGAGCATGTGTCGCTCGTCGGCGGGGCCGAGGCCGATGTGGCGGGCGACGAATTCGCCGGAGGGCTCGAGCCTTTCGAGCGTTGAGACGGGGCCTGAGGCAGGGGCGGCGAGCTTCGACATGGCAGGGCTCCGCTTTGGAAGGAAC
>JBIIIP010000153.1:0-4334 GCA_044234625.1 Pirellulales bacterium | reverse complement strand
CAGCTGGGCCACACGCTCGGCGCCAGCGGCGGGATCGAACTGGTGGTGTGCGCCCTCACCGTCTCGCGAAATGTGATCGCGCCGACAATCAACCTCGAGACCCCTGATCCCGACTGCGATCTCGACTACACGCCGAAGGTGGCCCGGGAGGCCGTCGTCCACGTCGCCATGAGCAATAGTTTCGGTTTCGGCGGACATAACGCCAGCCTCGTGATCCGCAAGCTGCCGTAGCGGGTCACGGAACCGCTCACCGCGGCCGTGGGAATCTCCGACGCGGGGCTGCGGCCGGTCGACGCGGGCCTTCCCGGAGCAGGTATGCGGATGCGAACGAGCGGCTGCCAGACATGTGCGATCGTGGTTGCTATGACGCTCCTTCTGGGTGGGGCGTCGCCGGGCCAGATGCCGGCCGACGCGGGGCAGGTGTGGAAGACCTACGACATCCGCCCCTTCGTGACGGTGGCCGGCGCGGGCAGCCAGAAGCATGTCGTGGATTGGGTGCTGCAAGACACGGGCTACGGGAGCTGGCATGGGGGCACCGTGGCTTCGCTGACGGCCGACGAGGAGGCGGTGCGCGTCTTTCACACGCCGGAGATGCAGGCGCGCGTCGAGGATGCCGTGAGGCGTTTCACGGCCGACGCCGGCACGCCGCACCGGTTCTCCGTCCGCGTCTTCGGCATCGGCAGCCCGGCCTGGCGGGCCGATGCCCGGCCGAGGATGCAGCCGATCGCGGCGGCGACGCCCGGCGTGCAGGCCTGGATCGTGTCGCGTGAGAATGCCGCGGTGCTCGTCGCCACGATCCGGGCCCGGGGTGATTGCCAGGAGTTGCCGACTGGCCCGGTGCTCGCCGGCAACGGCGTGCCTGCCCTGCTGTCGGGGGGCCGCAAGAGGCCCTACGTGAAGGATGTCGACGTGCGGCCCGACGTGTGGCCGGGGTGGCAGACGCTCGGCGCCTCCTGCGACGAGGGATTTGCCATCGACATCCAGCCGTTGCTGGGCGCCGATGGGACCACGGTGGAGGCGGTGGTCCGCTGCCGCATCGACCAGATCGAACGCATGGCGCCGGTCACCGTGTCCGCACCCACGGCCGCCGGGCAGCGAGTGCAGATCGAGGTGCCACAGGTGTCGGCCGTTCGCGTGGGCGAGCGGTTCCGCTGGCCCGCGGCCCAATGCCTGGTCATCGGGCTGGGCTTGGTGCCGTGGCCGGTGCCCGGCCAGAATGCGGGCGGTTCGGCGGCGCTCTTGACCGACGCCAAGCGAACCGACGTGATCGTGCTGGTCGAGCCCCGGCTCGCCGGGCGTCCGTGAGTCCATGTTACGATCGGTCGCCGGTTCGGATGCGGAGCCATCCTCCTCGTTGTCGCCAGGAACAGTTTTCATGAGCCAGTCGTCGCGGCGGGTCGTGGTCACGGGAATCGGGGTCGTGTCGCCGCTGGGGCTCACGCTCGACGACCTGTGGACCGGGCTTGTGGAGGGCACGAGCGCCGTCGTCCCCATCGAATCGTTCGCGGCCGGCGGCCTCCCTCTGACCCATGCCGCCGAGGCGCGGGGTTTCTCCGGTGAAATCGCCGATTTCGGCGCGCTGGAGGGGGAGTGCAAGAAGGCGATCCGCAAGGGGCTCAAGGTGATGTGCCGGGAGAGCCAGATGGCCGTGGCTGCCGCCCAGCGGGCGTTGCACGACGGCGGTTTCGCGCCGGGGGGGCACGAGCCGGAGCGGTTCGGATGCGTCTTCGGCTCCGATTACATGCTCACCCTTCCCGAGGATTTCACCGCTGGCGTGGCCGCGTGCCGCGGCGCGGATGGCCGGTTCGAGTTCGGCCGCTGGGCGGCCGACGGCATGCCCCTCCTCAATCCGCTGTGGCTCCTCAAATACCTGCCCAACATGCCTGCCAGCCATATCGCGATCTACAACGACCTGCGCGGCCCGAGCAATTCGATCACCATGCGGGAGGCGAGCGGCCACCTGGCCATCGGCGAAGCCACGATGACGATCCAGCGGGGCGCCGCCGATGTGATGCTGGCCGGGGCGACCGGCACGCGCGTCCATCCCATGAAGACGGTGCATGCCCTGCAGAATGAGGAGGTGGCCCTGCCGGCCTCGGCGCCGGGCCGGGAGCCGGCGACCTGGAGCCGGCCGTTCGACCGCGACCGCTGCGGGATGGTGCTCGGCGAAGGAGCGGGCGTGCTCGTGCTCGAGGAGCTCGAGCACGCCCGCGCCCGCGGGGCGCGGATTCGCGGCGAGATCGTCGCTCATGCCGCGCGGACTGCCTGTGGGGTCCGCGGCAGCGGCGATCGCCGGCGGGCGATCGCGGCGGTGATGCGCGAGACGCTGGCGCGGGCCGGCATGGGCGGTGACAACGTGGGCCACGTGCATGCCCAGGGCCTTAGCACCAAGGCCGGCGACCGCGACGAGGCGGCCGCCATCCAGGAGGCTCTCGGAACGGCAGCGGCGGCGGTTCCCGTCGTTTCCGCCAAGGGCCATTTCGGCAATCTCGGCGCCGGCAGCGGCGTCGTGGAATGTGCGGCGAGCATCGCCGCGCTGGATCGCGGCGAACTGTTTCCGTTGTTGAATTACGAAAAGCCCGCCCCCGACTGCCCGATCAAGGCGGCACGTCGCGGCGACCCGGCGGGCGAGATGTTTCTCTCCACGGCGGCGAGCCCCCAGGGGCAAGCCAGTGCCGTGTTGATCCGTCGCTGGCGGGCCTGACGTCGTCCTCCGCACGATTGCCGCTCCTTGACAGCCTCATCGAGGGGCCGTACCCTTCACGGGTTGCGTCGATTGTCGGTGGCAGTGGCTGCTGGTTCGCGGATACCGTTCCAAACGCCTGGCGAGCAGGTGTTTCGGCGACCATCGTGGAATGGCATCGCCTGTGCAGGCACTGCCATTGTTTGCGGCGCGTTGGCCCGATTCATCCTGACGACAGTGTCGATCGTTTCGCCGGAAGCGGTGTCCGAGAACGCAATGAAGCCAGAAGAAATTCTTCGCATCGTCGATGCGATCCATCGCGACAAAAACATCGACAAGGAAATCGTCTTTCAGGCGATCGAAGCCGCGCTGGTGACGGCCCTCACCCGGCAGTACGGCGAAGGTGTGGAGATCGCCATCGCCATCGATCGTGCCGATGGGCGGCTGAGCGGCACCCGCGACGGCGTCGAGATCGACACCCAGGAGTTGTCGGGCCGGATCGGCGCGCAGACCGCGAAGCAGGTGATCATCCAGAAGATCCGCGAGGCGGAGCGGGACGCGATCCACGATGAGTTCGAGGAACAGATCGGGCAGATGGTTTCGGGCGTCGTGACGCGGTGCGAAGGCGCCGCCGCCACGGTTTCGCTGGGCAGCAACGAGGCGATCCTTCCGCGCAGTGAACAGATCCCCGGCGAGTCTTATCATCCCAACGAGCGGATCCGGGCCACGATCTTCGAGGTCCGCAAAGTGGGCAGCCGCGTGAAGATTATCCTCTCGCGGATCCGCCCGCAGCTTGTGCAGCGGCTTTTCGAGCAGGAGATTCCCGAGATCGCCGATGGCGTCATCGAGATCCGGGCCATCTCCCGCGAGCCCGGCTACCGCAGCAAGGTGGCAGTGATCAGTTCCGACTCCCGCGTCGACTGCGTGGGTGCCTGCGTCGGCGTCCGCGGCAACCGCATCAAGAACATCGTCGAGGAGCTTGGCGGCGAGCGGATCGACATCGTGCGTTGGAACGACGACCTGCAGGTGCTGGTGCCCAACGCGCTGCAGCCCGCCGAGGTCGACGAGGTGATTCTTTGCCAGATGCTCGGCCGCGGGATCGTGCTCGTGCGGGAAGACCAGCTTTCGCTGGCCATCGGCCGCCGCGGGCAGAACGTGCGGCTGGCGAGCAAGCTCTGCGGCTGGGACATGGAGATCATGACCCGCGAGGAGCTCGATCAGCAGATCGAACGGGCGATCGCCGGATTTTCCTCGATCGAAGGCCTCAGTGAGTCGGTCGCCGAGCGGCTGGTGGGTGAGGGCTTCCTGTCCTACGACGATCTTTCCGTGATCGAGCCCGACGACCTCATGGAAATGGGCGAGTTGTCGGCAGAGGCGGTGGATGTGATCGTGGCCGAGGCCGAAAGGCGGGCTGCCTTGGCGGAGGTCGCGGCAGCCGACGAGCGGCGGAAGCAACGGGAGCTCGATCGCATCGCCAAGGCGACTGCCGACGCCGATGCGGCCGACGCCCTGGCGGCGGCCGCCGGTGGACAGCCGGCTGGTGATGGGGCGGCGGAGGGTGGCGAACCCTCCGGCGGCGAAGCGTGATGGACGAGGTCAGGAGAACGTCGCGTGGCGGTTCGGATTTACACACTCGCAAAAGAGCTGAAGA
>JBIIIP010000007.1:0-46700 GCA_044234625.1 Pirellulales bacterium | reverse complement strand
GGCAGGCTCGTCAGCCGCGAGACGAACACCGGCTTCCCGGCCTGCATGGCCTCGAGCACCGGCAGGCCGAATCCCTCTCCCAGCGAGGGAAAAAGAAAGGCGTCGCAGTGCTCGTAGAGCCACTGCCGTTCGCCGTCGGTGATCTCGCCGGGCATCACCACCCGCCCCCGCAGGCCCCGCGCGGCGATCTGCCGCTCGAGCAATTCTCCGTAGGGCGTCGTCTTCTTGCCGGCCAGCACCAGCCTTGTCTCGGGCCGCGCCTCGACCAGATCAAGAAGCACGTGGAAGTTCTTGTGCGGCAGGCAGTTGCCCAGCGTGAAGAGGAAAGGCCCCTGGGGCACGAACCGCGGGCGGGCGGGGGAAGGGGAGGGCGCCGGCGCCGGTCCCAAGGGCAGCACGTGCACACCCTTGCCGTGGAGATCGACGTGGTGGGCCAGTTCGCGGGCCACGTAGTCGGTGTCGGTGGCCACGATGGCCGCGCGGTCGACCCGCTGCTGCAGGTCGCGGAGCCGCCTGTCGATCTCCGCGCCTCTCCCTCCGCGGGACGCCTCGTGGATGAACGTCAGGTCGTGGACGGTGAGCACCACTGGGATCCGGGCGTCGAGCGGGAGATACTTCGACATCTGGCTGGTGGCATGCCAGGCGGAAATCCGCGCGGCCGGCCGCGCCCGCATCGCCAGCGGCCGGATGAGCCGCATGAAGGGCTCCTTCCGCCACGGCGAGATAAACATGCTGTCGAAGCCCCCGCCGACGAAGTGCCGCTCGCCGCCCCGGGGCAAGAGAAACACGGGTCGAAACCGGCCGGCGGCGAGGCTGCGGATCTCCTGCCCCAGGTAGAGAGCGAACCGACCGAGGCCGCAGTTGATGCGCCGCAGTTTCTCCAGGTCGATCACCACGCGGGGCAGGGGATCGCGGGACTGATCGGATGCGGTCATTCGGCTGCCAACACTCTTGCTGGGCACGCTCTGGCCTCCGATGGCCAAAGGGGCGTGCCGAAAACCGGACCCAATTGGAGCTCGGGACGATTCGTGCCATATTGGCGACCTGCCCGACCGGTCCCGGCGCATCGTAGCCACGAAGGGTACCCCATGAAAATCCATGAATTCCAGGCCAAAGACCTCCTCCGGGCCGCCGGTGTGCCCGTTCTCGCCGGGAAGGTGGCCCGCACCCCCGCCGAGGCGGAGGCCGCCTTTACGGCGCTCGGCACGCCGGTCTGCGCGGTCAAGGCGCAAATCCATGCCGGCGGCCGCGGCAAGGGCACCGTCAAGGGGGGCTCGCAGCGCGGCGTGGAACTTGCCAAGACGGCGGCCGACGCCAGGCGGATCGCCACCGGCCTGCTCGGCCAGACGCTCGTCACGATCCAGACCGGACCCGAGGGCCAGGTGGTGCGGCAGGTGTTCGTGGAGAGCGGCTGCGCCATCGACCGCGAACTCTACTGCGCCGTCCTCGTCGACCGGCGGGCCGGCTCGCCCGTCCTCATCGCCAGCACGGCCGGCGGCATGGACATCGAGGAGGTGGCCGCCAAGACCCCCGAGCTGATCCTCACCGAGCCCTTCGATCCCGACCGCGGGCTGGCCGGCTACCAGGCCCGGCTGCTCGCCTCCCGCCTCGGCCTGCCCACCGCCGCGTGGCGGCATGCGGAGACGTTTTTCCGCCGGCTCTGCCAGGCGTTCGTGAGCCTCGATGCCTCGCTGCTGGAGATCAATCCGCTGGTGCTCACGAAGGAGGGCACGCTCGTGGCCCTCGACGCGAAGATGACGTTCGACGACAACGCCCTCTTCCGGCACAAGGAGATCGCCGCCCTCCGCGATGAGTCCGAGGAGGAGCCGGCCGAGACGCGGGCCGCCGCCGCGGGGCTGTCGTACGTGAAGCTCAATGGCACGATCGGCTGCCTCGTCAACGGCGCCGGCCTCGCGATGAGCACGATGGATCTCGTGAAATACCACGGCGGCGAGCCGGCCAACTTCCTCGATGTCGGCGGCGGGGCCGACGTGGGGCAGGTCACGGAGGCCTTCCGCATCATCCTCTCTGACAAGCACGTGAAGGCGATCCTCGTGAACATCTTCGGCGGCATCATGCGGTGCACGACGATCGCCACGGCGCTCGTCGAGGCCTCGAAGACGGTCGGCTTCACGGTGCCGCTCGTCGTGCGGCTCGAGGGGACGGAGGTGGAGGAGGGCAAGAAGATCCTCGCCGCGAGCGGCACCTCGATCATCACCGCCGACGGCCTCACCGACGCCGCGAAGAAGGTCGTCGCCGCCGCCCAGGCCTGACATACTCTCCACCCCCCACCCGAGACACCCATGAGCATCCTCGTCAATCGCGACACCCGCGTCATCTGCCAGGGCATCACCGGCAAGGTCGGAGAGTTTCACACCCGCGGCTGCCAGGCCTACGGCACGCGGATGGTGGGGGGCGTGACGCCGGGGAAGGGGGGCGACTCGATCGCCGACCTGCCCGTCTTCAACACGGTGGCCGAAGCCCGCGACGCCACCGGCGCCAACGCCACCATGATCTTCGTGCCGCCGGCCTTCGCCGCCGACGCGATCCTCGAGGCGGTGGACGCGGGGATCGAGCTGGTGATCGCCATCACCGAGGGCATCCCGGTGCTCGACATGGCCCGGGTGCTTCCGGTCGTGAAGGCCTCGAAGAGCCGGCTGATCGGCCCCAACTGCCCCGGCGTGATCACGCCCGGCGAGTGCAAGATCGGCATCATGCCGGGCTATATCCATGCCCCCGGCCACGTGGGCGTGATGAGCCGCTCGGGCACGCTCACCTACGAGGCCGTCTGGCAGCTCACGCAGCTCGGCCACGGCCAGAGCACCTGCGTGGGCCTCGGCGGCGATCCGCTCGTCGGCTCCAGCTTCATCGACATCCTGGAGCTCTTCCAGGCCGACCCCGACACCCACGCCATCCTCATGATGGGCGAGATCGGCGGTTCGGCCGAGGAGGAGGCGGCGGAGTACGTCAAGCAGCACGTCACGAAGCCTGTGGCCGCCTTCATCGCCGGCCGCACGGCACCGCCCGGCAAGCGGATGGGGCATGCGGGCGCGATCATCTCCGGCGGCAAGGGCACGGCTGACGCCAAACTCGCGGCCCTGCGCGATGCCGGGATCGAGATCGCGGAGAGCCCGGCCGACATGGGGCAGGCGCTGGTGCGCGCCATTTCCCGGCGGGCGTGACGACCGCGGCCTGAACCCGTCCCACCCACCGGGCCAGTGGAACTTTTCGCCCGCCTTCGAGGGCTCCGGGGAGGGTCGAGTGGTGAGCCGGCGACGCCGCTCTACACTGTCGGCATGAAGATCGATCTGTTCATCCCCTGCTTCGTCGACCAGATGGCCCCGCAGGTGGGGATGGCGGTGGCCCGCGTGCTGGAACGGCTCGGCCACACGTGCGAATTTCGCGCGGCGCAGACCTGCTGCGGCCAGCCGAGCTTCAATGCCGGCTATTGGGACGAGGCCCGCGCGGTGGCGATCCGGGCTCTCGAAGTCTTCGCCGGCGCCGAGGCGGTCGTCGGCCCCAGTGGGTCGTGCGTCGCCATGATGCGCGTCTTCTATCCGCAATTGCTCACCGGCACGCCCCACGAGACGGCGGCCCTCGACCTGGCCGCGCGGACGTTCGAGTTCGGCGAGTTTCTCGTGAAGCGGCTGGGCGTGACCGACGTTGGCGCCCGGTTTCCGCACACCGTCACCTACCACGACGGGTGCCATGGCCTGCGCGAGCTGCGGATCAAGGAGGAGCCGCGGCTGCTGCTGCGGGCGGTCCGCGATCTCACGCTCGTGGAGTGCGACGAGCCGGAAAGCTGCTGCGGCTTCGGCGGGCTGTTCAGCGTGAAATTCCCGATGATCTCCACGGCGATGGCGGAGGTGAAGGGGGGCTCGCTCGCCCGCACGGGCTGCGACTACGTGGTCGCCAGCGATCCCAGTTGCCAGCTGCAGTTGGATGGCTGGCTGTCGCGGAGCGGCCCCACGGCCGCGGGGCGGCCGCCGCGGACGATCCACCTGGCGGAGGTGCTGGCGGCGGAATGAGCCGGCCACGGGCCGGCCCGCCGGCGGGTATGCTGGAGGCTCTCGGACGAGAGCGAGGGCGTCATGTCGAGCGTTCACGAAGCCGAAACACCGCAGCTCGCCAAGAAGAAGTTTCTCCACGACGCCGCGGAGCACGTCCGCGACACGGGCCACCGGTCATTCGTCCGCAAGGCCCTCGGCGGCTACTACGCCAGCCGCGACCTCCAGAAGGCCCGCTACCGCGACTGGGAGCACGCCCGCGACGCGGCCAGCCTCGCCAAGTGGTCGGCGGTGAATCGCCTCGACGAGCTCCTGCCGCGCTTCGTGGCGAATTTCGAGGGCAACGGCGGCCGCGTGCATTGGGCCCGCAACGCCGACGAGGCCCGCACGATCGTCCTCGGCCTGCTGCGGCAGGCCAAGGCCAAGGCCGTCATCAAGAGCAAGTGCATGACGAGCGAGGAGATCCACCTCAACGCCGCCCTGGAGAAAGACGGGTATGGCGTCGTGGAAAGCGACCTCGGCGAATTCATCCAGCAGCTCCGCGGCGAGCCGCCGTATCACTTCGTCTTCCCCTGCATGCACGTCCGCCGCGACGAGATCAGCGACCTCTTCGGCAGGCACCTCGGCACCCCGCCGACCGACAGCCCCGAGGAATTGACGATGATCGCCCGCCGGCACATGCGCCGGCTCTACGTCGATGCCGACGTGGGGATCACTGGCGCCAATTTCCTGGTGGCCGAGACGGGTCAGCTGTCGATCACCGAAAACGAGGGCAACGCCCGGCTCACCGCCGCCCTGCCGCGGGTGCACATCGCCATCTCGGGCATCGAGAAGGTGGTGGAGCGGCTCGACGATCTCGCCGTGCTGCTGCCGATGCTGGCCACCGCCGGGGCCGGCCAGCCCATGACCTGCTACAACACGCTGTATGCCGGCCCGCGCCGCGACGGCGAATGCGACGGGCCCGAGGAGATGCACCTCGTCCTGCTCGACAACCAGCGGACGGCGATCCTCGCCGATCCCGAGCAGCGCGACAGCCTCCATTGCATCCGCTGCGGCGCCTGCCTCAACGTCTGCCCGATCTTCAAGAATGTCGGCGGCTTCACCTACGGCACCACCTACCAGGGCCCGATCGGCTCGGTGATCACGCCCCACCTCCGCGGCTTGGCGGACTGGAACCATCTCTCCGGGGCCAGTTCCTTGTGCGGCGCCTGCACCGACGCCTGCCCGGTGCGGATCGACATCCACCACCACCTGCTCCACAACCGCCGCAACGCGGCCCGCACGGCGCCCAGCCTCCTGGAGCGACTCGGGCACAAACTCTTCGTGGCGGTGGCCGGGAGGCCGTGGCTGTTCGCCGCCGGTGGCGCGGTCTTCCGGCGCACGCTCGGCATCGCCAAGGCGCTGCGGCCGCCGCTCCTCCGCGACTGGCTGGCCACCCGCGACCTGCCACCCGCCCCCGCCAAAAGCTTCCGGGCGCAGTGGAAAAGCAGGGCCCGACCATGAACGCCCGCGACACGATCCTGGCCCGCATCCGCGAAGCCCTGCGCACGCCCGCGCCGCAGCCGCACCTGAAGGCACACGCTACCGAGGCGGCCGCCGGGCCGACCGGGGGCACCGCCGCCTTGGCCGTGCTGCCCCTCGAAGTGGCCCGACCGTGGCTTCCCGATGGCGGGGAGACGCCCGACGAGCGGCTGCGGATCCTCACGGAAAACCTGGAAAAGCTGCGGGCCGTGGTCCGGCGGGTGCCGGATCTCGACGCGGCGGCCGAGGCTGTGGCGGCCTTGGCCCGCGACCGGGCCTGGAACCGCCTCGCCTACCACGGCCATCGGCTCGTCGAGCCGGTGGCGGCGAAAGCCCCGTGCGCGACCTACCGCATCGATGCCCCCGAGGGCGACAAAAACGAACTGGAAGCCTGCGACGCCGGCGTCACGGCCTGCGAGGCGCTCGTCGCGCAGACCGGCTCGATCCTCGTGTCGAGCACCACCTGCGGGGGCCGCGGCCTGTCGATCCTGCCGCACGTGCATGTCGTCATCGCCACGATCGACCAGATCGTGCCCACGCTGGGCAACGCCCTGCACGAAGCCAAAGAGCGCCACGCCGGCCGGCTGCCGAGCATGCTCTCGTTCATCACCGGCCCCAGCCGCACGGGCGACATCGAGCGGATCCTCGTCCTCGGCGCCCACGGCCCCAAGGAACTGTTCGTGTTCCTCGTGGAGGATGACAGGCCGTAGCCGCTCCTCCATCCGCGATCCAAGAGCCATGTCACAGCCGCGTTGCCCCGTCTGCCAGGGGGAAACCTTCGAGATCCGTGCCAAGCTGATGTGCCGCCAGTGCGGCATGATCCTCGAGACCTGCTGCGAGGGGGGGCCGATGGGCTCATCTCCCTCGTGCCCCGGCACGGCCGCGCCACCGCCACAACCGGAAGAACCGCGCGATTCACGGCGCGGTTGAGTTTTTCGGTCGGCGAAGATCGATCTTCTGCCATGAGTTTGCCACTCGGGCAAACCTTCACGGCGGCAGGCCGACGCCACGCATGGCCGGCCGCACGGAGGGGGGCCCTGGCACGACTCACCGGGCAAGCAGGGCGACGGAATGCCACCGACTGGGGATGGCCTCCACGTCACGCCTGGAAGAAGTGTTCGCGAACCGTTTGGGCGTTGTTCTTTTTCCATTCTGGAGGTTTCTGTGAGAAAGCGTTTGACATTCAGCTTCCTGCCGTGGGTCGCGGCCGCCGGCGTCTGCCTGGGCGGCACGCTCGTTCGCGGCGAGGACGGTTCGGTTCTCGTCGACGGCGCTGCGGCGGCCATCGACGGTGCCGCGGCGGTCGAGGCGGCACCGGATGCCGCCACCGACCCGTGCATGAAGACGGTGAAGGTGTGGAAGTGGGTGCCCGAGATCAAGGACGTGGAGGCCACCGAATGGACGACGGAAGTCCGTGAGCGTTCCTTCACCGTCAAGAAGCGGGTGCCGAAGCTCGAGGAGCGGACGCGGACCTTCACGGTGATGGTGCCGGAGACGCGGTCGAAGACGGTCGAGTACACCGTCAACGTCAACGTGCCGGAGACCAAGACCGTCGAGTACAAGGTGAACGTCCCCTACACCGAGCAGGTCGAGCAGTCCTACACGGTGATGGTGCCGGTCAAGGAGGAGAAGACGGCCACCTACAAGGTGAACGTCCCCTACACCGAAGAGGTCGAGCAGACCTACTCGGTGCAGGTGCCCTATACGGAAGAGATGACCGGCACGCGCACGGTGTCGAAGCGTGTTCCCGTCAAGTCGACGAAGACGGTCACCTGCCGCGGCGGCCACTGGGTCACCGAGGCCAAGGAAATCTCGGCCAACGGCAAGTATGACGCCGCCGGCAACCCGTGCTGCCCGAAGGTCGTCTGCTGCCGGAAGTGGGTCCCCACCTGCGAGACCAAGGAGATCGAGGTCACGATGTGGAAGACCGAGTGCGAGGAGGTGCCCTACACCTACTGCGTGAAGAAGTGCCGCACCGAGGAGCGGACGCGGACGGTGTGCGTGAAGAAGTCACGGTGCGAGGAGCGGACGCGGAACTACTGCGTCACCAAGATGGTTCCGGAGAGCCGGACCCGCATGGTGTGCGTCAACAAGTGCCGCACCGAGACCCGCAGCCGCGAGGTCACCTGCAACCGCTGCGTGCCCGAGAAGCGGACCAAGGAGGTCAGCTACACGGTGATGGTGCCGGTGGAAAAGTCCGCCACCTACACGGTGTGCTCGAGTGACTGCGTCGAGGAGACGAAGACGGAGAAGTACGTCGTTCGCGTGCCCTCCAAGGTCACCAAGCAGGTGTGCGTGAAGGTGAAGAAGTGCGTCGAGGAGCAGGTCCCGGCCTACGGCTCGGGCGCCGGCAACGGCGGCTGCGGCAAGGGTGGCCATCGCGGCCACGGCTGCAACCGGGGCTGCAAGAAGGGTTGCTGATCCTTCGCGGCCGTCGCCGGGCATCGAAAGACCGGCCGACCGACACCTGGTGAGTTCACGCGGGCCGGACGGGCAACCGTCCGGCCCGCTCTCGTTTCACGCAAGCTTCGCCATCCTGGCCTCAGCTTGCTTGGCGGGCCTCCAGCCCTAGCGCGTGTGAAGCCGGAGGCCTACGCCATTTTTTCTTGCGCGTGGCGGTGTACATCTCGGTGGAGGAGGCACGGGGCTGCCCATGCCCTCGAGCGGGCTATGGGAGCAAGCGAAGCCAGGATGGCGGAGCGCAGCGGACGTGCAGAGAGCAGATGCCTGGAGGGCATCTGCGAACGTCCGAGCGAGGGTGTGGGCAGCCCCGTGCCGGGTTGGGCTCTTGGGAGCAGGCGGAAAAACCCGTTGCTGGCCAAGCTTTTCCCGCGTTGCCGGCGTCCGCGGAGATCCCTAGAGTCCCGTACCCGCGCGCAAGGAGATTCGATGAGCAGAATCACCGGATACTGGAAAAGACATCTTCGCCCGGCAGTCCTCGACACCGTGCGTCGATTCGGTGGCGTGCCCGTGCCCGCCGACACGACGACGGCCGGGGAGTGGGCCGCGGCGCAGGGCGGTCGGCTCATCAGCCTTCCGGCCGACGATGTCGACGAGGTCCCCGCCCGCACGATCGTGGGGAATCTCGCCGAGATCGAGAAGACGAAGGCGATGATCCCGGATCCCGCCGTCCGTGCGGAATACGAGCGCCTGCTCCACGGGGCGAGCCGGCAGCGGTGCGATGAATTCGTCGCCCTGCTCGACCGCGGCCGGATCTGTCACAACTCGGGCCTCGTCATCACGCCCGACAACCGAGTGCTCTTCGATGCATCCAGGCTCACGCCAGAGAGCGATCTGCCCACGAACCCGCTGCGGCTCCGCTATCTGCCCCGCCCCCGGCAGCGGACGGAGTGCGTCGCGGCCCTGTCGTGCGTCATGCCCTACAACTACTACCACTGGCTCCTGGAGGCGATCCCGCGGATCGCCCTCTACGAGCGGGCCGGCGTGCGGGTGGACCGGTATTACGCCCCCACTCGGTATGCCTTCCAGCGCGACCTGCTCGCCCTGGCCGGCATCCCGCGCGGACGGATCGAGCAGGCCAGCGTCAACGGCCATGTCGTCGCCGACCAGCTCGCGGCGTCGTCGCTCCGGCTCAATGCCACGCGCTGGAAGACCGATTTCCTCTTCTCGCGGCTGACCGCGCATCTCGACGCCGCCGCCCCCCCCACGCGGCGCGTGTTCATCTCCCGACGGAAGCGCGGCAAGCGAACGCTGACCAACGACGCCGCAGTCTTCGCCGCGCTCGCTCCGCTCGGGTTTCGCCGCTACGACCTGGAGGCGATGCCGGTGGCGGAGCAGATCCGCCTGTTTTTCCAAGCGGCGTGCGTCGTCGGGCCCCACGGCGCGGGCCTGACGAACCTCACGTTCTGCCGGCCGGGGACAAAGGTGGTGGAGATCAACACGCCCTACCGGACGACGACGTGCTTCTCCGACATCGCTCACCATCGGCGGCTCGACTACCGCCTCCACGTGGCCACGCCGGTGCACGAAGGCTTCTTCCATTTCCAGCCGCAGGCGGGCGTGGGCGACTCGAACCTGTTTGTCGAGCCTGACTCGTTTGCGGCGAGCATCGCCGATTTCCTCGCGGCCGCTTCGCCAGCGGACCGCCGGGCCGCCTGACCGCATGCCCTGGAGATGCCGATGCCGTGCTGGCTGATCAAGAGCGAGCCCGACGTGTTCTCGATCCGGGATCTCGCCGGGGCGCGCAACAAGACGACCCACTGGGAGGGCGTCCGCAATTACCAGGCCCGGAATTTTCTGCGGGCCATGAAGAAGGGTGACCGGGCCATCTTCTACCACTCCAATGCCCAGCCGCCCGCCGCGGCGGGCATCGTGGAAATCGTCCGCGAGGCCTATCCCGACCCCACGCAATGGGATCCCCGCAGCGACTACCACGACCCGAAGGCATCGCCCGACAAGCCCGTGTGGTCGATGGTTGACGTGAAGCTCGTGAGCGTTTTCGCCCGGGAGGTCCCGCTCGAGGAGCTGCGCAGCGTGAAGGTCCTGGCAGGCATGGAGCTCCTGCGCCGCGGCAGCCGGCTCTCCGTGACCCCCGTTACGGCCGCGGAGTTTCGCACGATCGAGAAACTCGGCGCCCGGCGGCCATAATGGGCCCATGCCCTGCCGCCTCGACCCGCTTCCATCCCGCCGCGTCACCGCGGAGGCCTTGCCCGCTCCGCTCGCGTGGATCGCGGAGGATCTCGACTCGCTCCGCGCCGCCGGGCTGGAACGTCCCGGCCGCATCCGCTCGGGTCCGCAGGGAGCCACGGTCGATCTCGACGGCCTCCCGCTGCTGAATTTCGGCGCCAACGACTACCTCGGCTATGCCGGCGACGTGCGGCTCACGAAGGCGGCGTCGAAGGCCGCCTGCGCCGAGGGTTTCGGCGCAGGGGCGAGCCCCCTCGTGAGCGGCCAGTCGCGCGCCCACGAAGCCCTCGAAAGCGCCATCGCCGACCTCCTCGACGTCGAGGCGGCCGTCGTCTTCCCCAGCGGCTTCGCGGCCAACACGGCCACGATCGCCGCGCTGGCCGGCCCCGACGACTTCATCGCCAGTGACGAACGCAACCACGCCAGCATCATCGACGGCTGCCGTCTCTCGCGGGCCCGCGTCGGCGTCTATCCGCACCGCGACCTTGCCGCCGCCGATGCGCTGTTGTCGGCGGCCCGGGCCGCCCGCCGCCGGCTGGTCGTCACCGACACGCTCTTTTCGATGGATGGCACGGTCGCACCGCTCGCCGACCTGTGTGCCCTGGCCGCCAGGCACGATGCCATCCTGCTCGTCGACGAGGCCCATGCGACGGGCGTGTTCGGCGACCGGGGCAGCGGCCTCGTGGAAGCGACCGGCTCCGCCGGAGGCGTGCATGTGCGCGTGGGTACGCTGTCGAAGGCCCTCGGCGCGGCGGGGGGCTTCGTCGCGGGCAACGCTGCGCTCGTCCACTGGCTGCGGCACAAGGCCCGGGCATGGATCTTTTCCACGGCCCATCCGCCGGCCGTGGCGGCGGCGGCCACGAGGGCCATCCGCCTGCTCGCCGAGGAACCCGACCGCCGCGTTGCCCTGCTGGCCAAGGCCGCCGACTTTCGCGACCGGCTCGCGACGCAGGGCCTCGACCTGGGCGCCGCCGCCGCGCAGATCGTTCCCGTCGTGGCCGGCACGCCGCAGGCCGCCGTCGACCTCTCGGCCCGTCTGGCCGCAGCGGGCTTCTTCGTGCCGGCGATCCGGCCGCCGAGCGTGCCGCACGGCCGGAGCCTCGTGCGGGCCAGCCTCTCGTGGCTGCACGACCCCGCCGACCTCGCCCGCCTCGCGGAGGCCATCGTCCACCATGCCCGATAAGTGGTGCGTGATCGGGGCCGGGCCATCAGGCCTCACGGCGCTGAAGAATCTCCTTCAGGCCGGCGTCGCCGCCGAATGCCTCGAGCGCGAGGACGACGTCGGTGGCAACTGGTATTTCGGCTCGCAGGCCTCGAGCGTGTTCGAGTCGACGCGGCTCATCAGCTCCAAGCGGCTCACGCAATACACCGACCACCCGATGCCGCGCGAGTGGCCGGCCTACCCCGATCACCGCCAGTGCCTCGCCTATCTCCGCTCCTATGCGGATCGCTTCGGCCTCGTGCGGCACATCCATACCCACGCGACGGTCGAGCGGGTCGAGCCGTGCGCCGACGGATGGACCGTCCACGTGAGCGGCCGCGAACCCATGGCCTATGCGGGCGTCGTCATCGCCTCGGGACACAATCGCGAGCCGCGGTTTCCCGACATTCCCGGTGAGTTTTCCGGCACCCTGCTCCATGCCTGCCACTACAAGTCGCCGACGCATCCGGTGGGCCTGACCGGCCGGCGGGTGCTCGTGATCGGGGCCGGCAACTCCGGGTGCGACATCGCCGTGGAAGCGTCGCACCACGCGGCCGCCACCTTCCATTCCCTCCGCCGCGGTTATTTCGTGGTGCCGCGGTTCATCCTCGGGCGGCCGGCCGACGTGCGGAACGAGCGGCTTCTCGCCATGGGCGCCCCGCTGTGGCTGCGCCGCTTGATCAGCCTGCGAGCCATCGACCGGGCGATCGGCCTCCCCTGGCGGCACGGCCTGCCCCGGCCCGATCACCGCCTCTGGGAAACCCATCCGATCATCAACGATGAATTGTGCGCACGGATCGATGCCGGTGCGATCACGCCACGCGGCGACGTGGCGCGGTTCGACGGGGAGCATGTGGTCTTCGCCGACGGCCGCCGCGAGCCCTTCGACATCGTCATCTGCGCGACGGGCTACCGCACCGTGTTGCCCTTCATCGAAGCCCGGCATCTAGCCGCCGACGCGTCAACCGGTCTGCCACGGCTGTTTCTCAACTGCCTGCATCCCAGCCGCGACGACATCGCGGTGGTCGGGCTGATCCAGCCCGACAGCGGCCAATGGGGGCTCACCGACCTGCAGTCCCGGCTGATCGCGCTTCTGGCCGCCTCGCGATCGAGCCCGCGGGCGGCCGCTTGGCTGTATCGCAAGCGGCGGGAGCCGGTGAGGTCGGCCACGATCCGCTATCTGGACTCGCCAAGGCATGCGCTGGAGGTCGAACATTTTTCCTACCGGCGCCGGCTGGAACGGCTGATCGCGGGGATGGAGCGGCGGTCGTGATCCGCCGCTACTTGGGCTGGCCGAAGAGGGCCTCGAGGCCGCGGGAGAGGCCGTCGTTGATCACCGCCTCGGCCGTGTTCTCCACGATCCGGCCGAGGATCGTGTCGATCTGGGCGGCGTCGAACTGGGGGTGGTTCACGGTGCCGCGGAGCGGGATCACCAGTGGAGTCCGCAGCAACTGCGCGATGACCGGCGTCTGCCCGGCGATGTCGCCGCGGAAGGCCAGCTCCACGGCCATCGCCAACGACCCGTCGCCCCCCACGCTGCCGCGCGTCTTCACCACCAGCTGGCCGCTGTCCATCACCAGGCCCTCGTGCCACAGCCGCCGCTCCGCCAGCCGCACCCGCACCGGCTCGGGCCGCACGCTCAACAGCACGGTCTTGTCGCCGAACGCAAACCGGGGATCGATCACCGACTGGAGCCGCACGATCAGGTTCACCAGCGGCTGCGTGTGTTGGCCCGGGGTCACCTCCAGACGCTCGAAAAGCACCTGACCGTTCATCTCGCCTGCGAAAGGATCGGCCAGCGGGATCCGGCCCCCGGTCAGGTCGACGCTCACGAGGCCTTGGGTGTGGGTCGAGCGGCCAAGGAGCGGCGCCACCCACGCCACCCAGCGGTCGCACACCTCCCGCGACAGCGCCACGCGGTCCACCACCCGCCCCGGAGGCACGATCAACTCTCCCGGCAGCGGGAGGAGCTTCACCCAGGGCGCGCCGCGCACGCGGCCGCCGGCGGCGCCGACGTCGAAGGGTCCGAGTGCCAGCTGCCCCTCGAAGAGCCGCACCGCCATTTCTCCCGGATCGACGCGAAAGCCGTCGATCTCGGCGGCCGTCCACGTGGTCGACGTGTCGACGGCGACCGTGCGCAGCCGGTCGGCCTGCGTGAATGGACGGGGGGACGAGGCAATGGGCACGGCCACGCGGGTCGAGCGGGCGGCGGGATCGCCACCACCGGCGGCCATCCAATCCTCCGGCAGGGGCACGACGGCCGGATCATCGCTGGCTGGCATGGCTTCTGTGGAGTGGGCCAGTTGGCCGGCCGCGGCCAGCGGCGCGCGGATGGTGAAGGGGCGGGCGCTCGCCCCTGCCAGCCGCACCCGTCCGCCGGTCCATGGGGTGAGGAGCCGCGTGACCTGGTTCCAGTCGTAGGAGACCGTGCCGACGATCTCGGCCGAGCGCCGCGACGAGAGTTCGTCGATCGTTCCCGTCGCCACGATGCCCAGCGTCGATGATTCGAGGTTCAGCCGATTGATCTGCAGCCCGTCGTGATCAGCGGCCTGGCCGGGCCGCGGACGGGTGGTCTCGACGACGAGTGTCACCTGCGGTTCGGCCCACACGGGCTGCGGTGTGGCCGCGGCCACACCGAGGGCCGCGGATGGCGGCACTGCCGACAGCAGGAGCTGGCTTCCCGTCGCCTCGACGAGAAGGTTCACGCCGTCGGCCGTGTCCAGCACCTCGGCCGTGCCCCACACGCGGCCACTGGCGGGCCAGCGTGCCGCGGCCAGTGGCGGGAGGAGCCATTTTTCCAGTCGCCCGACGTCGGCCTGCCACTGCACCTTGCCACGCAGCCGGTCGAGAAGGCGAACGTCGGCCACAGCGGGAGACGTGGCGGCCGCCACGGTCACGCCGCCGGTCCGCACCGACAGGGTGGCGGTGAGCACCTCGGCCGACGACACCTGCATCTGGCCGGCAGCCGGGTCGATGAGTCCTGCGGCACTGGCGACCAGCCGCGGCTCCTCGAGCCGCCACTGCCCCGCCACGGACTGGGCCGAGAGCTTCTCGATCTCGGCCGTGGCCCGGGTGATCTGCCATGCATTGCCGCTGGCGCTGACGGCCGCCGACGCCTGCACCTTGCCGCCGAGCGTCACCGCCGGCGCCAGCCCGGCCAGCGGCTCGATCCGGCTCTGCCAGCGGCCGAGATCGCCAGCGAGCGTGCATTCGGCGACGACCGCTTCGGCCTGGGGGGCCGCCCGCACAACGGGCCTCTCGCCGACCGCCTTCGATCCCATGGCGATCTCCACGAGCGCCTGGGGATCGATGATCGCGCCTCCCGTGAGCGTCCATTCGAGCACGTCATCCGCCGCGGCCACCCTCACCGTCGCCCGATCGACGAGCCACGCAGCGCCCGCCGGGCTGCCTTCCCCTTCGGCTGTGAGCGTGAGTTGCGGGTCGGACCAGGCCCGTCGCCCGGGGAGCCCCAGGGAAAAGTCGGCCAGGCTCAACGACATCCGCGCCTGAGAGGCGTTGCTGACCTCGACCCGAGACAACTCCAACGTGCCGCGGGCGGTGCCGGCCAATTCCAGGCGGCTGAGGTCGAGCACTTCAGCCGCCTCCTTCACCAGGGCATCCAGGTCGATCGTCCACTGCACCGTCGCCGCCTCGGCCGAGCCGGCGGCCGAAACCTCAATGGCCGGAGAGGCGATCCGCGCCTCCTCGATCTGGAGACGGTCGCCGCGGGCCGGCCCGCGACGACCGCGGAGCCACGCCGTGAACGGCTCGTTCCACCGCAGGGGCCGCTCTCCATCGACCGTGTGCTGCACCGCGGCGAGATCATGTGACGTGAGCCTTACTTCGAGAAGGCGATCCTTGCCGTCGCGGTGGGCGGCGGCAGCCAGTTGCACCTCGCCGCCCGTCACGCGCACGTCGGGCCGCACCGTGATCCCGCCGGGCACGGCCTTGGCGACGGCCGCAAGGTCAACGTCGGCCGCGATGGCGAAGTCGTCGCTCACCAGCGCCTCGGCCCACTCCCACGAGCCACCGCGCGGGATGCGCAGCCGTCCGGAGGCCTCTGCCTTAAAGAGCGGCGACGACGCCCTCAATTCGCGGATCGTGACGACCTCACCCGTCACGAGCAGATCCAGTGGCACGTCGCACCGCTCCATGGCCGCGAGCGTATCGAGCGTCTCGGCGTCGCGGATGGCCAGCGAATCGCCCCCCACGCTGCCCACCACGCGGGTCGCCTCCGTGGTGCCGGGAAGGGTGATGTCGAGGCGGATATCGGCCAGGCCATCGAGAGCGGTCGCGCCGGCGAACCGCGTCGCCCACACCCGCGACACCCCCAGCGGCAGCCGATTGGCGCCGACGGCGAGCGTCCGCGGCTCATCGGGGCCGTGGCGGCCCGGCGACGACACCGACCACCCGCCATCGCGGGCCAGGGCGGCCGTGGCGCCGGCGGTGATCGTGGTGCCATCGAGCCGGCGCGGCGCGACCGCGGTGCGTTGGGCCGGCATGCCGGCCTGCGCCGAGGGCCGCCCCCCCTGTCGCACGCGGCCCGCCACCGTCCACCCGGCGAGCGCCGCGTCGGCGCTTGCCGATCCTGTCACGATCGTGCCCGCCGCAAGCACGTCGGTCACCCGCCAGCTGTCGGCGTGCTCCAGATCGACCAGTTCGGCGGTGCCGTCAATGATCTCCAGGCCCAGCGAGACCCCCGGCCCCGCGCCGCTAGGAGTGGCCAGCCAGGGCGCCACGACATCCTCGATGACGCTCCCGCCGCGGCGGGCTTCGATGAGCAGCTCAGCGTTGAAAAGCTGCAGCGTGCCGAGCTGGGGGGCGTTGGGCGTGAGCCAAGCGACCGCGAGCGAGGCGAGACCCCGCCGGAGAACGGCCCGGGGAACGACGGCGAGCGGACGGCCAGCGCGGTCGGCCAGCACCACGTCGCGGTATTCGATCGTTCCCAGCCAGTTCCACGTCGCTCCGCCGCTCGACACGCGGCCATCGATCCCGGCGAAGATCTTCTCGAGCGGCAGGTCGCGCAGCGGTGTGAGCACGGCCGCGGCCGGCAGAAACCACACCGCCGCGGCCCCGAGCATGAGCACGAAGAGCGATCGCAGCCGGCGGCGCCGAGGTTGCCCGCCGCGCGCGGAACGGAGATAGCGCGTCGCCATGGGGCGGAGTATAGGAGTCGCCCTTCAGCGACGCGACATTGGCAATCTGGGCAAGATCGCTTCCAGCGTCGCCAGTTCCTCGGGCGTATCGGCGTCGGCAAACGACAGGCACGACGGATCGACCCGCTCGACATCGGATTGGCTGATCGTCGCCAGCATGCCGACCCCCGCCAATTCCTCCGCCAGGCCGTGCAGATCACGCCGCCCGGACGCCAAAAAGGTCTCGATCGCCGGGAGGATGGCGGGCCGCATCGCCGAGGCGAGCACCTGCAGATGGGTATCGATCAACGGCACGGCCCACAGGGCGTCAGACGGAGCGAGACGGTCGAGAACCAGCCGCACGACGGCAGGGCTGAGCAGAGGCACGTCGCACGAGGTGACGAACGCCCGGTCGATGTCGCTGCCGGCGGCCCGGAGGGCGTCGGCGACCCCGGCGAGCGGCCCCGCTCCGGGCCGCGAATCACGGACCAACGAGTCGATCTCGGGAAGCCGGGGCATGGCCTGATCTGGCCCAACGACGACGGCGAGCCGATCGACCTCGGGCCGCACCGCCCGACAGACATGCTCCAAAAGGCTGTGGCCACCGAGGGTGAGATCGGCCTTACTGTGGCCCGGCGGGAGGCTCATCCGGGTCGACGTGCCGCCCGCGAGGATGATGCCGAGGCACTTCATGACGCTAGTTTAGTTTTGACTCTTGCAGTTTTTGAGGGTGCCGCCAGAAGTCACCCGTCTCGCGGGTCGGGGGTGCCCACGCCCCATCGCCGGACGTTCACTCCGTCGACCAATCCGCCCTTGGCGGATCGGTGCCCGCGGGCCTCCGCTCTCTCGGAGGCGGCTCTTGGGGGCATGGGCACCCCCTCGCGTGGCCGTCACTGCAGGAAGCGGGCGATCCGTTCGAGGCCTTCGCTCAACTTCTCTTCGGATGCCGCGAACGACATCCGCACATTGCCTTCGGCGCCGAACGCGCTGCCTGCCACGAGGGCCACATGCTCCTGCTCCAGGAGCGCTTCGCACCACTGCAGGCTCGTGGTGACGCCGTTCTTGCCTCGGGCGAGATGCGCGGAGATGTCGAAGAACGCGTAGAACGCCCCGCCAATCTGCGGCAGCCTGATGCCAGGCATCGCCTGGAGCCGACCGGCCACCAGGTCGCGGCGCTTCTGGAAGGCCTTGCCCATGTCAGCCACGCATTCCTGCGGGCCGGTGAGCGCGGCGAGCGCCGCATACTGGCTCACGCTGCTTGGGTTGCTGGTCTCCTGGCTTTGCAGATTGCCGATGGCCTTGGCGAGCGGCTCAGGGCAGATCGTCCAGCCGATCCGCCAGCCGGTCATGGAATACGTCTTGCTCACCCCGGCCACGACCACCGTCCGGGATTCAAGCCCCGGCCGCAGCGTCGGAAACGACACGCTCCTGCGGCCATCGAACACGAGCTGGTCGTAGATTTCGTCCGACACTACGGCCAAGTCGGCCTCGATGGCGACATCAGCCAGAGCGCGGAGCTCCTCGGCCGTGTAGACCACGCCCGTGGGGTTGCTCGGGGAGCAGAGGAGGAGCATCCGCGTCTTGGGCGTGAGGGCTTTCCGCAGGTCCTCGGGGCGGAGCTTGAAGTCGTCCTCGATCCGCGTGGAGACCAACACTGGCTTCGCGCCGGTGAGCTTGATGAGCTCGGCGTAGCTCACCCAGTAGGGCGTGGGCACGATCACCTCGTCGCCGTCGTCGAGGAGTGCCGTGAAAGCGTTGTGGAGCGAGTGCTTGGCGCCGTTGGACACGACCACCTGGGCCGGCGTCACCGGCAGCCCGGTGCGTCGCGAATAGTCCGCGGCCACGGCCTTGCGGAGATCGGGGATGCCGGCGGCGGGAGTGTATTTCGTCTTGCCGGCACGGATCGCCACCTCGGCCGCCTTGCAGATATGGTCCGGCGTGGGGAAATCGGGCTCGCCAACGGAGAGGTCGATGACGTTGATCCCAGAGGCCGCCATCGCCGATGCCCGGGCGGCCATGGCCAGTGTCGCGGACGGCTCAAGCGAGGCCATCCGTCTGGCCAGATGCAGGCTGTTGTTCGACTCCATGCCGGTTTGAATGAACTCCCTGACGTTCCCACTTCGATCAGCGGCGCGTCATGTTGTGCGTCGCGGCGGACATGATACCACCGTCGACACGCGGGTTCAGTCGAGGGAAATCGGCAAAAAAATTCCGGAATTTCTCTTGACAGTTTTTGTAGGCATCCCTCACAACTCTGTCATCGCGGTGGGGAAACCCTCCGCGATAGGTTTCAAAACGTCGTCCGTCCCCTTCGACAGAGCACCCAGGGGATCGGTCGTTGGTCAGTTCCGGGTGCTCATGGCAAGGAGCCATTTCCATGGCGAAGAAGAAGAAGAAGGCTGCCAAGAAGGTCGCCAAGAAGAAGAAGGGCCACGGCTAGTCCTTCGCCCGTCAGACCGTGGGGCTACGGCTCCCCGATCACCTGACGGGCCGTTCCGGGGGACGTCTTCGGATGGCCTCCCGGACATGTTCACTGTCCAGACGAGAAAGGCCGGCCCGGGCCCTTGGGCGCCCGGGCCGGCCTAATTTTTGCGCTGCGGCGGCCGGCGGTCAGCGACGTCGAACTATCCTTTCCCGCATGCCTCCTGCCCATCCACCCGCTCAAGCCCCCGCCGAACGTGGCGGTTTTCTCCTCGCCGCCTGCCAGGCCGGCGCCGAGGCGGCTCTCTGCCAGCAGCAGCGGCAGGTGCTTCCGCAGGTGACCAAGGCGGCCTGGCGGCGCGGGGTGGTCACGTTTCGGCTCGGTGACTTCGATCCACCAGACGATTTCTTTCCCGATCTCGTCTTCGCCCGCACGCTCGTGCGGTCGCTCGGCCAGGTGACGGGTGCAGACGATGCCGATCGCGCGGAGAAAGCGGTGGCGCTCGCCGGAGCGGCTCCTTGGAATGCGATCCACGTGTGGAACCGCGACCCGCGGGCGGAGATCGACGTGGAGCGGGTTCGCGCCGCGATCGAGAACGCCTGCCAGCCACTGTCTCCCGGAGAGGCCCGCCCGCTGATCCTCGACTGCGCGATCGACTCGGAAGACCGGTGGTGGATCGGTTGGCATCGGGCGCACACGCCGCCGAGCTGCTGGCCAGGCGGTCTCTATCCCGGCATCATGCCCGCCGACAAGGTCTCGCGGGCGTGGCTGAAACTCGACGAGGCGATCGCCACCTTCGAGATTCCCCTCCGCCCCGGTCAGCGGGCGGTGGAACTCGGAGCCGCCCCCGGGGGCGCCTGCCAGCGGCTCCTGGAGGCCGGCCTGCACGTGGTGGCAGTCGATCCCGCACTCGTCGACGAGCGCGTGGCGAACCACCCGCGCTTCCAGCAGTGGCGGATGCGGGCCCGCGACGTGAAGCTGCGGGCATTCCGCGGATTCGATTGGGTGCTCGCCGACATGAACATCGATCCTTCAAGCACCCTCGCGACGCTCGAGCGGGCGGTGACGGCGACGGAGGCCCGGCCACAGGGGATCATCGCCACGCTGAAGCTGCCCACATGGTCGCGGGCCGCGGAACTGCCGGCATGGCTGGAGACGTTTTCCCGCTGGGGCTTCACGCCGCAGGCCCGCCAGCTTTCCACCGGCGGCCGCGAGATATGTGTGGTGGCGCGGTAGGGCGGGCAGCCCCTTGCCTGCGACAGGCCGGAGGCCCGTCGGCACTTTTGAAAAGCGCCACGCCCGCTGGTCAGTCGCCACGACTTGAAGGCGTGCTGCGGCCTCTGGCCTGTCCTTGTCAGTGCCAGACATTCTCCGGTGGCGTCAGGCTTCCGGATGCGACGGCCACGCGGCCGGTTTCCGTGTCGATGAGGAGCGCCCCGTCGGCATCGATGCCGCGACACGCGCCGGAGAGCGTTTCCTGGCCGCGGAACACGGTCACCGACCGGCCGTCGAGGCCGCACCGCGGCCGATAACGCGCGACCAGCGCCGTGCGGTCCGACGCCATGGCCCGGATGAGGCCGAGGAACCGTGGGAAAAACACACCCAGCAACACCTCGCGGTCCAGCTCCCGCCCGGTGAGATCGACGACCGTCGTCAGGCGGTGTCGGAGCGGTTCCGGGGCCTCGTGCAGATGGCCCGTGGTGTTCACCCCGATGCCGAGGATGGTGCGGCCCCCCGGCGCGGTCTCCAGCAGGATGCCGGCGATCTTCCGGCCGTCGACCTCGACGTCGTTCGGCCAGCGGACGAGCGCGTCGATGGAGGGCTCGCAGGCCGTGAGAGCCTCGGCGAGCGCCACCCCGCAGGCCAGGGACCACGTGGGCTGGACGGCCGCACCGGCCGACCGTTCATCGAGGACGATGCTCGCGGCGAGGCTCCCCGGAGCCTGCCACCAGCGGGCTCCGCGGCGGCCGCGGCCGGCTGTTTGGACGTCGGCCATGACGAGCGCCGGCAACGGCGTGGACACGGCGGCCGCGAGTTCACGAGCCCGCTCCATCGTCGAGTCGATCTCGGCATGGGTTTCAACCGTCGTGAAAAAGCCTGCCAGCATGCGTGTCGGTCACCTCAGCGGGAAGCGGTCCACCGGAGCGCCGGCGGAATCATGGCCTGCGCAGGCCGCCGCGTTGCCTTCCCTGTTTACCTTTTTTCACTCCTCATAGGGGGCGGCTGCGGCACGGCCTTGACCCTGTTAATTCAGGCGCGGTACCCCCCCGACTCCAAAACCTTTGGCGGCAAGGCATTTCGATGCGGCTCCCTCGCCTTTTGTCAGCTGCGCTCGTGGCCGCGGTCGTCGCGGCTGCGCCAGCCGCCGCGCAGACAGTGCAGCTGCCATCCCCTGCCGCCTCGTCGCTCGATCGCGTGATCCCCACGCAGTATGGCGCGCCCATTTCACCGCCGCCCCCGGCGTGGGATCCCTACGCGCCGCAGGCCGCGCAGGTGTTTCCCACGCCGGCAGCCAACCCCACGCCCTCATGGGCGCCGTCGGCCATCGGCGGGCAGCCTGGCTACCCGACCTACCCCACGGCCGGTGGCCCGTCGCCGCCGCAGATCACCCCCGACCTGGGCACGAGTGGCAACGCCCTCGCACAAAACCCCACGCTCCAGCAGACGATGCGGCTCTACCAGGGAGCGCGGGGCAGCTGGGCCTATCTCTTCGGCAACAACTCCGGCACCAATCTCGGCGTCAACGAGCTCGACACGTCGGCCACATTCGCCGTGCCGTTTTTCTTCAACTCGCAGGCCAACCTCAACCGCGCGCCCCTGCTGATCACGCCCGGCTTCGGGCTCCAGCTCTGGGACGGGCCGAACATGTTCACCACGGGCTGCGATCTGCCCCCCAGCACCTACGACGCGTTCGTCGACGCCTCCTGGAACCCGCAGATGACACCCCTCTTCGGGGCCGAGCTGGGCATTCGCGTCGGCATCTTCACTGCCTGGGACACATTCGTGTGGGACAGCTGGCGGTTGATGGGCCGCGCCATCGGCACGATCAACCTCACGCCCACGATGCAGGGCAAGGTGGGCATCGTCTACCTCGACCGCAACCAAGTGAAGCTCCTGCCCGCCGTGGGCATGACCTGGGTGCCCGATGCCAATTCGCGGTACGACATCTTCTTCCCCGCCCCGAAGGCGGCCCGGCGGTTCACGCAGTGGCGCAACAAGTCGATCTGGGGCTTTCTCGCCGGTGAATACGGCGGCGGCGCGTGGACCTTCACGCAGGCCAACATGAACGGCGCAGTGACGGAGTTCGACTACAACGACGTCCGCATTTCCGGCGGCGTGGAGATGGTGCCGGTGACCGCCCAGGGCCTCGCGGGCAGCTTCGAGGTGGGCTATGTCTTCGCCCGCAACCTCTACTACGTCGATGGCGCCCGCAACCTGAACCTCAACGACACGCTCATGCTGCGGCTCGGCCTGGCCTACTGACGCGGGGCACGCCGGCTGCGTGCGGATGGGGTCGATCATGCAGCGCGTCGCCTTCTTGCTCTGTCTCGCGATCGCGGCGAGCCCGGCCCTGGCCGAGGGCGACTCACCCGTCCCCCTGCCCCCCGTGGAGGAAGGTCTGTGGAGCCGGATCCGCCTGGCAGCCCTGGGCGACCCGCAGGACCTCACCGAACCGCTCCTCCCCGACGACGTCGCTCCACCGGGCCAGCCGCGGCAGGAATTCGAGCCGCCGGCGGGCCGCAAGTTGCCTCCGGGGGCCAAGCCGGGCGCCCTCCAGCAGGTGATCTTCACGGCCACCGAGCTGCCGCGGTTTGGCGCGAACGGCCTGGGCCTGACGACGCTCGACACGAGCCTCACGATCGGCCTTCCGGCGCCGACGGTGAATTCACCGCTGCTCATCACGCCTGGCTTCGGCACCACGCTCATCGACGAGGTGAGCGGGCCGATGGATCCGGGACTGCCGGCGCAGCTGTACGAATCGTGGATTCAGGCGCGGTGGCTTTCGAAGATCGGCGAGCGGTTCGGTGCGGACGTCGCCGTGGCGCCGGGCTGGTACAGCGACTTCGTCAACGACACGCCCCAGGCGCTCCGCGTCACGGGCCACGGCTTCGGCGCGTGGGAGGCGAGCCGAGAACTACGGGTCGTGGCTGGCGTGATCTACCTCGACCGCTACGACGTCAACATCCTGCCCGCGGGCGGCCTGCTTTGGACCCCGGCCGATGACAAGCGATTCGAGCTCATCTTTCCCCGGCCGCGGCTGGCCTGGCGGGTGGGCGAAAGCGAGAGGGCCTCGCAGTGGCTCTACCTGGCCGGCGAGTTCGGCGGCAACCAGTGGGCCGTGCGGCGCGACAGCGGGGCCAACGACGTGGTCGTCTACCACGATTACCGTCTGCTCTTCGGCTGGGAGCGGCGGCCGGCCGATCTGGGCGTGAACTGGCGGGTGGAGACCGGCTGGGTGACGGGCCGCCTGGTGGAGTACTACATCACCGACACGGCCGACTACCGCCCAAGCGACACGTTCCTCATCCGCGGCGGCGTGTGGTATTGACGCCCGGCCCAAGAGGCCGGGAGCGGTCGATGCCCGGCAATCTTCCCGTGGTAGGATTGAGGAGTCGGGAACCCATCCGCCCTATCACGGCAATTCGGCTTCGGAACCTCCACTCACATGGACGTCGTCATTCTCTGCGGCGGGCAGGGCGCGCGGATGCGCGAGGAGACGGAATACCGTCCCAAGCCCATGGTGGAGGTGGGGGGGCGGCCGCTCCTCTGGCACATCATGCGGCTCTTCGGCCACCACGGCCTCAACCGCTTCGTGCTCTGCCTCGGCTACAAGGGGAGCATGATCAAGGACTATTTTCTTAACTACGAGGCCATGACGCAGGACTGCACTGTCGCCGTCGGCGGCCGGCGGCAGGTGTGGTATCACGGCAACAGCGAGCCCTTCGACTTCGAGGTGACACTCGCCGACACGGGTGTGGACGTGAACACCGGGGGCCGCGTAAAGCGGGTGGAGCAGCACGTCAAGGGCGACACGTTCATCGTCACCTACGGCGACGGTCTCTCCGACGTCGATATCAAAAAACTCCTCGCCTTCCATCGATCGCACGGCAAACTCGCCACGGTCACGACCGTGCAGCCCGTGTCACGGTTCGGGATCACGATGATCGACGGACAGTCGCGGGTGACGAGCTTTTCGGAGAAGCCGAAGGTCGACGGATGGGTGAGTGCGGGATTCTTCGTTTTCGACCGCAGGATCTTCGACTACCTCGGCGGCGGCGACCCCCAGATTCTCGAGAACGAACCGCTCGAACGACTCGCCGCGGAAGGCCAACTCATGGCCTACAAGCACGAAGGGTTCTTTTTCCCCGTCGACACCTACCGCGACTATTTGTACGTCAACGATCTCTGGAAAGAGGGCGACGCACCCTGGAAGGTGTGGTGATGGGCGACAGGGAGACGCTCCGCGGAAAGCGGGTGTTCGTCACGGGCCATACCGGCTTCAAGGGCTCGTGGCTGGTGATGCTGTTGCACCGGTGGGGGGCCCACGTAACGGGCTACTCGCTGGCTCCGCCCACGAATCCCTCGCTTTTCGAGGCCGCCCGCATCCGTGAACTCGTGGCCGAGCACCGCGAGGCCGACATCCGCGACTCGGGCCGGCTCGCGGCAGCCGTGGCTGCCGCGAAGCCCGACGTGGTCATGCACCTCGCCGCGCAGCCCCTCGTGCGGCTCTCGCATCGCGACCCGCTGGAAACGTTTTCGACGAACGTCGTCGGCACGGCGTCCGTGCTCGACGCCGTCCGCAACGTCGGCCGGCCCTGCGCCGTGATCACGGTCACGAGTGACAAGTGCTACGAGCCGCACGACGACGGCCATCCCCACGACGAATCCGACCCGATGGGCGGCCGCGATCCGTACAGCGCCAGCAAGGGAGCCGCGGAACTCGTGGCCGCGTCCTACCGCCACAGCTACTTTCCGCCCGCGCGGCTCGCCGAGCACGGCGTGCAACTGGCGACGGTGCGGGCCGGCAACGTGATCGGCGGCGGAGACTGGGCCGAGGAACGGATCGTGACCGACATCGTGCGTCATCTCGTCGCGGGACAGCCCGTGCCGGTGCGTAATCCCCAGGCGGTCCGCCCCTGGCAGCACGTGCTCGAGCCGCTCTCGGGCTACCTCGCGCTCGCCGCCGCGATGCTCGCCGAGCCCGGCCCGCAGTGGTGCACCGGCTGGAACTTCGGGCCGGCCGCAGGCGATGACGTCACCGTCGGGGAACTGGCCGAGATCTTCATCGAGGCTTGGGGCGCCGGTTCCTGGGACGACGTCCACGACCCACGGGCCCCGATCGAGACCCACATCCTGCGGCTCGCGATCGACAAGGCGCTCGCCGAACTGCCCTGGCAGCCCCGGCTCACGGCCCGTGAGGCGATCCACCGCACCGCCGCGTGGTTCAAGGCCTTCACCGCGGCCCCCGACCAGGCCCGCGCGCTGTGCGAGGCTGAGATCGTGACGTTCGAACATGCCTCCCGAGCATCGGGAGCATCGGTCGCATGACACAGTCGGAATCAGGTCGCACCGCCAACAGCATCCGTGACGAAATTCGATCGCTCGTCGCCGAGTACGCGAAGCTCGCGTTTCCCACGCGACCGTTCGCAGCGGGCCAGCCCGTGCCGGTGGCGGGCCGCGTGTTCGACGAAAAGGAGGTCGAGCACCTCGTCGATAGTTCACTCGACTTCTGGCTCACGACGGGGCGGTTCGCCGAGGAGTTCGAGAAGCGGTTCGCCACCCGCGTGGGCACACGGTGTGCGAGCCTCGTAAACTCCGGGTCGAGCGCGAATCTTCTCGCCCTCACGGCCCTCACGTCGCACAAGCTCGTCGAAGAGGCCCTGAAGCCCGGCGACGAGGTGATCACGGTGGCGGCCGGGTTTCCCACGACCGTCAACCCGATCCTGCAAAACAACCTCGTGCCGGTGTTCGTCGACGTCGAGCATCCGGAGACCCGCGCCTCCTACAACATCGACGTCAACCGCCTCGACGCGGCCCGCAGCGACCGCACGCGGGCCGTGATGCTGGCCCACACGCTCGGCAATCCCTTCGACTGCGCCGCCGTCGCCGACTTCTGCCGGCGGCACAACCTCTGGCTCGTGGAGGACTGCTGCGATGCCCTTGGCGCGACGTTCGCTGGAACGCACGTCGGCCAGTTCGGCGACCTCGCCACGTGCAGCTTCTATCCCGCCCACCACATCACGATGGGGGAGGGGGGCATCGTGTTCACCGATTCACCGAAGCTCGAAAAGCTCGTGGAGAGTTTTCGCGACTGGGGCCGCGACTGCTGGTGCGAGCCCGGCCACGACGACACCTGCGGCAAGCGATTCGACTGGCAACTCGGCGACCTGCCGCACGGCTACGACCACAAGTACATCTATTCCCATATCGGCTACAACCTGAAGCTCACCGACATGCAGGCGGCCGTGGGTGTGGCGCAGCTCGACAAGCTCGACGGCTTCATCGCCGCCCGCCGCCGCAACTTCGCGAGGCTGCGGGCCGGCCTGGAGCCACTCGAGGAGTTCTTCGTGCTCCCCGACGCCACGCCCGGCTCGGAGCCGAGCTGGTTTGGCTTCCCGCTCTCGGTCCGGCCCACGGCGAAGTTCAGCCGCCGCGACCTCGTCCGCCATCTCGACGAGCACAAGATCGGCACACGGCAGCTCTTCGGCGGTAACCTCCTCCGGCAGCCGGCGTATCACGGGAAGCCCCAGCGGGTGGCCGGCGACCTCCCTGGGGCCGACTACATCATGCGCCACACGCTCTGGCTCGGCGTGTATCCGGGCCTCACTGACGCACACATCGATCATGTGGTCGCCACGATCACCGCGTTTGCCCGAAAGTAGGATGCGCTCAGCCGGTCGTCATGCCGTCTTCCGAACTCCGCCTGCCCGATCATCGCTGGCGACGCCTGCAGCCCTCGAGCAGCAGCTCTCACAAGCCGGTTCAACCACGGGGTTCGCGGGGGCCCACACGGTTTCTGAACGTTTGACGACCCCTCCAGCGCCTCCTATTCTTAACTGACGGGAGAAGTGCTGCTTCGGGGCGAAAACCTCGTGCAACGATTTGGAGGGCAAGATGTCTCTCTCACTGGAGGCCGCCGCACTCAACGGTGATCTCGCCGACCAGCTCAGTGATCTTGAAAAGAAGAAGCGGGGAGATCTGGCCCGCCGCAAGCCCTACATCGCCGCCAAACTTGCCGCGAACAAGGAGCGGCAGGACAACGGTTTTCCCACGCCGGTCATCCGCCTCGCGGCGAACATGCTCTGCAACTTCCAGTGCGATCACTGCTGCGCCGAGCACTACATGGATCGGCATCTCGTCAAGCTCACGAGCAAGCCTGAGCAGCGGCACCAGCTCGACCTCAACGACATTCGCGAACTCTCCCGGCAGGCCGACGAATATGGTCTCGCGCGGTTCGTGATGACCGGCGGCGAGCCGCTGGTGATGCGGGATCCGAGTTTCGAGGAGGTCGTGGCCGCCGTCGATCCCGACAAGCACTATGTGATCACCGATACCAACGGCTGGTTCCTCGACCACGAAAAGGCAACGCACCTCAAGTCGATCGGCGTCGAGAAGGTGCAACTGAGCCTCGACAGCTACATCGAGGCCGAGCACGACGATTTCCGCAACAAGCCCGGCTCCTACAAGCGGGTCATGAAGGCGATCGACGCCTCGCTCGATGCGGGCCTGAACCTCATCCTCTCCACGTGCCTCGTGCACACCCGGGTGCGGAGCGAGGAATTCAAGAACCTTTGCGAGTTTTCCAAGCAGCGAGGCATCGGGCTCTACGTCACCTACGCAAAGCCGGTCGGTTCTTGCAAAGACCATCTCGAATGGCTGATCACGAAGGACGACGCCGACTATCTGCGGGAACTCGAAAAGGACTACCCGGTCTTCACCCACATGACGCCCTCCTACGGCATGTTCCAGGGCTGCATCACCGTGAAGGGGATCATCACCGTCACCTCCACCGGCGAGATCGTGCCCTGCCCCTACATGGACATGTCGATCGGCAACTACCTCAAGGAGCCGTTGAAGGTGATCCTCGAGCGGGGCATGCGGAACAAGTGGCTCGGGCCGCACCGCCCCGACTGCCTCATCGGGGAGGATCGGGAGTTCATCAAGTTCCACAACGACACGGTCGGAGACAGGGTGCTCCTGCCCGTGCCCTACGGCGAGGGCTTCTCCGACGCGGATCTCTTGCCGATGATCTCGGTGGACAAACTCACCGGAGCATCCGTCGGCTGACCATGGCCGCGGCCAGTCCGACGCCACCCAGGATCATCGTCCATGTCCAGCAGCACGACGCTCTCCGGCCGACCGACGGCCACGGGCGGGCTCTTCGATGCCCACGGGCGGCTGGTGCCCGCCGATGGCGAACTGGTCTACAGTCGGGTGGATCGGCGGTATTTCAGCCTGGCTCAGCCGGCGTTCACGCTGCCCGGCGTGCTGGCGGCCGTGGCCAAGCACTTGGGCATTCCAGACATCGAACGACTCATCGCGGTGTCGGAATTCGAACGCCGTTGCGAGGCGTCCCGGCAGGCGATCCTCGACGATCCGAACCTGGCCGGCCTGTTCCGGGGCGTCCACATCCCGTTCGTCCTGCTTCCTGGCACGTCACGTTCGGACCTCGGCGAGGAACTCGACGCCGTTCTACTCCCGGCCGTCGGCAAGGCCTACGTCGAAAAAATGCCGGGCTTCGAGTTTAAAAATTATCTTCATGGGCAACTCACGAAGGCGGCCCCGGTCGTGCCCGGGGTCGGCTACGAGCGGGTCGTGGCTCGGCACGCGGCGGAAGTGGTGGTCGGCTGGTACTTTCCCGGGGCGCTGGCGGGCTATGCCATCCCCGAGCAGCGGCGGGTGATCGCCCGGCTTCCCGAAGCCGTTTCGCTCTCGGGCCCACTCGAGGCTGCCATGGCCTTCATCGGCACGCCCGACATCCTCATGCGGCTCGACAACTATCCGAACCTCCTCGCCCTTTCAGCGGTTCAGCCTCACGACCCGCGTTTTTTCCACTTCTTCGAGGCCTACGGCTGGAATCTCACCTACAACCAGCGGTCGATGGTGGGGGCTGCATCCGAATACTTCTCCGGCGGGCTCACGGTCTGCGGCTGATGCCGCGTCGCACGCATGGACAGCGGCTCGGCACACTTCTTCGGAGCCCTCTACGCGGGAGCCGGCGACGCCCAGCGCAAGGCGGCCTTCGTGGGAGCCATCCTCGAGGACGGGCCGGGGAGGATCGTCGATACGGCGGCGGGCGTGGGTGACGTCGCCTTCCGGCTCGCCCGCGAGGGTCACACGATCCTGGGATTCGAGCCCTGTCGCGAGATGTATGCCGTGCTCTTCGATCGGTTTTCGCAAGCGGCCGACATCCGCCACCTCGCCGCGTTCTTCCCCATCCGGTTCGACGACTATCCGCTCGACCCCCGCGCCGACGCGGTGGTAGCCTCGAACCACTGGTCGCACCTCGGCCCGGCGGCCCGCGAGTCGCTCCTCACCCGAACGCTGCGCGGCCTGCGGCCGGGAGGTTCGCTCGTCATGAATTGCTTGCAGGACACGCCGCTGCGGTCGGACCAGCCCTGGGACGAGGTGCACAAGCGGGTATTCGGCAACCTCGTCATCCGGCACTTCGCCTCCTCGACGGCCATGCCCGGCGATGACTCGCGATGCATCAAGTTCGAATACCGCATGGAATACGAGGGGTCGTTCGTGCACGCGGAATCAGCCGAGTTTGTGCTCCGGTTCGACTCCCCGGATGCCGTGTCGGCGAAACTCGCGGCTGCCGGATTCGTAGACATCCGGCTCCGCGGCGGCTTCGCCGACACCGATTACGATCCGCAGCTTCCCGGATTCGTCGTCGTCGCCAGAAAGCCCGCGGAGGAGTGACGGTGGACAAGCCAGACAGGATCCGCGACCTGGTGGCCGAACTCGACGGCCTCTTTCCCGACTCGCGGCAGGGCCTCCCGCTCGAACTCTTCTATTTCGTGAGCCGACTCACGCCGCTCGTGAATGTGGACCTGCTCATTCGCAACGACCGCCGCGAGATCCTGCTCACCTGGCGCGAGGATCAGTTCTACAAGGGCTGGCACTTCCCCGGCGGCATCATCCGGTTCAAGGAGACGGCGGCGGAGCGGATCAAGGCGGTGGGCCTGTCGGAACTCGGCGCCTCGGTGGATGCCGATCCTACCCCCTGCGAGGTGCACGAGAAGCAGAACTGCCAGCGGGACGTGCGCGGGCACTTCATCTCGCTACTCTATGCGACGAGGCTCACGTCGGACCTCGATCCCTCCCGCGCGTGCACGGACGTGGCGCATCCGCACAATGGCCAATGGGCATGGCACGGCCCATGTCCGGAACTGCTCCTGCCCAACCACGCCAGCTACCGGCACCTGTTCCAACCATGACTCCTGCCGCCACACCGATCGACGCCTGCCGGATCTGCGGACGGTCCTTCTTCCCCGGGCCGCTCTTTGAGTTCGTCGGCATGCCCGCCGTCGCCCAGAATTTTCCCCAGGCGGATGCCGCGGCCACTGACCGGGGCACCGATTTCGACGTCGTGCAGTGCTCAGGCTGCGGTGTCGTACAACTCACGTCAGGGCCGGTGGCCTATTACCGCGACGTCATCCGCGCGGCGGCAGTCTCACCGGAGATGGCCGAGTATCGCCGCCGCCAGTTCGCGGAGTTCGTATCCGTGCACGGCCTGCGTGGCCGGCCGGTTATCGAGATCGGCTGCGGCAACGGCGAGTATCTCCGCTGGCTCGCGGATGCGGGCGCCGCCGCGCACGGCCTCGAGCACAATGCGACGGCAGTCGAGGTCTGCCGGCGGCAGGGGCTTTCCGTGCAGCAGGGCTTCGTGGAGTCGGCCGACACGCAGCTGGCCGGCGGCCCCTTCGACGGTTTCCTGATGCTCAGCTGCCTCGAGCATCTTCCCGACATCAACGGCGCGCTGGCCGGCATTCGGGCAAACCTTTCGCCCTCGGCCGTCGGTCTCGTCGAGGTGCCAAACTTCGACATGATCCTCGCCGAAAAGACGGCGAGCGAGTTCATGACCGACCATCTCTTCTACTTCACGCGCGAAACGCTGGAAACGACGCTGCGGCTCAATGGCTTCGAGGTGGAGGACTGCCGCCCTTCCTGGCACGACTACATCCTCTCGGCGACGGTGCGTTTGCGTCCGCCCGTGCCGGTCGGGGAGTTCCACACCGCGACGGCGGCGGTTCGTCGCGGCATCGATGCATTTCTGGCGAGGTTTCCGCCGCGGTCGGTGGTCGTCTGGGGGGCTGGGCACCAGGCCCTCGCCGCGCTCGCCCTCCACGAACTCGCCGACCGGATCGCCTACGTCGTCGACTCGGCTCCCTTCAAGCAGGACCGGCTGACACCGGCCACCCACATTCCCATCCGCAGCCCGGCCGTCCTGAAATCCGACCCTCTCGTCAAGGCCGTGATCGTGATGGGTGCCAGTTACTCCGACGAGATCGTCCGCGTGCTTCGCAGCGAATACTCCCCGTCGCTCGCCGTCGCGACCCTGCGGCCTGCTCACCTCGAGGTGGAAGCCGCATCATGAAGCCACTGCCCCTCGAGGATCTCGATGCCGCCATCGACCTTGCCGAAGGTTGCTTCCGCGATCTTCGCGGCGCGCAGATGTTTCTCACGGGGTGCACGGGGTTTTTCGGCGTCTGGATTCTCGAGACGTTGCTCCGTGCCGAGGAGCGGCTCGGGCTCGGCCTGGATCTGACGCTCCTGAGCCGCAACCCCGACGCTTTTCTCGGTGAGCATCCGCACCTCGCCCCGACGCCCCGGCTCCGCTACCTGCAGGGCGACATCCGGTCGTTTGAATTCCCGCAGGGAACGTTTTCGCACGTTCTCCACGGGGCCACGACGAACGCGCGGGAGACATTCGCCGGGGAAGATCCGCTGCGGAAGTTCGACACCGTCGCGCTCGGCACGCGGCGTGTCTTGGAATTCTGTGAAAACAACGCCGTGCCGGACATGCTCTACATCGGCTCGGGTGCGGTCTACGGCCGCCGCGCGACAGCGGAGCCGATCGCGGAAGACGACCCGATCGCACCGGACCCGTTGGACGTGGGGTGCACACTCGGCCACGCGAAGCGAGCCGCCGAGCTTTTCTGCGCGATCTACGGGGCAAGGGGAGCGACCCGCATCAAGATCGCCCGCTGTTTTTCGTTCGTGGGGCCGCACCTGCCGCTCGACATCCATTACGCGATCGGCAATTTTCTCGCCGACGCGCTCGCCGGCCGACCGATCACCGTCACCGGCACGGGCCTGCCCATCCGATCCTACATGTACATGTCGGACCTCGTCGTCTGGCTCGTCACGATCCTGGTTCGTGGCGAAGCGCTTCACCCGTACAACGTCGGCTCCGAGCATGGACATGTCTTGCTTGATGTTGCTCACACGATCGCGACCATTCGCGGCCTCACGGTCCGACACACTCTGCCGGATGTTTCACCCTCTCCCGCCTCACGCTGCGACTACTACATCCCGTCGGTCACACGCGCGATGCGCGCCTTGGCCGTTTGTGAATCCGTACCTCTAAAAGACGCCATCCCTAAGACACTTCGCTATATGTCATGATCTGTTTCACCACACCACCACTGGATTCGCGCTATCGCCCACCCCGCCCGGCAGCGTGACGCACCCATGGCTCCGCCTCCACACAATCTGTTCGTCCCACTCACGACCCACCAGGGGATCGATGCCACGCGTTTTCATCACCTCACCGATGGCAGGTCGATAATAATTTGGGGAGCGGGCGTTCTTGGAAAATGTATCTTTCGTCTTCTCGAGAAGTGGGGCTGCTCAGGCAGCGTCCGCGGGTTCTGCGACAAGAATGCGTCGCGACAACGACTCTTCCTCGAAGGATATCCGGTGATTCCACCGGCAGAAGCGATTGCGCTTGCCCAACAGACCCATAGCCTCCTGGTGCTCGCCTCCGAAAAAGCTCGCCACCACATGGCTGCTGAATGCAAAGAGGCAGGACTCTCTGCGAACACAGATTACCTCCCGTACACGGCTCTCAGTCGTCCTGAAGCGGTTATCGAGATATCCTCGCCCCACACTCCAATGTCGTGCGTGGGCAGTAACGCGCAGACGAACATGCCGTTGGGACTCTACACGCGTATTTTAGACAAACTTCTTGCGGACATTCCCGGATTGTTCCACGTCGATCTCACGGGCTGGGGCGACCCGCTCGACAATCTCAACGTCTACGAAATTACGTCGCTGACCGAAAGTCGCGTCCCGTGCAGCATTACGACGCGACTCCATTCGCGCGTCGACTTCGAACGCCTCCTCGCCGCCGGACCGACGCAACTCGTTGTCATCGCTTCAGGCTTCGACACCGCCTACGAAGCACACAATCCGGGAAGACGCTGGGAAGACTTTGTCAACGCTCTGACCGCGCTTGCCTCTGCGTGGAAGCACTGCGCTGGCAAAACCGAGCTGCGCATGCGTTTCGACATGTACGGTCCGCATGGGGAGCGCGATGCGCGGGCTTTTCATGACTTATGTGACACACTGGGCATACCGTTCGTTTCCACGGACGGCTACTTTGGTCCGTATGACCCGCTGCTTGTCGACCTGCGAACCGATTCTGTGTCGCGAAGCGCAAGCGTGCACGGAGCCAACCTGGCTTGGGACCTGTCCACGGCTCTTGAACTCTCGCTGCAGGACCGTGCACTCCCTTGCCTCTGCCAGCGAATATTTCCCGTCATCACATCGAACGGCGCCGTGTCGCTGTGCCATGTTTACAATACACCTACCGTCACTTCATCGTATCTCGATCTTGCCTACGACTCCTTGCTGGCGGCACGCCACAGCCATCCGCACTGCCGAATATGCCAACACCACGGACTTCACCGACTTGACATAGCAGTACTCCGACGCCGATACGTTGGCTCCCTGAAATCACCGCAAGGGTGACCCAAATGCTCGATGGCGTGTTTCACAATCCAACGAAAATCATCTTTGGCCAAGGAACACTCACCCACCTGGGTGCTGAAGCGAAGGCCAACGGCTCACGCGCCTTGATCGTGGCGGGCGGCGCAAGCTTCAGGCTGGGTGGACTTGCCGACGAGGTCTTCGCCCAGATGGATTTGCACAATATCCCCTACACGGTGTTGACCGGTGTGCGTCCGAACCCCACTGCGGACCGTGTTTACGAAGGCATTGACCTGTGCCGGACAAATGGCGTGGACATCGTGATCGCGGTGGGCGGAGGCAGCGTCATCGACACTGCCAAGTCCATTGCCATCGGATCCCCATACGGCGGGGATTTTTTTGATTTCTATCGGCGTCGTGAGGTGCCACGCCAGGCGCTCAATGTCGGCGTGGTGCTCACCGTTGCTGGCGCGGGCAGTGAGTCCAGCGATGGCGCCGTCATCACGCTGGGGGGCGATAAATATAGTTGCGGCGCTCCTGTGATGTACCCTCGGTTTGCGATTCTTGATCCCAGCCGCACGATGTCTGTGCCCCCGTTTCAGACGGCGTGCGGTATTGTCGACGCCACGGCCCATGTCCTAGAGCGATATTTCACGCATTCCCCCGACGTATTGATAAGCAGTCGCTTATGCGAAGGACTTCTTTCGGCGCTGATCACTCTCGGTACCGAGGTTCTGGAACGACCCACAGATTACCCAACGAGATCTGAGATCATGTGGGCTTGCAAGCTTGCACACGACGGAACGATCGGTTTTGGGCGAAAAGCCGATTGGGCGACGCACACCATTGCCCACGAAGTTGCTGCGCGTTATGACACTGTACATGGAGCGACGCTCGCAGTTCTTTTTCCGTCGTGGATGCGGCACATGTTGGCTCTTCATCCGACGCCGTTCGCCACATTGGCACGAAACGTCTTCGGCGTCCCCCGCAGCACCTCTGATCGCGGCACTGGCGCCGCTGGCATTGAGGCGTACCGCGGTTTTCTGAACCGCATGGGCATGCCGTCTACGCTGCGTGATCTCGGACTTACGGATCGGACTGAATTCCGCGACATCGCTCTGGCCTGCTGCCAAACGACGCCGAGCGGCACAATCGGTCACTTTAAGCGTTTGGACTCAGCAGACATCGAGTCACTCTTGACAGACTGCTTCTAAACCTCGGCCTCGCTGGAGAAACCGATGACCCACCGTTCACACCCGAAGTGCGACGCGTCGAAGTATCCGATCCCTACCATCGACGACGCCGCGGCGATGATTGGTACACGCCAGCTATATATTTGGGGCGCGGGGCAAAAAGGACGCGGTTTTAGTGAGCGACTGAAGCGACTCGGATTTCCTGTGGCCGCCTTCCTCGACTCTGATCCGATGCTCATCGGCCACCACTTTCGTGGCACGCCGATAATCCATCCGGACACGGTTTTGCGAGATGCTTCGCGACAAGACGACTCGTTCATTCTGACTGCAAGCGTGGACAGCAAATACAAGGAGATGTTTTCCGTCGCGGAAAGCAACGGCTGGAAGCGAGGCGTCAACTTTCAAAGCATTCAGACACTGTCGCCGTTTTACCCCACTGTGGAAATAACTGGTCTGTGCAACATCAAATGCTCCAGTTGTCCTCGCGGCGACTTTGACGGACTGATGGAAGTAGGCAAATTCATGTCTCTCGCCGATTACCGTAAGGTCATCACAAAGATGTCCGCGGAAATCCCCTTTCTCTACCTTGTTGATCTTTACGTTTTTGGCGAACCCATCCTCAATCCCGAGCTTCCCGAGATTATCGGCCTCAACAATGAACTTGGCATAGCAAGCGGACTGTCGACAAACCTGAACTCGATACGCAATTTGGACCGTGCCCTCGCCGCTTACCCCGCACAACTTCGTGTCTCGCTATCGGGTGCAAGTTCTGCCACTTACGATGTCACTCACACGGGTGGAAAATGGGAGCGCGTGGCGAAGCACCTCCATATACTGGGGGAACTTCATGCGCGTTACGAATATCGCACGATCATCGAAATTTACTTTCATGCCTACAAGCACAACCTGCACGAAGTGTCCATCATTCGCGATCTGTGTGAGCGATACAAGTTTCGCTTCCACCCCAGTCTCGGGGTAGTTTTCCCTGACTATGCGATGCAGTATCTGGAGACCGGCATGCTCGCCCCCAGCGTAAAACCGGCATCGGAACTCATGATTCTCGACATAAACACGTTGATCGACGATTGCCGCAAAAAGTCGGATAGGGACTGCATACTGACCCGGATCATCCCCGTAATTAACTGGGACATGACGGTCATGCCTTGCTGTAATTATGCGTACAGTCGCATCGCGCCTAATTACCTCGACATTCCCTTGACGGAACTCATCGCCTTGCGCACTGACTCGGAACAGTGCGCGAAGTGCCAGTCGCACTCTCTGCACCGCTGGAATGATCAGGGTTATTATCGTGACCTTGTCACCACTCGTATCGAGCAGGCGACTACTTGTAACTGAATGCTAGCTTCCCGCGCACCCGCACCCTCGACCCTCGAAGGAATCTTTCTCGCGGCGTCTGGCGACTTCAACGCGAATCCAGCAAACTGCTTCTCCGCGTCGACGCTGGCCGAGTCGCGCGTGATCATCTATGGGGCGGGCAGTGGATTTCGCACGCTGCAAGCGACTGTTCTTCGTCCATTTCGCATATCGCCTCAGCTCATCATCGACAAAAAGTTCAATGAAGGAACGGCTTCCTTTGAAGGCATTCCGGCATGCGGGCTCACGGATACGGACAGACTTCGCAACTCAGCTGCCGATACGGTGGCCGTCATTACGATGGCCGCACAAGGCTCGATCGATGAAGCACGGGCGTTCCTGCTCGATGCCGGCATCCAGAAGACCGTCTCAGCCTTCGAGATCTTCGACTTCCACCTGATACAGGGAGACCAGGCAAGGTTTCCCTCGCATCCCTCATTTTTTCTCGAGCATCACACAGCCATCGAAAGGGCATACTCACTGCTCGCCGATGAATCTAGTCGCGATGTGTTTCGGGCGGTGCTTGCGACGTATATCCACCATTACCTGTATCTGATTCCGTCGCTGCCGCTGCAAGAACAGTATCTCCCTCACGACGTTCCGCTGCGAAACACTTTCAGCCGGCTTGTCGACTGCGGCGCATTTGATGGAGCCGATGTGGTCCGTCTTCGTGATTATCGAGGCAAACCGCTGGAGAGCGTGGTTTGCTTCGAGCCCGATCTTGGCAACTTTTCCAGGCTGACAGCCCATTTACGAGCCCATGATATAAGCGACTCGCTGATATGCATCCGCTCAGCTGTCACGAATACCGATGGAATGGTCGCGTTCGCGGCGGGCTTGGATGTCAACAGCCGCGTGGATCGCGAGGGAACACTTTACGTACCCACCGCGCGACTTGACTCGGTCTTGACGTCATGTAGGCCCACATTCATCAAGATGGATATCGAGGGATCGGAACTGGATGCATTGCACGGGGCAGAGCAGACGCTGCGATCCAGCGCGCCAGACCTGGCAATCTGCGTCTACCATCGGCCCTCACACCTCTGGGAAACAATCACGTTCCTGGATGCCCTGCAGTGCGGCTATCGCTTTTACATGCGAAACCACACGTCATGGATTGCAGAAACCGTGCTGTACGCAACCACTCATGCCATCGATTGATACCGGCATCTCTTACTCGTGCGAAGGTGTGTCGCCATTCCCAGCACCGGCGGAGAGTGATCGGCCAAATCTCTCCCTTTCCACCACCAGCGTGCGCGGCTGCACCTGCGTAAGGATTGCCCCTATGTATTCGCCAAGAATCCCCATCAAGAAAATCTGCACCGATCCAAGGAAAAATACGCCTATCACCACCGGAGCGTATCCCGCGGGCAGCGCGGACCAGAACAACAGCTTTAAGATCAAGTATAAGATCGCGATGCACAGTGAAACGGCGGCCATGGCGAATCCAGCAAAGGTCGTCACTCGGAGAGGCACCTTTGAATGGGATGTCATTCCGAGCATTGCAATGTCATAAAGCGTGTAAAAATTATTTTTCGAAATGCCGCGCTTTCTTGCGGGCTGTTCAAATGGCACCACGACGTACGGAAGTCCTATTTCGGCTATCATGCCTCGAAAATAGGGATACGGAGTCGCTATGCGCCGCATTATTTCAATCACGCGACGATCGTAGAGCCCGAACCCGGTAACGTGCTCGAGGACCGGAACATCTGCAATCACCCGCGTGAGCTTGTAGTACACGGTCCTGACCAGGAAAAATGAGTGGGATTCCTCGCTTTTCTTCTTCATGCCAACGACCATGCTGGCCCCCTTTTCCCAATGCCTGACGAACTCCAGAGCGAGCTCGGGTGGTTCCTGCAGGTCCGTGCTCATCGCGATGACGCAGTCGCCGCCCGCTTGCATCAACGCATGAAACGGCGAGCGAATGTGGCCGAAGTTTCTGGCATTTACGATGACGGACACTCGTGGATCGGCGGCTGCGATCTCACGTAAGCGGTCAACGGTCTGATCAGTAGACGCGTTGTCGATAAACAGAAAGGACAAATTGTATTGCAACAGTTGCTGTCCGACGTTTGCCAGTCGCTGATGTACCTCACGGATATTGGATTCCTCATTAAAGCAATGAAGGACGAACGTGATTGCTTGCTTGCCATGCGCGGGTTGAGCTATGGGCTGTTGCCACGTGGCCAACTCCGGAGCTACGCGGCTGCTGCTATCGATGCTGTAACGTGAAGGGTCCGCTGCTGGCTGTGGCATCACTTGTCTCCACCAAGGTTACGAATGACGTAGTCGATTACTTCGCTCGGAGCATAGGCAACGGGGTATTGAGCGTCGCGTCGTAATGTCGTTTGCCGGCCCCAGCCCGCGCCGATAAACGCGACTCCAGCGATGGACGCATCGACTGCGTCCGAATGAGTGTCTCCCAGATACGCTACGGAGGATGGTGTGGCTCCTAGGGATTCCGTAATGGACAAAAGCATCTCGGACTTGCGTCGCGTGCATCCATGTACTGAATCCACGGCTTCCACGCGACAAAAGAACCCCTCCCACGCCAAATGGGCGAGAATCGCATGGGTCGGTCTGTAACGCTTGTTTGTTGCTAAGGCGAGCGTCATTCTGCGCGTTCGGGCATCGCGCAGCATCTCGTCAACACCGTCGTATGGCTGAGATCGCTGGCAAGCGCGCTGGTCGTACTCAGCAGTGAAGAAGTCACGGACGCGAGTCATTTCGCGGCTATCCGTGAGTCCAGTGACGGACCGGAGCAACTGGTCCAGAGGTGGGCCGACAATAGAGCGGTCAAGGGGCTCTCTAGGCCGAATGCCTGCCTGAAGGCATGCGTGGTTCAGGGCCTGGGCGATAGCTGCATACGAATCGATCAGCGTGCCATCGAGATCACAGATGAGTATCGCGTTCATCATCCCGATCATCACCGCGTGGAGCTTACGCCCTGCTGGGGGGAACTTCGTGCTGTCCGCGACTGGGCATGCAGCGGCACGATCATTTCCGCCTCCAACTGCTCCAGCGTCAGCAACGGGCTCATATCCTCGAGCGGCATCGACAGCATCGAGCCGTCGGGCTGCGGGAGCGCCGCGGCCTTCGGCGAGAGCTGCTCGTCGGTCGCGAGATGCACGTCCACGATGCACGGCCGAGGCAACTCGAGCGCCTTTCGCAGATCGTCCTGGAGCGTCGCCGGGGACGTGATGCGCGCAAACGGCAGGTCGAACGCCGCCGCCACCTTCTCCGGATCCGGCATCCACAGGCGATGCTCCGGGTCCGTGCCGACGAACCGGGAATTGAAGTAGTTGCGCTGCGTGTTGCGGATCGAGCAGTAGCCGCGGTTGTTCATTACGACCAGGCAAATGGGCAATTCCATCCCTTGCAGCGTCGCAAGCTCCTGGAGATTGAGCATCAGGCTGCCATCCCCCTCCACGCAGATCATCGGCCGCGAGCCGGTCGCCAGGCAGGCGCCGATCGCCGCCGGCAGGCCGTAGCCCATCGATCCGAGACCTGAGGTCAGGAACACCCGCTGCCCCGGCTTGTTGCGAAACGCGAGGTAAAAGGCCTCGACCGCCAGCCCGGAACTCCCCGTGCCCACGACGCTGTCGGCGGGCGCCACCTCCGACAACGCCTTCACGAACGCAGGGTGCGAAATTGCCGCCCCAGCCGGCGGCGCGTCCACGGCGTAGCGCGTCTTCCAGGATTGGCAGCGGCCCACCCACTTTGCACTTGCAGGTGTGAGCGACGGATTCCTTTCCAACATGAGGTCGATGAACTGGCGGGCATCGGCCTGAACGGAGACAGCGACCTCCATGTCGAGTTTTTCCAACTCGTGCTGGTCGACGTCCACGACGACCTTCTTCGCTCCACGGGCGAACCCACGCGGGTTGTACGCCGTGATCACATTGTCGAGCCGGCTGCCGATGGCGATCAAAAGGTCGCAGTTCTGCACCGCGAAATTCGGTGCCCGCGACGCGACCACGCCCGGCCGGCCCACGGAGAGCGGATGGTCCCACGGAAGCAGGTCGAGGGCATTCCAAGTCGTGACTACCGGCACGCCAAGCGCGTCGACGAGTGTGCGAAACTGCTTGGCAGCGCCCGCCAGCCGCACGCCGTGCCCCGCCAGGATCAGCGGCCGTTCAGCCGCGGACAGCAGCCCGACGACTTGGTCAACCGCCGTGCAGAGTGATCGACCGGTGGCCGCACATTCCGGCGACGGATCAAAGGCCTCGAGCGAATCGGGGTCGACCTGCGCTCCCTGGATGTCGAGCGGCACGTCGATCCAGACCGGGCCCTTGCGGCCAGCCAGCATCTCGTGGATCACCCGCTCGAACTCGCGGCGGACGTCGGCGGCCTTCTCGAGCGTGACCGCGTATTTCGTGCAGCCGCGGACCATCGGCACGATGTCCACTTCCTGCACGCCCGTCTGCCGTAGCGGACGGCCCTTGAGGCGATCAGCCGTCTTCACCTGCCCTGAAATCACCAGCAGCGGCACCGACTCGATCCACGCCCCCACGACCGGCGTCAAGACGTTCGTGGCGCCCGGGCCGGTGGTCACCATCGCCACGCCGAAGGTTTCCTTCACGCGACCGTAGGCTTCGGCAGCGATCCCGCAGGCCTGCTCGTGGTGGCACGGGACGGGCCTGATCCGCGGCTCGAGCGTGAGCGCGTCGTTCAGGTGCATCGCGCCACCGCCAGGCAGCATGAAGACGTGCTCGACACCCAGGTCGGCGAGCCGGCGCACGAGATAGTCGGCCACCCGCATGAAGGCTACATCCAGTGCGTGAGATGTGTCTTGCGGCTCTTGTTGGCCGCGATGGCCGGATCGGTGTAGTAGGAGTCGTCGGTGTAGTGCGTCGAGGAAATCTCCTCGAACACGCACCCGCCCGCTGACCGCATCGCGTGCTTCACGCCGCGCTCCACCGTGATCACGTCGCCCGCCTTCGCCTCTTGCTCCACGCGGTCGAGGGCCACCGTCATCGAGCCGTGAAGCACGACGAACGTCTCCTCCTTCTGCTTGTGGAACTGTTCGGGGTGCGCCTGGCCGGGGAGGAGAACCAGGATCTTCTTGCAATAGGCCCGGTTCACCACCGTGAGCATCGTGAGGCCATGCTCGCCAAACCGCTCGAGGCCGTAATGGTGCGAGAGTTCGAGATCGGCCTTTCCAGGCAGGCTTACGCCGCTCGTCCGCAGCAGGTGGCGGACGGCCTCCACATGCTGGAGCACCAGTTCGCGGAGGTGCTTCACGTTCGTGCCTTCCGCCATGAGTGGGGCGAGGGCCGCGAGCGGCCGGGTCAGCTCATAGCGGGCGTATTTCGACCACTGGTTGGCCGTCACCTGGCCCGCAGCCGCCGGGAACGCGAAGAACACGTCGCCGTCGGCGGGCACGTGCCCCGCGGGAAGGTCTCGCTTGGCAAACACACCGCGCTGCAACGACCCGAGCGAGTCGAGTTCGCCGGCGGAAGGCTGGATGCGGGCATCCGTGCCGAGCATCGCCAAGGCATCCCGACCGGCGGCCAGCCAGGCGGAAATCTGCTCTGGCGACGCCGAATAGGCGTTGTTGGGGTACTTTTCCGTCGGCAGGCCCACATGCTTCTCGATAACGCTCGCCCCCTTCGCCAAGGCGAGCATGATCGCGGTGGTCAGGGCCGGCGGCTCGTGCGTGGAGAATCCCACGGTGACACCCGGATAGCGCGTCCTCAGCAGCTCGATCTGGTTGATCGCGAGCTTCTCCGGCGGCGTCGGATATTCCGCCACGCAGTGCAGGATCGTGAGCCGCTTGTTGCGGTGCTGGAAGAAACTGACCACGGCGTCGATGTCGGCCAGCCCGGCGCCGGCGGTCGAGGCGATGATCGGCTTATCGACCTTCGCAATGCGTTCGAGCAGCGGCCAGTCGGTGAACGAGCAGGAGGCGATCTTGACGATGTCGATTCCCTGGGCCTCGATGCGGTCGACCGACGGCTCGTCGAACGGCGTGCAGGCGGTGGTGAATCCGCATTCGCGCATCACGGCCAGAAGCGAATCAAATGCCTCGGCCTCGAGCCGCGTCGACTCGAAACGCTTCACGTATTTGACGTCGTCCCGCCCCTTGAACGCGGGATGGATGAACGAATCCAGGTCGCGGTATTGCAGCTTGAAGGCAAAGCGGAACGCGTCCTGAAACGGCCGGGCCACGGCGGCGAAAGCACGGATGACGGCCGACCCATGGGCCACGTCACCCATGTGGTTGTTGGCCATCTCGAAGATGACGAGGGGTTTTTCCATGCGGCATGCACGTCGGCAGGGCGACCCGGGAATACTGCAAAGATACCACATCCGTGAGCCCTTCTGCCGGGGCCGCGGGCGTGTCACGGAACATGACGGTGAGGTACATTTGGGCACGCCGAGATCGGTCGTCATCCACACTGCACCGCATGAAAGCGCTCCTTTCCACGTCCGCCGCGGCGCGCTGGTGGCCCTTGGCCGCGCTTCTGGGCCTCGTCCTCCTCGGCTGGTGCGCCGCCACAGGCACGCGGTCGCCCGCCGACCTGGGGCGGCCGCCGGCCTATCTGGAAGACCCCTCGAAATCCGATATCATCGCCGTCTTCGCGGGACTCAAAGCCGGCACGGAAGGCGAAGCCACTCCTTTTCTCTGGAAAACTGTCCGCCGGCTCAACGCCCCATTCGAGGCCAACTGGACCGACTGGCCGAGTCTCGACGAACTCCACGGCCTCGTGCTCGTGCTGGCCGCGAGAATCTTCGGTGTCGTCGGCGGCTTGAACGCGGTGCTCCTCCTCGGCCATCTCCTCGCCGCCGGCACGTTCTTCGGTGTGGCCCGCGTGAGCGGATGCAGCCCCCTCTGGTCGGTCGTCGGCGGCCTCGCCTATGGACTCTCCCCCTACATGTTCGCGCAGTCGCCACACCATTCCGCAATCGAATGGGCCTGGCACGTGCCCCTCTTCACGCTCGTCTGGCGGTGGGTCGCGACCGATCCCGGCATCGAGCCATGGTCCCGACGCTTCAAGCAGGCGACCGGCATCGGCTTCCTCACCGGCCTGCTCAACGTCTACTACACCAACATCCTCTGCCAGCTCACGCTGCTCGGGGCGGCGATCCGCTACCTGCGCACGCGGGCCCGACCGGCGTTTCTCGCCGCGCTCGCCGTGATCGGCGCCGCTGCGATCGGCTTCGCCGTGAGCAACCTCGATACCTGGACCTACAAGGCCGCCTACGGGGCGAACGACGGCGCCCTCGTCCGCGAATACAGGTGGCTCGAGATCTACGGCCTCAAGATCAAGGACCTCTTCATTCCGCCGGTTACGCACCGCGACGAAGCCATGCGGGATTTCTCCATCGCCCACCGCAAGGAAGCCGTGCTCAACGATGAGGACGGAGCCTCCTACCAGGGCCTCGTGGGGCTCGCCTGCCTGGTCTGGCTGGTAGCCGCCTCGGTTGCCTGCCTGATCCGCGGCCGCGAGAAAGACGTGCCGCTCGAGGCCTGGCAGGTGCTGTGGATCGTGCTCATGTTCACGACGGGCGGCCTGAATGCGCTCATCGGGGCCATGACGGGATTCACGATGTTTCGTGGCGGCTGCCGCTATAGCATCGTGATCCTCGCGATCACGCTGCTCTGGGCGGCGCGGCGGCTCTCCGACCTGCAAACCGCGGCAGAGGCCAAGACGGGCGAGGTAGCCACGAAACGGCTCTGGATGGCGGCCGCGGCCATCCTCTGCGGCATCATCCTGTGGGATCAGGTGCCGCGGGCTCCGACCGCCGAACTCCGGGCCACGATCGACCGGCAGGTGGCCGCCGACCGCGAGTTCACGGAGAAGATGGAGGCCGCGCTGCCCGACGGCGCCATGGTGTTTCAGATGCCGGTGATGGAATTTCCCGAGTCGCCGATCGCCGGCATGCCGCCCTACGATCACTTCCGGCCCTATCTCTTCAGCAAGCACCTCCGATTTTCGTTCGGCACGCACAAGGGCCGCGAACGGGAGCGGTGGCAGCCCGCGGTGCAGGCGAAATTTTTCGAGGGCGCGACGCTCGATCAGGCGGCCGGACAAATCCGCGTGAACGCCGCCAACGCGCGGCTCACCGTCGACGAGCTGCGGCGGCTCGGCTTCTCTGCGATCTACATCAACCGCAACGGCTTCCCCGACCGCGGCAAGGGGATCGAAGAGGTGCTCTTGGAACTCGGCTACACGAAACCACCGCTCCGGAATGCGACGGGCGATCTGGCTTGCTTCGTGCTCCAAAACGACGCCTCGCCAGCGAAGAGCGACACGCCCTGACGGGGCTTTTTTCACCCGAACACGGCCTTCGACCACTCGAGCAGGGTCGCGTAGCCGACGACGCCCAGCGCCTGCAGCCGCTCCCGCGCGGCGTCCGCCGCCGGATCAGGCACGATCGCCGCCGTGCGGATGCCGGCGGCGATCCCCGCCTCCCAGTCGCTCGGCGCATCTCCCACCATCCACGCCCCCTCCGCGGCAACCGCGTGCTCCGCGAGCATCTCCTGGATGAACCGGGGCGAGGGCTTGCGGTAGACGGGTGGCTCATCGGGCCGCTCGGGCGCGATGCAGATCCGCTCGAAGAGGTCGTCCCCAAAGCCGAGCAGTTCGAGCATCCGCCGGTTCTGGGCCTCGACGTCGGCGAGCGTGAAATACCCCCGGCCGATGCCAGACTGGTTCGTGAACAGGAAGAGCTTCGCACCGCCGGCACGGGCCAGGGCGATCGCCTCGCTGACGCCGGGCAGCAGCACCACGCCCTCCGGCGACGCGAGGTAATGCCGATTCTCGATGAGCGTGCCATCGCGGTCGAGGAAGACGGCCTGCGGCGGAGTTCGGCGTGAGGTCATGACGATACTGTAAACGACGAGCCGATTGGTTGCTTGATAAGGAAGTATACATTTGTATACTCTTTGCGCATGATTGCCGACAGCCACAAAGCTGGCAAAAATAATTTGGGAACCGCATGAGAGATGCACCACATGCTCACCTCGCTCGACGACATCAAGCGCCACCTCCAGCCCGGTTTCACGGAGCAGCAGACCCACCTGCTCGCCACCTGCATCTATGACTCATACGAACCGCTCGTGACAAAGCGTGAAATGAACGAGATACGTTCCGTCCTCGAGGATATCGTGGCTGTGCAACGCCAGACCGATGTGCGACTCGGGCAACTGACCGAGGCCCAGCAGCGGACGGAGGTGCGAATCGAGCGGCTGACCGCCTCCCACGAGGAGATTCGGGACGAGATCAAGGACCTTGTGCGGGTGACGACGGATCTCGTGTGGGGTCAAAACGACCTCCGCAAGCAGGTCGGCGGAATCGCCCTTTCCGTCGGACAGGGGCTCGAGGGCTACGCGATGGAGCGGATTCCCGCACTGCTCGAGCAGGCGCTTGGCTTCGAGACGCGGTCGGCGATGCCCGAGTTCCTCGGCCCTGCCAGCGGCTCATCCGAGATCGATGTCATCTACCGAGGCATGCGCCAGGGCGCGCCAGTGGTTGTGCTCTGCGAGGTGAAAACGAATATCACGGCAACGGAGGTGCACGAATTTCTCGCCGTTGTGAATCGTGTTCGGCCGTTCATCGCGGTGGATGACGTGCGGGTGCTTTTCTTCGGCTACAGGGCGGGCGACGATGCTCGCAGACTCATCGCCGAATGCGGCGGCCTGCTGGCGTTTCCGCGGGGACTGGCCATCTCCTGACGGCCGCCTGGCACAGCCTCGATGACGGGGCCGACGGGCCGAGTCATACTTTGGGCAAGGGATCGCTCCATGACGACGCACGACGCTCACCTCCTCGCCCAGCACCGCGACAGCATCGCGGCCATCTCCGCGCTCGCCGAGCATTTCGGCACGCTGGCGGCGATCGCCGTGCGGCTCAAAGCCTGCCTCGACGGCGGCGGCACGATCTACCTCTGCGGCAACGGCGGCAGCGCCGCCGACGCCCAGCACGTCGCGGCCGAGTTCGTGGGGCGGTTCCTCCGCGAGCGCCGGCCACTCCCAGCGGTCGCCCTGACCTGCAACACCTCGATCCTCACGGCGATCGGCAACGACTACGACTTCTCCCAGGTCTTCGCCCGCCAGGTGCGGGCCTGCGTCGGCCCGCAGGACTGCGTGGTGGGCATCAGCACGAGCGGGAAATCGGCGAACGTGCTCGAGGCGCTCCGGGCGGCCCGCGAGCGGGGTGCCGTCACGATCGGGTTCACCGGAGCCGACGGCGGCCTGCTCGCCCCTCTCTGCGACGCGTGCCTGCTCGCCCCGTCCGCCCAGACCCCGCGGAT
>JBIIIP010000073.1:0-15662 GCA_044234625.1 Pirellulales bacterium | reverse complement strand
GTCGGCACCAGGCGGAGTGCGTGGCTCCACGCACACTCGCCCCGCGGTGCTGCAGGTGCCGGTAGAGATGGCGAGGTCGCTTCTTCTGCCGAACGAGGATCGCCCGCAGCCGTCGCCGGATGTGGGCATCCCACACGTGGAGACGATAAACGTTCTCCTCCGTGCAGATTCGGAAGTATCCCGACCAGCCACGAAGGTAGACGTTGATACGCTCGATGCACCTCGTCGGCGACTGGCCCCACATCCGCGGCGTAAGCTCGCGAATCTTGGCGTCCATTCGCTCCTTGGTGCGGTCCGAGACGTGCACCTCCACCTTCGTCCGTTCCTTGGCTTTCCGCAGGCGGAAGCCGAGGAAGTGGATCTCGTCAGGCCGGGCGACCTTGCTCTTCTCCTCGTTCACCAGGAGCCGCAGGCGGCTCTGGAGGAACTTCCGAATCGAGCCCATCACCCGCTGACCGGCCCGCTCACTCCGCACGAAGATGTTGCAATCGTCGGCGTAACGGACAAAACGGAGACCCCGTCTCGCCAGCTCCTTGTCGAACTCGTCGAGCACGACGTTGGAGAGCAGCGGAGACAAGGGGCCGCCCTGGGGAGTGCCCTCTTCGGTACACACCCGCGTGCCATCCGGCATCACGACTTTCGCCCTCAGCATCCGGCCGATCAGCTTCAGGATCCGGGAGTCCGCGACCTTCTGCCCCAGACGGCTCAGGAGCCGCTGGTGATGGACGCGGTCGAAGAACTTCGAGAGGTCGATGTCGACCACCACCCCGTACCCGTCGCCGACATACTCCTTCGCCTCGGCGATCGCCGTGTGTGCCCCACGCTTGGGCCGGAATCCGTGGCTGCTCGAATGAAAGGTCGGTTCGAAGATCGGCTCCAGAACCTGGAGAACGGCCTGCTGAACCCACCGATCAATCACGTTCGGGATGCCCAGTCCGCGTTCCCCTCCGCCCGGCTTGGGAATCCAAACCCTGCGGATGTCACCCGGCTGGTACGTCCCGTCCAGCAGCGCACGCTGCAGGCGGGGCAGAAGTGACCGGGCGGAGCCGAGCACCTCGTCCACGCTGCATCCGTCCACGCCCGGAGCACCCTTGTTGCGAACAACGTTCAGCAGGGCCGTCGCCAGGTTCGCTGGCGACGCCACTGCCTCCAGCAGCCGACCTGCGTCGGCTGCACTGGCGCCGAGATCGCTCGCTGTCCTGCGGTTCGCTGTGTGCAGCAGGAAGTCTCTGCCGGCGGATGCGTCCGACGGTCCCGACTTCCCGCCCCCATGCGGGCTGGCGGCAAACACGAACTTCAGTTGGCGTGATCTCATGCTTCAAAACCCATCGCCCCCTTCGCTCCGCCCGCTTTCACGGGCTTCATCGCTACTACGAGGCGATCCGACTTCTCCTCCGGCATCGAACCCTCGTCGTTGCCTTCTCGGGTCCTACCGAGTCCGGACCAGAGGAGATCTCTTGGGGTAAGGATGAGTGACTTCCCGCCGCCGCCGCCCCCACTACCGTCCTGCCGCGGTTGGATACCGGGTGTCGCGTTGGAAGGCACGCTTGCCCAGGCAGGCCGGCCTTAAGGGGGTTCACTTGCGCTCGGTGCTGCGGTTCGCCTCGGGCTTCCATCCCACACGCCCTCGCGGGAAAGACCTCGGCTGTGCAATGCCAGCCTCGACCTCGTGCAGCTGCCTCCGGCTTCTGGTTGCCTCCAACGGGCCCCATAAAGGACTCTCACCTTCGATCATTCATCCATGCCCAACGCACCTTCGGCATCCTGCCTGCGCTTGCTCCCATAGCCCGCTCGAGGGCATGGGCAGCCCCGTGCCTCGCGTATTCGGTGAGGCTTCGGGCTCCCCGTGCCCCGGGAGCCGGCGTTAGCTGGCAAGCGAAGCCTGGAGGGCGAAGCGCAGCCAGGTCCGAGTGAGCGGAGCCCAGGATGGGCGCAGCGAACGTCCGGCAACGGGGTACGGGGAGCCCGAAGCCGGGGTGAGCCAAGAGTCCCTCAGTAGCCACCCACGCTTAAACACCAGCGTGGTTTTTTCGCTAGGCGGCACGACGCCGGCTGCTGCGGGGCTGCGGCTGGTGGGCCAACTGCAGCCAGCCGTCGATGACGCGCGTCAGCGGCAGCATCTCTCCGGCAGCATCATCGCGGCCGGGATGTGCCCCAGCCACGTCTCCCAACACGAGCAGGCAATCCCCCGCGCCCAACGAGCCCAGCAGCCGGTCGACCCGCGCGTAGGCTGCGATCGCCGCATCACCGGCTCCGGCCACGGCGATCGTGTCCGGGGCCACGACACACTCGTCGCACCACCTCGTCGCCCGGCTGACGAACCGGCGGGCTCCACCCAGGCTTGCGGCCACGGCGTCTTCGGCGATCATCACGAGCCGCCCGGGCGTCAGCCGCCGCAGGCCGGACAGCGTGGTGGCCAGTGCGTGGCCGCTGGTGGGGTGGTCGAGAAACGTGGCGAAGTCCTGGCCGCGGTCGAGCCGTTCGAGCCGGCCCGATACGCTTCCGGCCGCCTCGATCCCGCGGGCGGCCACTTCCAAGGGCACGCGGTGCCGGGCCCCGATCGCCGCCGCCAGGAGCGCGTCGCGCACAAAGGAGGCCACCGGCGTGGGCACGGCGACGGGCACGGCATGCCCGGCCGCCTGCATGAGGAATGTCTGGCCGAAGAGGCTGCGGTCGACCGGGCTGGCGGTGATGTCCCCCGTCACGAGACCCGCCTCGAGGATCCGCGCGTCGGCGCGGTCGTACAGGCGGCGTTGGACCAGCCGGCGCAGCCGCTCGTCGTCGCCATTGACGATCAGGCAGCCATCGGCCGCGAGGCAATCGAGGATGCGACCCTTGATCTCGTGATAGGCAACGCATGAACCGTGCAGGTCGAGGTGGGCTCGCGCGAGATTCGTCACCACGACCGTCTCGCACGGCACGCCCGCCAGGGCGTTGTCGGCGAGCATGCGGCTGGAGACTTCGACCACGGCGTGCGTGCAGCCGGTGGCGGCGATCCGCGCCAGCGACGAGGCGAGGCCTGCCGGCGTCTCCCGGCGGGCATCGGTTGCCTCGAGCCCTTCGCCGTCGAGGAAGCCGAGGTCCGACACCACGCCCACCCGCAGGCCGGCTTCCGCGAGCACCGACGCTGCCAGCCAGGCCGTCGTGGTCTTACCGCTGGTGCCCGTGATCGCCGTGATTCGCAGGCCCATGCCGGGGTCGCCGGCCGCCGCGTGGCACAGCCGAGCCCACGCCCACGACACGTCGGGCACGACGCACAGTGGCACGCCACCGGTCGATGCCATGTGCTCGGCCACCACGGCCGCCGCGCCGCGGGCAAGCGCCGTGGCGATGGCGTCGTGGTCGGCGCCCAGGTCGTCCATTCGCGCCACGAACAAGTCTCCGGGCCGACAGGCGTCGGCATCGTCCGTGCACCGCCGCGCGACGATGTCGTCGCAGCCGATGAACTGCGGCTCGGCCAGAAGAGCCGAGAGACGCAAGGCCGGAGCCTCGTTGCGATCACCGATCCAATCACGCTTCGTCATCGTGGCCTCCTGCCTGATGCTCAAGCTCGTTGCCCATCCATGAGCAACGAGCGGCCATTGTGCGAGGCCGCGCCGCGCGGTCAATCCGCATTGCGGCGGTTTTTTTGGGTTTTCCGAGTCAAGATGGAATTTTTACAAAACCGCACGGCGGCGATGCCGTTCACGACGGGGCAGCAGCATTCCGGTGCCGGCGTGTGATGTGGTAGCCTGCGCGATCATGGAAGAGCAGCCGGATCGCGCGCTTTGGATCGGTGCGGCGGAGGCCACGGAGTTGGGCCTGGCGAAGGCATGGGCCGGCGAGATGCTCGCGGCCCATGGCAGCCATCTTGTTGACTTCCTCGATCCCGCAGAGGCGGTGGCGGCCCGCCGTGCCGGTGAGCCCACCCCGCGGGTGGCGCTGCTGGCCGCCACGACGCCGACCCGCTGGACGATCGACGATGCCGTGGCCCTCTCGCTGGCCTGGCCTCTGATGCCCATCGTGTCGGTGGCCACGAGCCTCGTCGATGGCAGAAGGCGGAGCGGCCCGGTACTGCCGGGCATCGAGGAGGTGGCCTGGTTCGATCTGCCGGGACGGCTCGAATCGTGGCTCGCGCACTGGGATGCCGGCCGCGTGGGCACGCTCGCCCTGCCGACGACGATGCGCCGCGACGAGCGGCTGCTGCCCCTGGCCGATGGGGTGAGCGGGAGCCTGTCGGGCCGGTGCCCGATCGCCGTGGTCGCCGCGACCCCGCTCGACGCGGGCGGCATCGCCGCCTTGGTGACGGCCGCAGGCGGCGCGGTCGCCGGCACGTCCGCTGGCCGGCCGCCGCTCGACGGGGCGGCCGCGATCCTCGTCTGGGAGGTGCCCCGGGTGTCGGCCGATCACCTCTCCTGGCTGCGGCTCCTGTCGGCCAACCGCTCCCGCCTCCGCACGGTCATCGTGGAATCGTTTCCGCGCGGGGAAACAGTGCAGGCCGCCCTCGACGCAGGCGCCGCCGCGGTGCTCGGTCGCCCCCTGTCGCTGGAGGCCCTGGCTGGCCGACTCCGGCGGCTGGAGGCCGCCCTGGATGGCCTTGGTGAACCATCCCAGGGCCGCTAGCATTCCGCCCCATGAGACCTTGTTTCTCTCACGGCTGTTTCCCTCACCGCCGCTGGGTGCCGGTCTCGTGCGGGATGGTGTTTGCCGTCGTCGCTGCCGGTTGCGCCCGCACGCTGCAGGCGCCCGCTTTGGCGCTGACCAGCCTCCCGACCGCTCCAGCCCTCGCCGAGGCGGCCGCCGGTCTTGTGCCGGGCCGGGATGGCCTGCCTGCAAAGAGCGAACTGGTCGCAGGACAGCTTGTGATCCATGCCGACTTTTCCCTGGCCGAGCAGCATCGCCTGATCCGCGAGCTCGATTCGATGCGGGCCGATGTGAGCCAGGAGCTCGGCCTGCCGATCTCCGACGAGCCCGTGCACCTCTACTTGTTTCAGGGCCCGGCCGCCTACGAGCGGTTCGTCGCCCGGCGATTTCCCGGCTTCCCGGCGCGGCGTGCTTTTTTCGTGGAGACCGACACCACCCTTTCCGTCTATGCAGCGTGGCAGGATCGGATCGCCGAGGATCTCCGCCACGAAACATGCCACGGCTACGTGCATGCCGTCGTGCCGACCGTGCCGCTGTGGCTTGACGAGGGCATCGCCGAATACTTCGAACGTCCGCGGAGCGACCGGGGAGCGCACGCCGAGCACGTGGCCCATCTGGCCGGCCGCATCATCGAGGGCACGTGGCGTCCCGACATCGAACGCCTCGAGGCCCTGCGTGCGGCCGGCGAAATGACGCAAGACGACTACGCCGAAGCCTGGGCGTGGGTGCACTGGATGCTGCACAGTTCGCCCCAGCGGGCTGAAATCCTCCAAGACTATCTCGCCGACCTGCGGCGCGACGGCAAAACCGCGCCGTTGCCTTTACGACTCGTGCGCGAGAATGGCTCGCTGGCCGCCTGCGGAACCATGGTGAAGGCCCACGTCGAGTCGCTGCAGGCGGCGTCGGCGGAGTGAAGCGGTTCAGGGCTTGCGAAACAGTGTGCCGTATTCGGCTGCCGTGAATCCCAGCTTTCCGAAGAGTTGCATGGCTGCGGCGTTCGTGGCGGCGACGTGCGTTTCCACCATTCCCACGCCTTCCTGCGCGAGGTCGTGCAGGGCCTCGGCCACGAGATAGTTGGCCAGTCCCTGCCGCCGCCGCGGCCCCTCGATGCCCACGTGCAGCAGCCCGGCGGCCACCACGCCCCACGCCCCCGCCAAGGGCTGCATATCCCAGAAGGAGACGCTGCCCAGCACCTCCTCGGCGGGGTTCCGCAGTTCATACCTGCGGAGCGCCATGCCCGTCGTTGTGGCCGCCTCCCACCAGGTGCGGCGCGACGGCTCGTCGATCACGCGGAGTACGGTGTTGCGCCGGATGGCGAGTTGGAGGCGATTCACCGGCGGACGAAACCCCTCGAGCGGCCGACGCAGCACGGCGATCCGCTCCGCCTCATGGTAGGCCGCCCGACGAAACACCGCCTGCATGCCAGCCGAGGAATCGAGGATGCCCGGAAGGTCGGAGCCACCATACAGCCCGAGGTAGAAACTCCGCATTGCCGCCGAGCCGCCGCCATACACGGCCGTCGCCCCGCGGCTCCGCAGGTAGGCTTCGCTCCGGGCGAGCAGGCCGTCCTCGATCGCCGGCTGGGCCTCGTGCGGCACGGCCATCACGAGCAGCGTGGCGCCTGCCCGGGTATCGATCGTCGTCTGGTCGGCGTTGGGGCCGAACGCAGCGTGGGCGAAGCCGACGGCGCGGCCGCCGTCCATCGCCACGGTCAGCCCGGCACGATCGAAGTAGGGCTTGGAAAACACGGCCGCCTCGAGGAGCGCCGACGTCATGGGCTGCATGGCCGCCGGACCAAGGTCGGCCGACCGCCAGACGTCTGCCAGCCGCGGTGGGTCGTCGTTCCGGAAAGGACGAAACTCGATCACGCCACCGGCTCCCGGCTGCTCGCCAGCCTGACAAACACCCGCCCGTTTTCCTCGCGGGCCTCGTGCACCCGCTGCCGCACGGAGGCCGACAGCCGGTGCTTTCCGGTGGTCACGTCGAACTGCCAGCCGTGCCACGGGCAGGTGAGCACCTCGCCGCACAGCGTGCCCCTGCCGAGGGGGCCGCCCTGGTGCGGGCATAGCCCGTCGATGGCATGCCAGGCGCCATCGACGTTGGATAGCGCCACCATTTCGTCCCCGACCACGCGCTCGATGCTCATGCCCGGCGGGCACTCGGCGGCGGCGGCGATATCGATCCAGTCGGGCATGAGCGGGGGCTCCGCCGGCTGGGATTCAGGCCGCGGAGCGACTCACTGTACCGCGTGCCGGCTTATCCCGCCATCGGCGGTGCACCCACCAGTACTGCGCGGGCGCGCGGCGGATGGCCCGCTCCAGGAGCCCCGTGTACCACTGCGAAAGCGACTGCAGGTCGGCCGTCTCGGCCCCACCCGCCGCCGGGTCGGCGACGCCCTCCACCCGTAGGTCGTAGGCGAAGAGCCGCTGCCGTCGCGTGGCCGTGCACACGAGCACTGGGGCCGATGCCGAAAGGGCGAACACGCCGATCGCCTTGTGCACGCTGGCCGGCCGCCCGAAGAACTCCACCCAGCACCCGCGCGGGCCGGCCGCCTGATCCCCCAGAAGGCCGATGGCGCCGTTCTGCTCCATGGCGATCGCCACGTCGGGCGCGCTGCCCTTCTTGGGGAGGATCGTCTGCCCGCGCGATTCCCGGAAGTCGTTGACGAACTGGTCGAGCAGCGGATTGTCGAGCTCGCGGGCGACGGAAAACATCTTCAGGCCGAAGACCCCGAAGAGATAGGCCGCCAGTTCGAAATTCCCATAGTGCCCCGAGAGCACCACCTTCGGCCGGTCGAGCCACATCGTGCGCACGATGTCTTCCATGCCGTGGATCTGCAGATGGCGCCGCCAGGTGGTCTTGCGGATGACCCGCGGCGCGTGGGCGATCTCGATCACCATCAAAAGCAGGTGCTCCCACATTCCGCGGGCCACCTCGCGGCAGTCGTCGGGCGACCACTCGGGAAAGGCCTGGCGGAGGTTGTCGCGCACGACCTGCCGCCGAATCTTCACGCGGTTGGCGAGCAGGTTCGAGAGCCGCCGGGCCGTGCGCTCGCACCGCTCCCGCGGCAGTGACTGGACGATGCAGATCGCCACGCGTACGGCGATGTAGGCGAGCCGGTCGAGCAGGCGGGTCGCGAGGCTGCGATGCACGGCGGGGCTATCCCAGGGGAACCGGAAGGTCCCGCGGATTCTCGCTGGCGGGACGCCCACGAGCCAGATCGGTTTCCACCCGCGTCGAAGTTGAGGGCGTGGCAACCTGGGGGACTTGTCAGCCCGCCGCCGCGGCCGCCCGCGTCTGCACGAGCAGGAGCACGACGCTGACCGCGTTGAACATGGCATGGAGCAGAATCGCCGGCACGAGCGACCCCGTCCGCCGCACGATCCACCCGAGCACGAGCCCGAGGGCGAAGAGCGGGAGCCACGCCAGCCCCTGGCCATAGTGGGCCACGGCAAACAGCGCCGCCGTCAGCCCCACCGCGGCTCCACGCTCCAGCGGCGGCTCCTTCGTCTGCAGCCATCCCTGCAGCACCCGGCGGAAGAAAAACTCCTCGGCCACCGGGGCTGCCACGACCGCCGAGAGGACCACGAGCGCCGTCGCCCGGGGGTCGTGATGCGTCGTCAGATAGTCGACGATGGGATGCGAATAGGGCACGAGCAGGTTGAGCAGGGCGGCCGCCGCCAGCAGCGGCGCGAGCAGGAGCCCCAAGCCGCCGCAAGCGATGGCAACGTCCTCGCCGAGCCGCACGTCGGGAAACCCCAAGGCCTTCCACGAGGCTCCTTTCCCGCGCAGGAAAGCCACGGCCACCGCCGTGCCCGCGAGCATCGCGAGAGCATTGGCCATGAGCAGCCCGTCCATCCCGCCCGAGGGGTCGAGTCCGGCGCCCGCCACGATCCGCGTGCCCAGCACGAGCCCCACCACGGCGATCACGTCGAGACCCTTCCAGGGCACCGGCTGCTGGGGACGCTCTTCGACCACTTCCCGACCCTGCCGGATGCGGCGCACGATCGCCCGGGCCGTGGCAAGGCTGGCGGCACAGGCCGCCACCGCCGCGGCTACGATCACGAGCCCCAGCGTCTGTTCACCGTTCATCGCGGTCACTCGCGGCTGCCCTTCGTGGTGGCAGACCCCGCGATGACCGGCCGGCCGGCCAGCAGGTAGTCGACACCCGACCACACCGTCGCGCCCACCGCCGCCCAGGCCGCCCCCACCGCCGCCCCGCGGAGGCCGATTCCCGCCGGCTGCCAGTCGGGCCACACGCGGGCCGCCAGTTCGAGTCCCACCGCGGCGCACTGCAGCACCATCTTCAGCTTGCCGGAGAGCGTGGCCGAAAAATCGACGCCGGCACGTTCCATCTCGGCCCGCACCGCCGTGACGACCAGTTCGCGGACCACCACGACGACCGCCATCCACGGCAGGATCGCCGACCGTCCGTCGCGGTCGGCCAGGAGCATGAAGGCTCCGCAGATGATCACCTTGTCGACGAGCGGGTCGAAGATCCGCCCCAGCCGGCTCACCTGCCGAAACCTTCGCGCCCACCAGCCGTCGACCCAGTCGGTCGATGCCGCCACGAGAAACAGCCACAGCGCCGCGGTGTGCATGCCGCGCTCGATGGCCACGAACAGCACGAAGGCGAGGAGCAGCCGCACGGCCGACAGGGCGTTCGGCACTGTCCAGACGCGGTCGAGAGCCGGAACGCTCATGTGGCCAGCACGCCGGCGAGGTCGTATCCGCTCGACGCCACGATCTCCACGGGGACGATCCGGCCGGTGAGCGGCTCTTTCGCCGACGTGCCCGGGGCGGTCACGTAGACGACGCAATCGATGTCGGGCGCGTCGGCATAGGTGCGGCCGATCCACACGTCCTCGCGCTCCTCGCTCTGACGGTCGACGATCACGTCGAACACCCTTCCCACCTGCCGGCGGGCGTGGTCGTGGGCGATGCCCTGCTGCACCTTCATCAGCTCGTCGCGGCGGGCCAGCTTCTCCGCCTCGTCGAGGTGGCCGTCGAGCCGGGCCGCCGGCGTGTCGGGCTCGAGCGAGTAGGTGAACACCCCCGCCCGCTCGAACCGCCAGGTGCGGACGAAGTCGAGCAGTTCGGCGAATTGCTCCCGGGTCTCGCCAGGAAACCCAGTGATGAACGTGGTGCGCAGCACGAGCCCGGGGATCCGGCCGCGGAGCTTCGCCAGCAGCTCCTCGGTGGGCTGCTTCGCCACCCGCCGCTGCATGCGCCTGAGCACGGCGTCGCTCGCATGCTGCAGGGGCATGTCGAGATACGGCACGATCTTTCTGCTGGCCGCGATCGTGTCGATGAGCCGGTCGGTGAAGTGGATGGGGTAGAGATACATCAGCCGGATCCAGCGCAGGCCCTCCACCCGCTCGAGTTCCGTGAGGAGCTCCACGAGCCGCGGCTCGCCGTAGAGATCCATGCCGTAATAAGTGGTGTCCTGGGCGACGATCACCAGCTCCTGCACGCCATCGGCGGCCAGCTCGCGGGCCTCGCGCACGACCTCCTCGATCGCCTTGGTGGCGTGCTTTCCGCGCATCTTGGGGATCGCACAAAACGTGCAGGTGCGGTCGCAGCCCTCGGAGATCTTCAGATACGCGATGTGCCGCGGCGTCACCCGCATCCGGCCCGTGTCGGGGAGGGCCCGCGCCGGCGCGGGCTTGAAGAGACTCCGCTGCTCGCCGAGCCGGCCGATCAGCCGCTCGGCCGACCGGGCCACCTCGTCCCGCGAGAAGACCCCGATCACCGCGTCCACGCCTGGCAACTCCTCGAGAAGCCCCTCCTTCTGCCGCTCCGCCAAGCAGCCGGCCACGATCACGCCGCGGGTGCCCCCGGCCTTCTTCAGCGCGAGCATCTCGTTGATTGCGGCGTAGGACTCGGCCCGCGAGGCGTCGATGAAGGCGCATGTGTTGACGATCACCAAGTCCGACCCGGCGGGCTCGCCCACCAGCTGCCAGCCGTCGTCCCGCAAGAGGCCGAGCATTCGCTCGGTATCGACGAGGTTCTTTGGGCAGCCGAGGCTCACCATCGCAAACGTGCCCCGGCACGTGGCCGGGTCGATCGGCCGCACGGCCGGCATGAGCGACACGCCGGCACCGCACGAGGCCGACGCGGCAGGATCGACGATCGGCAGCGCTTCCATGGGGCTCACGCGCGCGAGGCGATCAACTTGTCGAGCTCCTCGCGGAGCTTCGGCAGGATCGCGTCATACGGAAAAGCGCCGAGCTCGGTGCTGCGCTTCTTGAGGTTCACGTGCGTCGGGCCGCACCACAGGCCCAGATCGGCGTCATCGGTCTCGCCCGGACCATTCACCCGGCAGCCCATCACGGCGATCGTGATGGCATGCTCCTGGGCGTAGGCCGTCATCTCCTTCACCTGGCTGGCCAGCTCGATGAAGGCCTCATTTTCCACTCGGGAGCAGCTCGGGCAGGAGATGATGTTGAGCGATGAGAGGCCGTAGTCGACCACGCTCCGCACGCGGCCGGCCGCGATGTCGGCGAGGATCTGGTTGGCGGCGGCGATCTCCTCGGCCTTGCGGGAATTGGGAACAGTGAGCGACACCCGCACGGTGTCGCCAATGCCGCGGGAGATCAGCTGCTCGAAGGCGATGCGGGTCTTGATGATGCCGTCGGGCGGCATGCCCGCCTCGGTCACGCCGAGGTGGATCGGCACGTCGGGCCGGGCGTCGGCAAACCGCTTGTTGACCTCGATCACCTTCTGCGGATCGGAATCCTTCAGCGACACGACGTACCGCGTGAATCCGATCGCATCGAGCAATTCGCAGTGTTCGAGGGCGCTGGCGAGCATGGGACCGAGCGAGTCGTCCGCGGCGAACCGCTCCTTCTTCGCCGGATCCACGCTCCCGCAGTTCACCCCCACCCGCAGCGCGCAATCATTGGCCGCCGCCACCTCGGCGATGAACTTGACCTTGTCCTGCCAGGGCTTCGTGGGCTCGTGGTGGTAGAGATGCCCGGGGTTGTAGCGGAGCTTGTGCACGTGGGGAGCGACATCGGCCGCGAGGCGGTAGTTTTCCTGGAGATCGATGGCCAGGTTCGCCTGGGTGGCCGCCCGGATCGCCGGCAGGGCAGCGGCATCCTTTTTGGAGTCGACGGCGATCCGCACCACCCCGGCGCCCGCCCGGTGCAGATCCTCGACCTGCGCGACCGTGGCCGCCACGTCCTGCGTGTGGGTGGCCGTCATGCTCTGGGGGGCGATCGGCTGGCCGGACCCGATGGTGATCGACCCGATCCTGACCGCCCGCGTGGGATTCCGCTTGATCTCGACCAACGTCGCACCTCGTGTGACACTTTCCTCGTTCAACGATATCAGACAGCCCGCCTTCGTCGATATGCCCATGCGGTACGACCCGGTTCTCCATATCGTCCTCCACGAGCCAGAGATTCCGCCGAATGCCGGCAATGTCGGGAGAACCTGCGTGGCCATCGGGGCCAAGATGTGGCTCGTGAAGCCGCTGGGCTTCAAACTCGACGACTATTACCTGCGGCGGGCCGGCCTCGACTACTGGGAGCACCTTGAATGGGAGGTGGCCGACTCGTGGGATGACCTGCTCGCGCGGCTCGCCCCGGTGGCGAACCGGCCTCCGTGGCTCGTCGAGGTGGGGGGCCGGCGGCAGTACACCGATGTCGCCTACGAGCGCGGCGACGTGCTCGTGTTCGGAAGCGAGTCGCGGGGCCTGCCCGCCGCCCTGCTCGACGCGCACGCCGACCGCGTGCTCGAGCTCCCTGCGCGACCGCAGGTGCGGAGCCTCAATCTCTCAAACTGTGCAGCGATCGTGGCCTACGAGGCGCTCCGGCAGTGGCAGGCCGCCCCGCCGGCGTGACCCGCCAATCCTGCGTCACATCTCGATCTCATAGCCCTTGCGATAAAGCCGCGACAGCATGGCATTGGCCTGCTCGTCGCCGACGATTTGCTCGGCGGTTGCGTCCCACTTCAGCGACCGGCCCAGCCGTGCGCTGATCCCCGCAAGGTGGCAGATGTCGAGCATCCGCATGTGGGAATGCACGTCGGAGATCGGCTCCTTCCGGTGCTTCGCACAGTGGAGGAAGTTGGCCCAGTGGGCCTGCCGCTCGTCCCGCTCCATGGGCAGGTTCTTGTAGACCTTGGCGATCGCTCCCTCGGGAAGTGGTTCGTCTTTCAGGGCATCGACCGGAGCGCCGGTGAGTTTGCCGCGGTTGACGAAGATCGTGCCCTTGTCTCCCTCGATCAAGACGCCGTTGTCGGTGTCGTCGCGGATCACCATCTGCACGCCGCCGGGAAAGTCCACGGTGAAGTGAAACGCCGTCGCCGTGTTGAAGCGGTCTTTCTCAACGGGCATGCCGTCCTTGAAGGCCACAGGGTGAGTGGCGGTGCCGCTGATGCCCAGGGGCGTGGCCGGATGGCCATTGAGCTCCAGTGCCCACAGGGCGATATCGACGTGGTGCGCCCCCCAGTCGGTGAGCTTTCCACCAGAGTATTCGTACCACCAGCGGAAGTCGTTGTGGCAGTTGCAATACGACTGCCCAGGCTTCTCCTTGCCCTCTTTGTCCTTGACGGGCGGCTCCTGCATAAACCGGTATTCGGCGACCGGTGCCGGGCCAAGCCAACGGTCCCAATCGAGTTTCGCGGGCGACGCTGCCTGGCGAATGGCGGGGCTGGCGGGTGCGCCGCCAATCGCCGCCTGCACCCGCTTGATCTTCCCGATCCGGCCTTCGGCCACGATCGCCATGGCTTTGACAAACAGGCCAAACGTGCTCCGCTGCTGCGTGCCCACCTGGAGGATCCGCCCCGTCTCCTTCTGCACCTTGCGGATCAGTTTGCCCTCGTCGATCGTCAGCGTGAGGGGCTTTTCGCAATAGACATCCTTGCCCGCGAGCATGGCCTCCACGACCGGCTTGGTATGCCAATGGTCGGGCGTGGCGACATGGATCACGTCGATGTCCGACCGCTCCAGCAGCCGCCGGTAGTCGTCGGTCAGGAAGGCCTTGCCGCCGGCGAATTTCTCGTTGAAGGATGCCGCATGATCGCCGTCAACGTCGGCGATGGCCACGAGGTCGATCCAGTCTTTCGCTGCCCCGACGTTGGCTTTGGCAATGCCGCCGGCGCCGATCAGGCCCATCGCCACGCGGTCGTTCTTCGACGCAGTCTCATCGGCCAGCGTTCGGGGCAGCCAGGAAAAATAGGGCACTGCCGCAGCCGCGCCACCGGCACACGTCGACAGAAAACCACGTCGCGAACTCTTCATGGGATGCTCCTCCGCTGGAATTGAGACCGAGCCGAAAAGTGTAATCGGAAAACGACTGGCCCGCCAACCGGAGGAGCCCCGTTGATGATGCGTGGGCAACACTGGTGTGCGTCGGCGGCATCACCGCTCCGCGGCAAGAGGGAGGTGGCGGTAGTAGGCCTCGAGCATGTAGGTGCACAGGCAGGTCGTGAAAAGCCGCCCGCCGAGATGGCCCCAGATGTCGTGGACCGGATCCCAACTCCCGGATTCCGGACCCCGCGCCACCTGGCTGCCCGTAAGCACCGGGCGCATCGAGCCGTTCCATCGTTCCCACGCAGTGCCGCCGGCATGGCGGCAGACCTGCGTGGTGTAGTACCACGCGTAAACGTTCTTATGCGGGTAGGCGAACTCGAAGGGCAGTTCGCGAAACAACAGCTCCATGCCCGCAGCCAGTCGCGGATCGTCGTGCGGCCACCCGAGATACTGCCGGCAGAGCAAAGCCTCCGCGGTGAGCGCGGGCCGCACCTGCACGAATTTTCGGTGGGGAAGAATCTGGTAGCCGTAGCCCTTGGCGTCGGAGATGAACACCGCATCGAGAAACCGCCCCACCCCGGCGTAGGTTTCCGACGGCACGCTCAAGCCCGCTGTCTCGGCGGTTTTCAGGGCCATCATGAACCAGCCAGTCACCGACATGTCTCCCTTGTTGTCGCTGTCGGCGCCGGCTCGTGGCGGTCGATACCGCCAGCCGCCATCGGGCATCTGCGCGGCCACGCAGTAGTCGAGCGCCCGCTGCGCGGCCGGCCGCACGGATTTATCGCCCGTCATCGCGAGGAGCTCGCACACAGCGATCGTGGTCTGCGCGTGGGCATACATCGAGTGCTGGTCGGGCATGCTGCCCAGATCGAAGGTGCCGTCTCCGGCCTGCGAGGCGAGCACCGCTTTCCAGCCGCGGGCCACGAGCTCTCGCTGGGCGCCGTCGCGGGGTGTGGTGCCAGCGCCTTGGAAGGCGAGCAGCGCCATGGCGGTCGCGGCGAGCCTGTTCTCCTGGTTGCTGCCGTCCGGGTAGGGCCCTCTCAGGCTCCACAAGCCGTCGCGGCCCTGCTTCTTCGCCAGCCACTCGAGCGCCTTGGCGACCGCGGCCTCCGTCTCGGCGCCGCCTCCAGCCTTCGAGAGGAGCGCCTGCTTCATCTCGCCGGCCCGGCCAGTGAGGGCCTGCGTGACGTCTGGCGCCGCGGCATCGCCGGACGCTGCGCTGCTCGCCGGCTGCGTGTCGAGCGGCTCCACCTGGGGCATCACGGAAGCCGGCGCGAAGGCGACCACCTGAGCCGGCGGCATGGGATCGGGTCGGATGTCGCGAGGTGGTTCGGGCTCAGGCTCGGGCTGATCCGCGGGGGGCGATGGGGCTTCTGCGTCGAGGTCCGCCGGTGCGCTGGTCGGAGGCTCTGCATCGGCTTCCGCGTCCTGTGGGGCAGGTGCGATTGTCACCACGTCGCCAGCCCCATCGCCGGCTTCGTCACTCGCAAACGACATCTTGAGCGTAAGCCGCCGAATTCTCTGCTCGCGAGTAACCAGGAGGGCGAGCACCAGCAGGATGAGCACATGCACCGACAGGCTCGCGGTGAATGGCGGGCTGCGGCGCACCCAGCGATCGATTCGTTGGCCGAGGGGCTGGGCCGATGGTGTCTCGTTGACTGAAAGTCGAGGCGACACCGGCAGGAACGCCTCGGTCGGCCGGCCGGACGCAGGCGCGTCGGGGCCCGCCCAGGGAAGGCTCCCGACAAGCGTCGTTGTGGGGCGGGCATCTGCCGGGTTG